>CASFBD010000023.1 GCA_949292885.1 uncultured Bacillota bacterium
GTGCGGTAGGCGAGTTTTGTACGGCGCTTGAGCGCCGCGCCAGTAACCTTGCCCTTTAGGGCTTTCCAAAGCCCCCACTTTAGTGGGGGATATTTACTGTGGGAAAAGAGTTGTCGGCTATCCTTGTGACAGGCTTATTCAAAGCGTATAATGGAAGGGTAAAGAGGGGAGACGCGTGTGCAATCCCCGTCAAAGTCTGTTTGGGAGGAAGTCGAAATGATCTATATTTGCGATGCGCAGGGCAATGCCGTGGGCTGTGTTCCGGAACACGTTGTGCAGGGCTCTGCGGAGGCGTGCGTGTTGACAGTGGCGGCACCTGTTTCGGAAAGCGCGCAGTTTTCCGTTTCGTACCGTTTGCCTTCGGGGGAGGGAACGCAGCGGCAGTTGCTCACCTGTATCGGGCTTATGGAAGGAATACAGGGGGAAGGCGGGATCCCGCTGTATGGTTGGCGCGGAACGATCCCCGCCGCCGTCACGGCGCATTACGGCACCGTGGCGGCACAGTTTTTCTTTACGGCGGCAGACGGAAGCGAACAGGCGGGGGCGCCCGTTCTGTTTACCGTCGAGCGCGGCGTTGCGGGAGAACTGCCGCAGCAGCCGACGGAGGATGTCTATGGACAGATCCTTGCCGCGATCGCTCAGTTGCGGGCTGATGCGGCATCGGCAGATTTTGCCGCACGCGCTTTGTATGCTTACCGAGAGGGCGCCGTTTACGCGGCGGGCGAAATCGTATACTGTCCCGAGGCGGCCGTCTACGGTACCTTTGTGCGTTCTTTGGTTTCTGACAATTCCCTGCCTCCGTACACGGAGAGCGGGGATCTGAACGCGGAGGTTTGGGAAGAAGTCTGTAAATTCCAGGACGTATATGAGCAGGCGAGTGCGGCGCAGGAGAGCGCGTCCAAGGCAAAAATCAGCGAAGATGCGGCAGCCGTTTGGGAAGAGAGAGCGTCGCTGTTCAGCAGACAGGCGGAAACTCAGGCAAATATTGCTTCCGAATACGCTTCCTTTGCGTCTACTTATGAATCAAGCGCGCACGATTTTGCCGAGGATGCGGAACAGAGTGCGGAGGAGGCTAAAAAGCTCGTCGGGAATGCCCTGTCTTTTAACTACGAATACGACTCTTTTGAGTCGCTCCCCGTTCCCGGCAGCGCGCGATTTATTTACATGATCCCCTCCGGATCGGGAGAGCCCGGAAACGAATATGCCGAATACGCTTGGTCGGAGCAGAAAAACAGCTATGAGAGGATCGGATCGGGGTCGGGGGAGGATCTTTCCGGATTTGCTACGAAAGAGTATGCAAATTCGGTCGTCTGTACTTCTATGCCGGCCGGGATTTCTGTATCTCCCGCGGTCGGCGGCTCCTTGTCTTTGGAAAGTACTTCTTTTTCCCGATTGCCGCAGTCGGGTGATTTCTTCTCCGTACTTTGTAAACATCAGAAGACAGGGGAATTGTACTTTGTCTGCGCCAAAGCGGTCTCCGTTTCCGGGACGGCGGTGCAGGCACAGATCCTATCCTTTTTCAGAATGGACGAAACGGAGGTTACGGAGATCGTTCTTACTGAGGAGGAGATCGTTCAGTATGAGGCCTGCAATTACCGCGACGGAGCGATCGTGCTTTCAGCTGCGGTCGATCACAGCAAGAAATTTGCCCTCCTTAATCTCGGCGGAGACGGCCGCATCGTGATGACGGGAGCGCAGGAAGGATATATGGCGCATTTCTTCGTTGACAGAAATGCCTTTGTTCACCTTGTGGTAAAGGAACAAACGCTGTATGTGTGCTTTCTGTTCGGCTTGGTTTCTCCGGTAAGCAGTGATGCGGGGAAAATTCCCGTCGTCAACGGCGAAGGGAACGGATACGAATTGGTTTCCTCAGTGGCCAAAGCGGACTCCTCCGTCAATGCGGAACACGCGGATACGGCGGATACTGCAACGACGGCGCAGAATGCTGCGAATGCGGAACAGTTGGGCGGCGTGGCTGCAAGCGGTTATGCAAAGACGACGGGGACGTACTCGGGAATGACCGTCGGCAATGCGACCGATGCCGTAAGATTGGGTGGAAAAGGTTCCGAAGAATATGCTTTGAAAAGCGAGATCTTCGGGGGCGAAAATTTCCTGATAAATCCTGATTTCAAAATAAATCAGAGGGGAAAAACAAATTATAGCAATAACGACTATGGTGTAGACAGGTGGAAAAGTAACGGTGTTTCATACGCGGCGAAAGACAGCGGGACAGTAGAAATAACCTCTTTAGGCGCCTGGAGTTATCTCTGTCAGATCATCGAGGACTATGCTTCGTTTCGCGGAAAAACAGTTACATTGTCGGTCAAATTCAAAAACTTTTCCTACGCAACCGGCGTGCCGAGCATTGCTATACGAGACGGCGTCAATACGCCTACGGTTTCTGTTCTTGATGACGGCATAGCTACGTTGACGACAAAAATTTCAGACAATGCCACGCAATTGTATGTTTATGCCCTGTATAATAACTCGAACACCATATCAGACGTTGATACAATAATAGAATGGACAAAACTTGAAATAGGAGGAGCAGCAACCGGGTTTATTCCTCCGGACAGCGCGGTTGAACTTTTAAAGTGTCAAAGATTTTTCCAAAAAGTAACACTTCATGGATGCGCCACTGCATCGTCAGGAACCACCACCGTGTATGCCGCAGTTCCGCTTCCGACAACGATGCGTGCAAAGCCTACCATAACAGTTAATAAAATGCCTGATCTTCGCGGCAACGGAGTATCAAAAACGCCGTCATCCATAGGTTTTCAAGGTTTGTACAATAACTTTTTGCAGATAAACGTTCAAACAACCGGATTAACGGGGAATCATGTATATTCGTTGTCAAACGGTGAGCTTTTTGCAGACGCAGAACTTTAAAAAGGGGATAAGGAATGGAGAATATCAATTACAATAAAATTTACGCGCGCGTAAATGCGGACGGGACAGTGACGCATATCTTTTCCGAAGCGTTTGAAACCCCGCAGGAAACAGATGTCTGTATAGACGAAACAAATACGGCAAGGCACGGGGCGCAGAAGTACGAAGTTTTCGATGAAGAAGGCCTTTGCAATTATGAGATCAGGGACGGTGCGCTAGCGCAGAGAGACAAGACGGCGGAAAGGGAAGAGCGGCGCAGGGAGGAAATCAGACAAAGAAGGGAAACGGAATGTTTCCTTGTGACAGACCGCGGGGTGTTCTGGTACGAAAAACTTTCCGAGCAGCAGAGGAACGAGCTTTCGGCATGGTATCAGGCATGGCTGGATGCGCCGCAGACAGGGGAGATCCCGCAAAAGCCTTTGTGGCTGAAATGACAAATTGCGTGCGGTTTTCCGCGCGAAAACAGAGATTGTCTGAGACGCGGCCGCTGTGCAGAAGATCTTGCGCGGCAGCGGTGTCTGAATTGCCAAAAAAAGCAGGACGGTACGCATTTTTGCGTACCGTCCTGCTTTTTTTAACCGCCGAAAAGGACGGAAAAGATCAGTGTTCGAGAGATTTTTCGATGTAGGGTGCGATCTCGTCGATGTCGAGGCGGATCTGTGCCATCGTGTCGCGGTCGCGTACGGTGACAGAATTGTTTTCCAGCGTGTCGAAGTCGATGGTGATGCAGTAGGGGGTGCCGATCTCATCCTGACGGCGGTAGCGTTTGCCGATGGAGCCCGCTTCGTCATAGGTGACCATAAAGCGCTTTGCAAGTTTTTTATAAACTTCTTTCGCTTTTTCGGAAAGGTTTTTCTGCAGGGGCAGAACGGCTGCTTTGTAAGCGGCGAGTGCGGGATGGAAGTGCATGACAGTGCGCACGTCGCCTCCTTCCAGTTCCTCTTCCTCATACGCTTCGCACAGGACGGCGAGCATCAGCCTGTCTGCGCCGATGGAGTATTCCACGACGTAGGGAATATACTTTTCGCCCGTTGTGGGGTCGAGGTAGTTCATGTTCTTGCCCGAATACTCCTGGTGGCGGGAAAGGTCGTAGTCGGTACGGTCGTGAATACCGTTGAGCTCGGACCAGCCGATGGGGAACAGGTACTGGATGTCGCACGCGGATTTTGCGTAGTGCGCCAGTTTGTCGTGGTCTTTAAAGCGCAGATGTTCTTCCTTGAATCCGAGCCCGAGCAGGAAGTTTTTGGCTTTCTGTTTGTATTCTTCGTAGTATTGCAGGTCGGTGCCTTCCTTGCAGAACCACTGGTGTTCCATCTGTTCAAATTCGATGGTGCGGAAAATGAAGTTTCCGGGCGTGATCTCGTTGCGGAACGCTTTGCCGATCTGCGCGATGCCGAAGGGGACTTTGGCGCGGGTGGTGCGCTGGACGTTGAGGAAGTTGACAAATTCACCCTGTGCGGTTTCGGGGCGCAGGTAAATTTTGTTCTGGCTCTCGTCGGTCACCCCGCGGGAGGTTTCAAACATGAGGTTGAACGTGCGGATGGGCGTCCAGTTGTGCTTGCCGCAGTTGGGGCAGGCAACTTTGTGTTCGGCGATGTACGCTTCCATCTCTTCGTTGGACATGGTATCGGGGTTGACCTTTCCTTTGGAATGCGCCTCGATCAGGTTATCCGCGCGGAAGCGCGCTTTGCACTCTTTGCAGTCCATTTTGGGGTCGGTGAAGGAGGCGGTGTGGCCGCTTGCTTCCCAAACGCGCGAATTCATCAGGATCGCCGCATCCACGCCGTAGGAATTGTCGCTTTCCTGCACGAACTTTCTCCACCAGGCGCGCTTGATGTTGTTTTTGATCTCGACGCCGACGGGGCCGTAGTCCCACGTATTTCCCATGCCGCCGTAGATCTCGCTGCCGGGGAAGATAATGCCGCGCGTTTTGCAAAGGTTGACGATCTTGTCCATCGTAACTTCATGTTTGTCTGCCATAGTACACCTCAAAACCAATATAAATTCTACCCTATTTTACTTGTTTGCCGTCATAAAGTCAATGATTTGCGGCTATATCTTGAAGATTTTATATAAAAGAGGAGCAATCGTCAGTCCTGCGAAGAGCGTGAGGAAATATTTCAAAAAACTGAACCATTCTCCTTCGGGCAACAGAAATTCCATCGGCAGGAAGAAAACTGCCGCCACGCCGCCAACGATGAGCAGTCGGAACAGCCTGTGCAGCCATTTTTTTGTATCTGCAAAGGGGAAGAATTTTTCTTCCAGTAAAAGGCCCGCCGCCGTGGCGAGTGTGATGGCGGAGATCTGGAACATAGAATGGGTGGCGGTGCGCTCTATAAACAGCAGCGGCAGGGTGAGCAGTCCGATCCCCAGATAGACGTACAGTCTTGCGCCGTACCATTTTGTGTAGATCAGCTGCCATAAAAAGGCACAGGCGACGCCGATGCACAGACCTGTAAGAACGTCTGTGGGATAATGTACGCCCAGGTACAGCCGCGAGAGCATGACCAGAAGGACAAATACCGCGCTCAGTGCAATGACGAGCGGGCGGCGCAGGCGAATGGCGAGTGTGGCAAAAAATCCGCTTGTTGCCGTCGAGTGCCCGCTGGGGAAACTCATGTCTGCGTCGAGGTCGGCGGTGGAAACGAGCGGGTTGTCCACGTGAACGCGGTCAACGACGCCCGCGGCATAGGGGCGCGTCCTGCGCACGGCGCTCTTGATGCCCGTGGTAAAGCAGCTTGCGGTCATTACGGTGAGCAGCGCCTGTTCGCCCGTCCGTTTGGAAAAGCAGATAAATACGACGGCAATGATCGCGGCAATGATAAATTCTTCGCCGAGTGCGGTAAAGACGGAAAAGAATACGTCCAGAAAGGGACAGCGTATCTTTTCCAGCGCCTGCAAAATTGCTTGGTCCATATAGATCTCCGATCCGTTATTTTCTCCCGAACGGGAAAACCGTAAAAAAATTATACCATAAATTTGCAAGGCGGTACAACTTTTTTTGCGTTTATTTTTCAGTTGTGTTATAATGTTGTTATGTTATCCGTATTATTGGGCAAAAAAGATGGCTATACGTTCTGGTATTGCCTGCGCGACGGGGCAAACGTTTCGGGCGGCGGTCTGAAAGAGGGTGAACTCGTCTGCGACGAAAACTGCACGCAGAAAGAGCTGATGCTCCGCACGCTGGTCAACAAGTGCAGAAACGACGGGGTCGGCCGCGTCTTTACGAAAGACGTCTGGGGGCTGGATCTCAAACGGTTCGGCTTTGAAAAGGAAGGGGACATTTTTGTTTCCGATGGGGAAAAACTATGCCTTCCGCACGATTGCAAACACGGTTAAAAAACGGAGGATGAAAGATGCTCAGCGATATCGAAATAGCAAAACAATGTAAAATGCAGGAGATCGGCAAAATTGCCGCAAAACTCGGCCTGACGGAAGATCAGATCGAGCGGTACGGAAAATATAAGGCAAAGATCACCGCCGATTTTTCCGCACGCAAGGGAAAACTTGTACTCGTTACCGCCATCAACCCCACTGCTTCGGGCGAGGGTAAGACTACCGTTTCCATCGGCCTTGCGGACGGAATGTCCCGTCTGGGCAAAAAAGTATGCCTTGCCCTGCGCGAGCCTTCTCTCGGCCCCGTGTTCGGCATCAAAGGGGGCGCCGCGGGCGGCGGCTACGCACAGGTGGTGCCGATGGAGGACATCAACCTGCACTTTACGGGGGATCTGCACGCCATCACGGCGGCGAACAACCTTCTGTGTGCCATGCTCGACAACCACATTTTCCGCGGCAACGAGCTGGACATCGACCCCAAAAAGATCTATTTCCGCCGCTGCCTGGACATGAACGACCGTTCGTTGCGCAACGTCACCATCGGCAAAAACGGTGAGGGCGTGGAGCGCAAAGAGCATTTCGAGATCACGGCGGCGTCCGAGATCATGGCGATCCTTTGCCTGTCCACCTCTCTGAAAGATCTGAAACGCCGCATCGCCAACATCATCGTGGGTGAAAACCGCAAGGGCGAATACGTGTATGCACGCGATCTGAAAGCGGAGGGTTCCATGACGGTGCTCCTGAAAGACGCCATCAAACCCAACCTCGTGCAGACGCTGGAAGGCACGCCCGCCATCGTTCACGGCGGCCCGTTTGCCAACATCGCGCACGGCTGCAACAGCATCATCGCCACTTATACCGCGCTTTCGCTGGCGGATTGGGTGGTGACGGAGGCGGGATTCGGCGCCGACCTGGGTGCGGAAAAATTCCTGGATACCAAATGCCGCGTGGCAGGCATTCAACCCGATTGTATCGTCGTCGTGGCGACTGTGAAGGCGCTCAAACTGCACGGCGGCGCGGATAAGTCGAACCTTTCGCAGGAAGACCTTTCTGCATTGGAAAAGGGGATGCCCAATCTGTATAAGCATATAGAGAATATGAAAAACGTCTACCGCAAGCCTGTCGTTGTGGCGATGAACCGCTTTGCCACCGACACGCCCGCCGAGATCGAGGCGGTGATGCGCGGTGTGGAACAGGCAGGGGCACAGGTCGTGTTTACGGACGTGTTCCTCAAAGGCGGCGAGGGCGGCGAAGAGCTTGCAAAAGCTGTTTGCGCCGCGGCGCAGGGAAAGAGCGAGCTGCATTATTCTTACGATCTGAACGACCCCATCAAAAAGAAAATTGCGGATGTGGTGAAGAACGTGTACGGCGGGGAGGGCGTCACCTTCTCCCAAGAGGCGGAGGAAAAAATCGCCGATGCGGAAAAGCGCGGATACGGAAAACTTCCCGTCATCATCGCAAAGACGCAGTACTCTCTTTCGGACGATGCAAAACTTCTTTCGCGCCCGACGGGATTTACCGTACACGTGCGCGACATCATCGTCAAGGGCGGCGCGGAATTTGTCGTCGCCGTGGCGGGCAGTATCATGCTGATGCCGGGGCTGGGAAAACACCCTGCCGCCGAGCATATAGATGTGGACGAGCAAGGTGAAACGGTGGGGCTTTCCTGAGCCGTTTGTTGCAAAAAACAGAGTACGTTGCGCTGAAATTCGGACAAAACAGTATTTTTGGAGAAAGTTATGGAAGAAAAACTCAAACCCGTCGCGGAGGCGGCAAACTTTATCGAACAGATCATCAATGAGGACATAGAAAGCGGAAAGGTAGACGCCATTCAGACGCGCTTCCCGCCCGAACCGAACGGTTATCTGCACGTCGGGCACGCAAAGAGTATGTTCGTCAACTTCGGGACGGCGCTCCGTTACGGCGGAAAGTGCAACCTGTTTTTTGATGACACGAACCCGTCCAAGGAAAAGACGGAATTCGTGGACGCCATCCGTGCGGACATCCGTTGGCTGGGTTATGATTGGGCGCGCGAGTGCTATGCGTCCGACTTTTTCGATACCATTTACGAGTACGCCCTGCGCCTGATCCGCGAGGGGAAAGCGTTTGTGTGCGATCTTTCTGCGGAAGAGATCAAAAACACGCGCGGAACGCTGACCGAACCGGGGGTGGAAAGTCCGTACCGCAACCGCAGTGTGGAGGAAAATCTCCGCCTGTTTACGGAAATGAAGGAAGGGAAATACAAGGACGGCGAAAAGTGCCTGCGCGCAAAGATCGACATGGCGTCGCCCAATGTCAATCTGCGCGACCCTGTCATTTACAGGATCCTGCACGCAACACATCACCGTACTGGGGATAAATGGTGTATCTATCCCATGTACGATTACGCGCACCCCATCTGCGACTATCTGCAGGGCGTGACGCACTCCCTCTGCACGCTGGAATTTGAAGATCACCGCCCGCTATACGACTGGGTAGGGATCACGCTCGGCTTTTCGCCCAAGCCGCGTCAGATCGAGTTTGCCCGCCTGAATATCACCAATACGGTGATGAGCAAGCGCTATCTTAAAAAGCTGGTGGAAGAAAACCTCGTC
This sequence comes from uncultured Bacillota bacterium, assembly GCA_949292885.1. Taxonomy (GTDB): domain Bacteria; phylum Bacillota; class Clostridia; order Christensenellales; family Borkfalkiaceae; genus Borkfalkia. The sequence goes on from CASFBD010000023.1 coordinate 8,820, forward strand.
CACGGCTGGGACGATCCTCGTATGCCCACGCTGTCGGGGCTGCGCAACCGCGGCATTCCCGCGGCGGCGGTGCGCGATTTCTGTTCGAGGATCGGCGTTGCCAAGGCAAATTCGGAGTGCGAATATTCTTATTTTGAGGCGTGCGTGAGGGAATACCTCAATGCGCACGCGGAACGCGCGATGGCAGTGCTTTCTCCGCTGAAACTCACCATCACAAATTATGAAGGTGAGGAGGAGCTGGATTTCGACATCAACCAGACGGACGAAAGCGCGGGAACGCGTAAAGTGAAGTTCGGCAAGCACCTTTACATCGAGAGCACGGACTTCTCCCTTGACCCTCCGCCCAAGTACTTCCGGTTGAAAAAAGACGGGTACGTACGTCTGAAAAACGCGTACATCGTGCGCTGCGACGACGTCGTGACGGACGAAAACGGGAATGTGACGGAAGTGCTTTGTTCTTACGTTCCGGAAAGCCACAGCGGCAGCGACACCAGCGGAATCAAGGTGAAGGGCGTCATTCACTGGGTGAATGCGGATACCTGTGTGGACGCGGAAGTGCGTCAGTACGAAAGCCTTTTGCGCGATGCGGATTATGCGGGACAGGATTTCTCCGAACGTATGAACCCCGACAGCGAAACAATTCTTTCCGCCAAGGCAGAGCCCCATCTTTTGCAGGCGGCGGAAGGGACGCCTTTCCAGCTTATGCGCACGGGCTACTACAAAAAATGCACGGAAGGGGGCAAACTTATTCTGTCCGAAATCGTTTCCCTGAAAGACAATTTCAACAAGAAATAAAAAGACGGCCGCGCCCGGTGCGCGGCCGGTAAAATTTTCTGCGGTCAAACTTTTTCTTTTTAGCGCGTGGGATTGACAAACGCGCACTTTGTCGCTATAATAGTAATAAGTACAGTTCCGTTTATGCGGAAACTGAATAATTTTGCCAAGATCAACAGGGAGAAACAACATCGTGAAGATCTGTAAAAATTGCGGGAAAGCGACGAGCGAGGACAAGGTTCGCTGCCCTTCCTGCGGCTATCTTTTTGAAGAGGACCTGGACAGTGTCCTCAGCAAAATGAAGAGCAATCTCAGCGCTTATAAGGAGGAAGTTGCGTCCTCGCAGCCTCCCGTTCAGCCTGCTGCGGAATCTTCTTCCAAGGAGAGGTTCGAGCTTCTTACCGAAGTGGCGCAGCTGAAAGGGGAACTTAAGGCCTTGCATGGAGAGATCGACCGCATGAACGGGATGCAGTCCCGCTATGCGGCGCCCGCGGAGCCTGCCGCGCAGAAAGCAGAAGCGCAGCAGCCTGCACAGCAGCCTGTCTACTATGCGCAGACGTATCCGCCCATGCCGTATGCCGTGCAGCAGCCGTATGGGGCATCATCCGCCGCTGCGCCCGCCGTGCCGCAAGGGAATACAGCGTCCAAAAAGAAGGTGCGCAGTGTCAACAGGATCGTCATTTCCTTTATCGCACTTGTCATGCTGGGGCTTTCCATCGCGTTTTTCTTTGTGCCGTGGATGCAGGGTACATACGAATTCAGCGGGCTGGATTCCCTGAAACATCTGTACGAAAAGCTGTTCAACAACGGCGGCAATGAAAAGATGCAGGCGTTCCTCGATTATATCCGCACGGTGGAGTTTGCACAGAACGAGTTTCTTGCGTCTGTCTGCCGCACGGTGTGTTACCGCGTTGTGGAATACGGGATCCCCGTGTATTTTGCCTTGCTCGTGCTCGGTTTCCCGCTCCTGTTCAGCCTTTTCGGCAAAGTCCGTTTCAAGGGTTGGCACCTGTTTTTTGCATGGACTTCTCTCATTGCGGCAGGTCTGCTCACGCTGATCTTCTGGTGGGTGGGACAGTTTAACGCCCTCACTACGCTTTTCCTGGTCGGGGCTTGCGCAAACGTTGTCCGCGTTCTTTTCCTCCTCTTTTTCAAAGGAAAAAAGGGAAACAACGGCGGACTCGAATAAATTTTGAGTTATGAAAATCGCTATTGATATTACGTTTGTCCTTTTTTTGGCGCTGATGGCGTTTATCGGTTACAAAAAAGGATTTCTGAACAGGGCATGGTGGCTGGTTGATATTGTCATCATTGTTCTTCTCGGCATGAGTTTTGTCCCGCAACTTACGCAAAAGCTGGGCGATACGGGGCTTTACGCATCCATTGCCGATGCTCTTTCCGGACTGGCGAACGGGGATACACTGTTCGGCAAACCGGTTTCTGACGTCGCGGATCTTGCCGTCAGTGTCATCGTGTGGGCGGGGCTTGCCATTGTCGTGGCGATCGTGATGGCGATCGTCAAAGCTATTCTCAAATGCCTGCGTAAATTTCTCTTTTTCCGCATCATCGACGGGATCCTCGGCGCTGTCTATGGTGTCTGCATCACGCTGGCGGTTCTGCTGGTGCTTGGTGCGGCTGCCGGAACGTTTACCGATTTTGCACCTGTTTCCTCCGCGTACGACGTCTGCGCGCAGACGAGTTTGTTCAAGTATATCTTCGGGCAAAACCCTTTCCAGGAAACGGTCAACGCAAACTTCCCGATCGGGGAGTGGATCTACAATGCATTGCAATCCAAATAGATTTATTGCCGCGGCGGAACTTGCCGCGGCTTTTCTATACGCGCGAGGGTTGCAGAAAAAATGCAAATCTTCGCGAAATCGCTTTACAAATGGCGGCGGAATTGTTAAAATAGTATAAAATAAATGCGACGACAGAGGACAAGCCTCCGCAAACCACTTTATCAGAGAGCTTCCGCAAGGTGAAAGGGGAGCAAAGCAGGGCGCGGCAGAGTATCACCTCTCAGCACGCGGGGCGAAACCGGAAGGGAGTAGTTTTGCGCGCGGTATTTCTTCCGCGTTATCAAAAAGGGCGTATGTTTGTATGTTTTGGTGGTCCCCTCTTAGTTTTCCGAAAACGAGAGGGGATTTTTTAAATCGTAAAAATTGTCAGAACCGCAAGGAGAAGAACAATGTCAGAAAAAAAACTGTATTCCAAAGTCGACACGGCGATGAACTTTGTCGAACGCGAAAAGGAAGTGGTCGCGTTCTGGGAAAAGGAGCACGTGTTTGAAGACAGCGTGAAGGAACGGGAAGGCGGAGAGGAGTTCTCATTCTACGACGGCCCTCCTACGGCAAACGGAAAGCCGCACATCGGCCACATTCTTACCCGCGTGATGAAGGACATCATTCCCCGTTATCAGACGATGAAGGGGAAACACGTCCTGCGCAAAGCGGGCTGGGATACGCACGGCCTGCCCGTCGAGCTGGAAGTGGAAAAACTGCTGGGCATGGACGGCAAACAGGACATTGAAAAGTACGGCATCGAGCCGTTTATCAAAAAGTGCAAGGAAAGCGTGTGGAAGTACAAGAGCGAATGGGAAAAAATGTCCGAACGCGTGGGATATTGGGCGGACATGGAAAACCCGTACGTTACGTACGACGACAAGTACATCGAATCCGTCTGGTGGGCGCTGAAAGAGATCTGGAAGAAGGGGCTTTTGTACAAGGGTCACAAGATCGTTCCGTACTGCCCGCGCTGCGGCACGGCTCTCTCCTCGCACGAAGTGGCGCAGGGATATAAAGACGTCAAGGAAACGTCTGTGTTCGTGCGTTTTAAGAGAAAAGGTCTGGAAAATTCCTATTTCCTTGCCTGGACGACCACGCCGTGGACGCTCCCTTCCAACGTCGCGCTCTGCATGAACGCGGACGAGGATTACGCGGAGATCGAGGCGGAGGACGGCGCACACTATGTTCTTGCGCAGGCTCTCCTGTCCTCTTTGTTTGAAAACTACAAACTTCTGTCCGTCAAAAAGGGCAAGGAGTACGAATATGCGGAATACGAACCTCTGTTCCCGTACGCGCAGGGCAAGTTCCGCGAAAAGGCGTACTACGTCGTGTGCGACGGCTACGTCACGCTGACGGACGGCACGGGCATCGTACACATTGCGCCTGCTTTCGGTGAAGACGACTACCGCGTCGGCAAGAAGTATTCCCTTCCCGTGGTCAATATGGTGGACGAGCGCGGCTGTTTTGTGCCTGCCGTCACCGAATTTGCGGGAACGTTCGTTAAAAAAGCGGACAAAGGCATCATCCAGATGCTCAAAGAAAAGGGGCTTTTGTTCAAGGAAATGCTGTATGAGCACAGCTATCCTCACTGCTGGCGCTGCGATACGCCGCTGCTGTACTATGCGCGCGAAAGCTGGTTCATCAAAGTGACGGCGGTCAAGGACGAACTGATCAAGGCCAACGATTCCGTTCATTGGATGCCCGATACCATCCGCACGGGGCGCATGGGCAATTTCCTGGAAAACGTCATCGACTGGGGGCTTTCCCGCGACCGTTACTGGGGCACGCCTCTGCCCGTCTGGGTCTGCCCGGACTGCGGCAAAGTGCACGTCATCGGCAGCAAGGAAGAGCTGAAACAGCTCTGCGGCATCGAGGGCGACATCGAACTGCACCGCCCGTACATCGACAACTGTACCTTTAAGTGCGAGTGCGGCGGCACTATGAAGCGCACACCCGAGGTCATCGACTGCTGGTTCGATTCGGGTTCCATGCCCTTCGCACAGTATCATTATCCTTTTGAAAACAAGGATCTGTTCGACGAAACATTCCCCGCCGACTTCATTTCCGAGGCGGTGGATCAGACGCGCGGCTGGTTCTATACGCTGCTTGTCATTTCTACCATTCTGTTCGGAAAGGCTCCTTTCAAAAACTGTATCGTGCTGGGACACGTCAACGACAAAAACGGCGTCAAGATGTCCAAGCACAAGGGCAACGTCGTCGATCCCTGGAGCGTACTCGACAAACAGGGCAGCGACGCCGTCCGCTGGTACTTCTACACCTCCAGTGCGCCGTGGATCCCGTCCCGTTTCTATCCCGAAGCGGTGTCCGAGGCACAGCGCCGTTACATGGGACCGCTGTGGAATTCGTACGCGTTCTTCGTGCTGTACGCGGAGATCGACAAGTACGATCCTTCCAAATACGATCTGAAAAAATGCAAACTTTCCCTGATGGACAAATGGATCTTGTCCAAACTCAACACTCTGATCAAAGAGGTGGACAAAGATCTGGACGCTTACAACATTACGGACAGCGCCCGCGCCCTGCAGGATTTTGTGGACGTTTTGTCCAACTGGTACGTCCGCCGCGGCAGGGAACGCTACTGGGGCAAGGAAATGACGGAGGACAAGGCGGCGGCATACACGACGCTGTACACCGTTTTGGTCACGCTTGCCAAGCTTACCGCGCCGTACACGCCTTTCCTTGCAGAACAGATGTACCGCAACCTCGTTCCCAATTTCTTTAAAGATGCACCTAAATCCGTGCATATGTGTGCGTTCCCCGTCAGCGATCAATCCGCCATCGATCCCGACCTCGAAAAAGGCATGGATTCCGTGTTGGATGTCGTGGTGCTGGGCAGGTCGGCGCGCAATGCCGGCGCTCTGAAAAACCGTCAGCCGCTCGCAAACATGATCGTCGCTACCGAGCGCGACCTCGATCTCAACGAGGAATTGCAGGGCGTCATCCTGGACGAGCTCAATATCAAGAAGATGACGCTGAGCAAAGATGCGTCCTCGCTGATCACCTATAAGCTCAAACCTCAGATGAAGACGCTGGGGCCTAAGTACGGAAAACTGCTGGGCGGCATCCGCTCTTTCCTCGAAACGTGCGACGGCGCCGCCGTCGTCGCCGCAGTAAAGGACGGCGGGACGTTCAAAACAGAGATCTCCGGTGCGGAAGTCGAACTTTGCGAAGAGGATCTTCTTATCTCCACGGAGAGCGCCGAAGGCTATGTTTCCGCAAGCGACAAGGGCATTACCGTAGCTCTGGATACAAAGCTTACGCCCGAACTTATCGAAGAGGGTATTGAGCGCGAACTCATTTCCAAACTGCAGACCATGCGCAAGGAAGCGGGCTTTGAAGTGACCGACCGCATCGACGTGTATTACACGGCGGAAGGGCAGACAAAGCAGGTGCTCGCCTCGCATAAGGACGCCATTGCCGCCGTCGTGCTTGCAGACAGTGTGCAGGAAGGCAGCGCCGAAGGCTACACCAAAGAATGGGAGCTGGGCAAAGACAAGGCGACGCTTACGGTCGTCAAGAGATAAATTATGCGTATCGCAGAGAACTGGAAAGATTATACCATTCTTGCCACGGGCGACGGGTATAAGCTGGAACGCTGGAAAGATGTGGTCCTTCTCCGTCCCGATCCGCAGGTCATCTGGCAGGCACAGCGCGATCTGTTCGCCTGCCCGGACATCAACGCGGTGTATCGCCGCAGCGATAAGGGCGGCGGCGCGTGGGAATTCCGCAAGCCCATGCCCGAAGAATGGACGGTGGGGTACGGCGACCTTACTTTCAAGATCAAGCCGATGGGGTTCAAACACACGGGGCTGTTCCCCGAACAGGCAGTCAACTGGGACAGGATGTCCGCGCTTATCCGCGGTGCGGGAAGAAAGATCAAAGTGCTCAATCTGTTTGCCTATACGGGCGGAGCTACCGTCGCCTGCGCCAAAGCGGGCGCCGAGGTCGTCCACGTGGATGCGGCCAAGGGCATGGTGGAACGTGCGGGCGAAAACGCCCGCCTTTCGGGCATCAACAGCGGGATCCGTTATATCGTGGACGACTGCAAAAAGTTTGTCCAGCGGGAGATCCGCCGCGGCAACCGATACGATGCGATCATTATGGATCCGCCTTCGTACGGCAGGGGGCCGGGCGGTGAGTTATGGAAGATCGAGGACAGTCTGTATTCTTTTGTTCAGCTGTGTTCGCAGGTACTTTCGGAAGATCCGCTGTTCTTTCTCATCAACAGTTACACTACGGGTCTGCAGCCCATGGTGTTGCACAATATTTTAAAACTTTGCCTTTCGGGGCATTCTGGAAAAATCGACGCCTACGAGGTAGGGATCGCCACGCAAGAGGGCATTCCGCTGCCTTGCGGCGCGGGAGGAATGTTCGTCAATGAATGACCTTACCATACTTTATGAGGACAATCACATCATCGTGGTGTTAAAGCCGCAGGGCGTGCCTTCCTGCGGGGACGAGAGCGGGGATGACAGCCTGCTCGAAGCGGTGCGCCGCTATGTCAAAGTCACATACGATAAGCCGGGCAACGTGTACATCGGGCTGATCCACCGCCTCGACCGTCCCACGGGCGGCGTGATGGTGTTTGCCAAGACCAGCAAGGCGGCGTCCCGTCTTGCCGAGCAGATGCGCGGCGGCGACTTTGAAAAACAGTACCTCACCGTGCTGGTGGGTTCGCCTGCGGAAAAGCGCGCCACGCTCGTCAACTATCTGAAAAAGAATCCCGTCAACAACATGGTATATATCTGCCCGCAGACAACGGACGGCGCTAAAATGGCTTCCCTCGAATATGAGGTTATGGAAGAGAAAGGCGGCTGTTCTTTTGTGCGTGTCAAACTGCATACGGGCAGGACGCATCAGATCCGCGTGCAGATGGCAGGGATCGGCACGCCTGTATACGGCGATATGCGTTATGGCGGCGAAAATGCCAAAAAGGGCGGACTGGCTCTGTGGGCGTACTCGCTTTCTTTCACGCATCCCGTTACAAAGGAGCGGATGCGCTTTATGGCGGAACCGCCCGCGGACGTTTCGCCCTGGAAGTATTTCGACGTGGAAAAAATGCTGGAATTGTGACGGAAAGGAAAAAATTTCCTTCCCCGCAAAAGAAAAGAGTAAAATTTTGTTGAAAGCAAAAAAATGCGTTTGACAAATATCCCTTTATAAGGTACAATAAACAGGTACAAGCATTTTTCAGGGCAGAGCGCGCAAAACGCGCCGCGCCCATTCAATATGAGTATTGGAGCAAAGGGAATGAACAAACAAAAAGTCAGCATACTTGCATTGATCGTTGCGTTTGCGCTTTGCGTGGCGGCAGCCTGTCTGTCCCTCGGATTTATGGGCGCAGGTGCTGCGGCGGACGTTTCCTATTCGGGAGTGTTTACCACCAGCGGCGCAACCAAAGAGGACAGCGAGGACAATTACCTCACGTATAAGCTGGGCGAAGGCGGCACCGTCACTCTGCGCAAAAACCTTGCGCTGAAATGGTACTCCTTTGCGGATGCCGAAAACAAGACTGTCACGGACGCCGGCGCGGCGCAGTATTTCTCTCTCAAACTCTCTCTGGCGGAGGCTTCTTTCACCTCTTTCACGGTGGCGATGGAAAGCACGCAGATGAGTATGAGCAAAGAGGGTAAAACGGTCAACGAGATCGTGTTTACGCCCGCGGACGGCAAACTGAAAGTTTCCGTCAACGGCGAAGAGGGCGCAGCCTCTCTTGCTGCGGATGAACTCACCATTTCGTTTACGGGCGACGACGGCAACGGCAACTTTGACGTCACCGTTTCCGACGGCAGTGCTTCCGTGACGGGCAAGTTCACCAACATCGGTAAATATTACGCGCAGTACGCATCGTCTTCCGCGACGACGCCCATCACGCCGCTCACGTTCAAGGCGGAGGGTGCGGACGTGCTGTTCTCGATCAGGGAACTCAACGGACAGAGCTTCCTTCTGGACGATGAGGACAAGATCAAAGACGAAACGGCGCCTGCACTGGTCATCAACAGCGAGATCAAGCAGCTCGTTCTCGGCGAAAAGATCGATTTCGATTACGTTACCATCGATGTCTGCTCTTCTTCCATTACCACTAACCGTTACTATCTTGTGGACGGGATGCCTGTCATGGACGGCGAAGAGGAAGTTACGGCAGAGTTTGACAAAGACGGAAAACTTGTCGGATACAACGAACTCGATTCTGACAAGCGTTTCAATGAAACGGATTTCCCCGATAATAACATCGACGGCGGAACACTGAGCATCGCCTTCAAGCTGACGGACGGTAATTCTAACGAAAGCTACTATTTCATCGAATGGTATGCGGGCGGCGAGCTGAACATGGTCAATCCCAACAGCGTGGAATCCGTTCCCGAAGTCAAGTTTGTATCCACTACGGGCAATTCCGTGGATGCAGACAACAAATATGCCGACAACATTACCGAATATCAGAATACCGTCACGGCGGCAGCGCTCAAAGACGGCAAGAGCATTCAGGTCGGCAGCGGCGCTTATTACTATGTTCCTTCCCTGAAAGCATACATCACTGACGATACGTGCGGATATACGGATATGAAGTTCACCGTGTACTATCGCACGGGTACAAGCGATACTCAGACCGTTTCCGGTGACTTTGACGATCTGCGCATCCCCGTCAACACGGAAGGGGATTACGCTTTCCGCGTCGTTCCCACCAACAGCGCGGGCAATGTGATGATCGGTCTTGTCGAGCAGGCGGACGGAAGCTACCGTCCCGAAGAAGTTACTTCTTCCAACGTCTGGGATGTTAAAAATCTTGTCACGTTTACCTTTAACGTCCGCTACTACGGCGCATCCATCGAGGAGCCGGACGAGGCGGAAACGGGTTACAGAGATGCAACTTACACCATCGAAGATTTCGAGATCATTGCTCTCAGCGGCTATAAGACGGAGTATAAACTCTTCCTGTTTGAAGCCAACAGCGGCGTAACCGTTTCTTCCATTTCCCAGATCAAAGCTGCGGAACAGGCGGACGGTACCAATACTCTCGGCACTTGGAAAGAGATCTCCGTGTACGATTCCTCTCTCGACGATGAAGAGGGCGACAACGCATACAGCTGGAACCCTGAAAGCTCCCTCAGTTTTGTTCCGCAGAAGATGGGCTATTATAAAGTGCAGGTGACTGTCGACGATCAGAGCGGCATCACCCAGAACGAGGACGGCTCTAATCCTTCCGCATACCAGATCATCGGTATCACGGCAGAAGCGGTCGTCATCCCCGGCACCACTTACTGGCTGCAGAACAACATTCTTTCCGTCGTATTCCTCGGCATCGGCGTCCTGTGCCTCATCGGCATTGTCGTCCTGCTGGTTGTCAAACCTAAGGAAAAGACAGCGGAAGAAAAGGCGCGCGAAGAAGAGCTCAAAAACAAACGCGCAGGCAGATAACAAAACAACCTTACAGCCCCGCACGGTGTGCGGGGCTGTTTTTACGGGCGGTGAATTATACTATTAAGTGCAACAGTAGAAGAAAAAAAAGAGTTCATACAAATCTGTGGTAAAATAGAGTTGCGAAACTAATTTACACCAAGGAGAT
>CASFBD010000024.1 GCA_949292885.1 uncultured Bacillota bacterium
TCAACGCCAGGCCCAAGAAAGTTTTGCATTACCAAACTCCGCAAGATTTATTTGAACTAAATCTCTCTAACTGTTGCACTTAACTTGACAATTCATCTGGGCGGAACGCAAGTTGTTCCGCCCGTTTTTCTGTTGTAAAGGGTTTGCGCTTGTGCGGGGCAGCTGCTTTTCCGCGCGGAATGTGCAAAGAGGGGACAAACTTGATTTGCCGTACTCATAACCATGCAGGGCGGCGGCATACAATAACGCATGGACTTATCTCAGGTACAGGCGGGCGCAATCGCCCTCATAAAACAAGTGGATCTGCCGCCCCTCGTTCGTTTGCGTTTGCAGGCGCTCAACCTTTCGGAAGGGCGCAGGGTGCGCGTGGTGCGCATTGCGCCTTTCGGCGGGGTGCGGATGATGGAATCGGAAGGGGTGCGCTTTGCTCTGCGCGCGGAGACGGCGCGCAGGATCCGTGTGGAGGTGCTGCCATGAACATTCTCTTTGCAGGAAATCCGAATTGCGGAAAATCCACTCTGTTCAACGCTGTCACAGGCGCGCACGCACGGACAGGAAACTGGCAGGGGGTTACGGTAGGGGCGCTGTCCCGCCGTGCAAAACTCGGAAAGAGAGAAGTTACTTTTACCGACCTGCCCGGCGTGTATTCGCTGCAGGCATATTCCCTCGAAGAGAAGGAGGCAAGCTCCGCCTTGCGTGGAAAGTTCGATGCCGCCGTCTGCGTGGCGGATGCGCTGACACTGCCCCGCTCGCTTGCGCTTTTGGGAGATGTGCTTTCGCAGGGTGCGCCCGTCCTTTTGGCGGTCACAATGGCGGATCTCCTGCGCCGCAGGGGCGGCTATCTGGACGAAAAAAAGCTTTCGGCACGGCTGGGAATTCCCGTCTTGCTGGTAGATTCTCACAGCAAAAGCGACGTTGCGCGTCTTCGGCGCGCGTTGGAAGAGGGGGCGGCGCGCCGCGCTGCTCCTCCGCAGGAGGATGTGCTTGCGGGCATTTATTCGGCAGGGACGGCAAATGAAAGCCGCCTGGAAAAGCTGTTTTACAACAAGTATTTTGCCCTGCCGTTCTTTGTGTTTCTGCTTTTTTGCACTTTCTTTTTTGCTTTTGCGCCCTTCATGCCGGGTGCCCTGTGCAAGGCTCTGCTGGAAGATGCGATTTCCTCGCTGGGCGATCTTCTTGCGGAGCGCATTCTTTCCTCAGGCGCGGTGGCGGCGGGGGAGTTTGTGCGCGCCCTCTTCGGCGGAGTAGGGATGCTTCTGTCCTTTCTGCCGCAGATCTTTATATTGTATCTTGCCCTGTTTCTGATGGAGGAGAGCGGCTATCTCTCTTCGCTTGCGTTCATGACGGACGGACTGTTTTCCCGCGTGGGGCTGACGGGCAGGGCAGTTTTTTCCGTGCTGATGGGGTTCGGATGTACGGCAACGGCCATTCTTACCACTCGCGGACTGGAAAACAAGAGCCTGCAAACGCGCGTGGTGTGTATCCTTGCGTATATTTCGTGCAGTGCAAAGATGCCCGTCTATCTTACCCTCTGTTCTGCGTTTTTTGCTCATCCTTTTCTTGCCGTGGTTGCGGTATATTTTGCGGGTGTTCTCATCGCGTTCGGGGCAGCGCTCGCCCTGCGCGGCGGGGGGGAAACTTTTATCCTGGAAATCGCGCATTTGCAGCGCCCGCGTCTGCGCGTGGCTGCAAAATCGTTGCTATTTTCTCTTAAACAGTTTATAATAAAAATCGTGACTGTGGTTGCCGCCTTTCTGGTGGTGCTTTGGTTTGCGCTCTCCTTTTCGTTTGCGTTGGAATATGTGGGCGCGGACAGCGAAAACAGTATTCTTGCCGTGCTTTGCAGGGGGCTGTGCGTTCTGTTCTATCCTATGGGGATCCGACATTGGCAGGTGGCGCTCGCCGCCGTTTCGGGGCTGGTAGCCAAGGAAAGCGTGGCGGGGACTTTGGCGCTCTTTTACGGAAATGACCTTGCGCAGGCGATGAGCGCGCCCTCCGCGGCGGCATTTCTGCTGTTTCTCATGACCTGTTCCCCCTGCGTTTCTGCCATTGCGGCAACGGCAAAGGAGCTGGGCGTGCGCCGCGCTTTACTGATTGCCGCTTTGCAGACGGTAACCGCCTTCGGAGCCGCGTACATTTTGTATGCATTGCTTGCGGGCGGCGCACTGGCCGCGTGTATCGCCGCTGTGCTTTTGCCTGTCGCGGCGGGAGTATTGCTGAAAGGAAAACATCATGCAAAAATTCACCGTACAAAAAAGAGGAAATCTGAGAGATTTCACCGATGAACATTATCCGCAGGGCTCGTTTGCCCTCGGCAGACTGCTTCGCGCGGGGGACGTGCGCGTCAACGGCATCAAGGTGGGGAAAAACGTTCCGCTCGAAGCTGGGGATGAAGTTGTCTATTACACCACCTCCAAAGAAGAAGAGCGAGTCTTTTACCGTGAGATCTACCGCGACGAAAATATTCTCGTCGTGGATAAGTTTGCGGGCGTCAATTCGGAAGCGCTTGCCGAACACCTGTTCCGCAGCTGTGGTGCCAGGTATTTGCACCGTTTGGACAGGAACACTTGCGGTGTCATGTGCTTTGCGCTGAATGCGGAAGCGGAAAAGCAGATCCTTGCCGCATTTCGCGAGCGCCGCGTAGAGAAAGTGTATCACGCGCTGTGCTTTCATCCCTTCCGCCGCAAGAGCGCGATCTGTGCGGCATATCTTGTCAAAGACGAACGCGCCGCGCGCGTAAAGATCTTTTACGAACCCGTGAAAGGCTCGGAAAAAATTCTTACAGAGTACACCGTGCTGGAAGATCACGGCGAATATTCTCTCGTAGAAGTCCGCCTGCACAGCGGAAAGACGCATCAGATCCGTGCCCATCTCGCATTTCTGGGCAATCCCGTGGCAGGGGACGAAAAGTACGGCGATGAGGTTTTAAATAAAAAATATCATGTAAAGAGGCATATCCTCGTCGCAAAATCTCTGGCCTTTTCGTTGCAGGGCAGCCTGTCCTATCTGAACGGCAGGGTGTTGTCCTCATCCTTTTCCGCAGTGTTTCCCTCATAAAGATCGGGCTTTGGCTGTACTGCTTGCATGGGGTTGTGTCGTCCGCGGCACTTACATTGGCGCATTGTCCGCGCTTTCGGCCTGATTGCGCCGCTCGCAGCGCTTGCCTTGTTTTGTTATCGCGTTGCGGCCGTTTTGTCTGCGTTTCGGACTGATCGCATCGCCTGTATTTTTTTGCATCGCATACCTCGGTGTATAAAACGTGTGTAAACCGCTACAAAACTGTGGCGGTTTTTTGCTCTTTATCTCCTTGACTTTTTGTCCTGAATATATTAACATATGAATATAAGTTAAAATGTAAACCAACTTTAACGGAGGGTAAAATGTCGGAACGTGCAGAACGGGAGAACGAACAAGAGGCAATCGAACACAGGATGCTTGCGGTGCGAGCCAGAAAGGCGATGCCGGACGAGGAGGATGTGGCGCGGATGTGCGCGGCGTTTAAGGCGATCGGCGAGCCTTCTCGCATGAAGATCCTGCTTGCGTTGATGGAAGGGGAGATGTGCGTCTATCACATTACGGACGCGGTGGAGGGGTTACAGAGCAACGTATCCCATCAGCTGCGGCTTTTAAAGGATGCCAAGATCGTCCGCTCGCGCAGGGAAGGAAAAAATATTCTGTATTCCATTGCGGACGAACATATTGCCAGCATTATTTTGATGAGTAAAGCACATCTGCACTGTGAACCGAAGGAGTGATGCTATGAACAGGGAAATCAAGATCGCGGGGCTGGATTGCGGTAAGTGTGCAATGGCTCTGGAAGAACGATTGAAAAACATACAGGGCGTGACGTCCGCACGTGTGGATTTCATGCGGCAGAGGATACGTCTGGAATGCTCCTCGCAGGAGGCGTACGACAGGGCTGTGGGACAGATCAATTCGTTTGAAAAGGTGCGCGTGCTTGCGGACGAGAGAAAGGAAGCAGCGCCATCGCGCAGGGCGGAGATAGCGTGCATTGTCTTGTCCTTTGTCTTTCTTGCGGCAGGAATATTGCTGGAACAGTTCGGAAAAGGCAGTGCGATGCAGATTGCAAGCTATGTTCTGTTCGGAGTATCCTATCTGGTTGTCGGCTGGAAGATCTTGCTGGAAACGGCAAAGAACATTTTGCACGGGGAGATCTTTGACGAAAACTTTTTGATGACATTGGCAAGCATCGGTGCCGTTGTGTTGGGACAGTATGCGGAGGCGGCGGAAGTTATGGCGCTCTACAGCTTGGGTGAATTATTGCAATCGATCGCCGTCGGCGCTTCGCGCAGATCGATCGCATCGCTGATGCAGCTGAAGAGCCAGACGGCAACCCTGCTCACCGCGGAAGGAGAAAAGACGGTCCCCCCCGAAGAGATCAGAAAGGGAGATCGCTTGTTGGTACGCGCAGGCGAAAAGATTGCGGCGGACGGCGTGATCGTTCGAGGAAGGACATCGCTGGATACCCGTTCGCTGAGCGGCGAGGCAATGCCCAAAGACGTCGCGGAAGGAGATGCCGTTCTGGCGGGCTGTATCAATGCGGGCGGAGTGATAGAGGTGGTTGCTCAAAAGGATTACGCAGACAGTACGGTCGCAAAAATTCTCGATCTTGTGGAAAATTCTGCGGAAAAGAAGGCGAAGAGCGAACAGTTTATCACAAAGTTTGCAAAGATCTATACCCCCGTTGTCTGCCTTGCGGCACTTGCCGTCGCTTTCCTTGCTCCCGTCTTTACGGGAAACTATGTTGCCGAACTCGGTGCGTGGGTAAAACGTGCGCTCGTATTTCTCGTCATCTCCTGCCCGTGTGCGCTGGTCATATCCGTGCCGCTCTCCTATTTCAGCGGGATCGGGTTCGCGGCAAAACACGGAGTTCTTGTCAAGGGATCTACGGGGCTGGATGCGCTCGCTTGCGCAAAGATCGCCGCCTTCGACAAGACCGGCACTCTCACGTACGGAAATTTCGTCATCGGAAAGGTGTATGCCGAGGATGGGCAGCATCTTCTGGAAATCGCCGCGGCGGCGGAAAAAACATCTTCGCATCCGCTTGCGGAAGCGTTTCGGGACCAGGATACGCGTTACATCGCAACCGATGCCACCGAGCACGCAGGATATGGCATTGAGTGTACTGTCGAAGGCAAACGCGTCCTGGCGGGGAACAAAAAGTGGATGGACGTGTGCGGAATTTCTGTGCAAAATTGCGAGGATGACGGGACGATCGTCTACGTTGCGGAGGGCGGAAAATATCTGGGGTGTATCGTCATCGAGGACAAGGTGAAGGAAAACGCTCGCTCCTCCCTCGAACAATTGAAACGGGAGGGGATCACTGCTTGTTATATGCTGACGGGCGACGGAAAGAAACGCGCGGAAGCGGTGGCGCGGGAAGTGGGAACAGACGGCGTATATGCAGATCTCCTTCCCGACGAAAAGCTGGCCGCGGCACGGCAGCTGCAAAAGCGGGGAAAACTCATGTATGTGGGGGACGGCATCAACGATGCTCCCGTGCTCATGCAGTCAGACGCCGGTGTTTCGATGGGCGGTGTGGGGAGCGACGCGGCGATCGAGGCATCGGAAGTAGTGCTCATGCGCGATGATCTTTCTCTGCTTCCCTTTGCACGGAGGGCTGCGCGGCGGACGCGCTCGGTGGTGATGCAGAACATCGTCTTTTCCATTGCGGTCAAAGCGGTTATCATGGTGCTGGGGCTGTTCGATCTCATTCCGCTCGGCGTTGCGGTGTTTGCGGACGTTGGGGTGATGCTCCTTGCTGTGCTCAATTCTTTCCGTACGCGCATCGGATTTTCCGTGAAAAAATCTTTGCAGAATAATGAATGACTTTTTTCCCGCCTTGTTTCAAACAAGGCGGGATTTTTTATAGATCGGACCCGTTTGTAACAAAAACAGATGACATTTTTTCGGAAATATAAAAAAGAGAGTGTAAGTATTTGCGTTTGTTAAAAACTTGTGATAAAATAGAGAAAAGTAAAAAAAGACAAGGCGCCTTGTCTTTTTCCCTTTTAGGGAAAAAATCAGGTATTAGCCGCATCAGGTGCGGTTGGTAGAATATTTTATACTTTTTGGAGGTTTCAGATGGTTGAAAATCAGAATACCGAAGAACCGATTGCAGAAGCAGCCGGCGAAGCGGTAGAAGAGACCAAGTACACGGGCTTCCTCGGAAAAGTGGACAATTACTTCGGTATCACGAAGATGAAGTCCAGCTTCAAGACGGAAATGCTCGCAGGGCTGACCACGTTTATGACGATGGTCTACATCCTCATGGTCAATGCCAATATGTTTGGTAACCCGTATGGTACGGGTGCGATCATTGGCGTTTCTTACGGAGCAATGTACATTGTTACCGCGCTTGCGGCGATCGTCGGTACATTGCTGATGGCTTTCCTGGCAAAGCTGCCCTTTGCGCAGGCTCCCGGTATGGGATTGAACGCTTTCTTTGTGTACACCATCTGCCTCGGCATGGATGGAAAGTATTCCTATGCAAATGCGCTGCTTATCGTTCTTTGCTCGGGCGTTCTTTTCTTGATCCTTACGATCGTCGGGTCTCGTAAAGCCATTGTTCGTTCCGTTCCGGAATCAATCCGTATTGCTATTCCCGCAGGTATCGGGCTGTTCATTGCCTTTGTCGGAATGCAGAACGCTGGCATCGTGGCTTTGGATACTTCCACAAAAGTTACGCTCCTTTCTTTCAACTTGTTGAAGTTTACGACCAGCGGCGCTGCGATGATCGCTGCTGCGGTTGCGTTCATTTCTTTGTTGATGATCGCGATTTTCTCCAAACTGAAAATTCGCGGCGCAATGGTTTTCGGGATTATCGGCAGTGCCGTTCTCTATTATATCTTTATCGGTATCGGTTATGCTACGGGTTCCGCATCCTGCGAAGCGGTTTTTAAAGCCATTACGTTTGAAAATCCTATTTCCGCATTTGAGAAATTTGGTACAGAAGCGGTCGGTCAGGTATTTATTGCCGGGTTCAAAGACATCGGCGGTGCTCAGATCTTTGACTTTATCGCGGCTCTCGTTGCGTTTGCAATGGTAGATATGTTTGATACCATCGGTACTTTGATGGGAACTTGCCAGGCTGCAGGCAAAGAGAGCGGTTTGCTTGATGAAAAGGGCGAAGTGAAGAACATCCAGAAAGCGCTCCTTTGCGACTCCATCGCAACCTGCACGGGTGCTATTTTGGGTACTTCCACCGTTACGACGTTTGTCGAATCTTCCGCGGGTGTAGCGGAAGGCGGCAGAACTGGTTTCACTTCTTTGGTCGTTGCCGTTCTGTTTGCTATCGCAATGTTCCTCAGCCCCATCGCGGCGCTCGTTCCTTCTTGCGCAACGGCAGGTGCTTTGATGTATGTCGGCGTCCTTATGATGCGCAACGTTACGAACATCGATTGGAAAGATCCCGCAGCGGCTGTTCCCGCATTCCTCACCATTTCCGTAATGAGCTTCACCTATTCTATCTCTTACGGTATTGCGGCGGGCTTCCTGTCCTACACGATCATCAAACTCTGCACGGGTAAGATCAAGGATATCAGCCCCGTTACGGCGATCCTCAGCCTTGTGTTCCTGTTCACTTTCCTGTTCACGCACTGATACAGGCAAAACAAAAAAATTCCCGCGCCCTTCGCGAAAAGCAGGGGCGCGGGCTTTTCTTTTTTTAAAAAGTATGATATAATCGGAATGTAAAACATTCTTCTACGGGAGGAAAATCATGCTGGAAAAACTTATCGACGCTGCCGTCGGCAATAAAAAGGCGGAAACAGTACTTAAAAACGGGAGTTTTGTCAACGTGTTCACGGGCGAGATCGTCAAAGCGGACATCGCCATAGAGGGAGGCAAAATCGTCGGGTTCGGCGAATATGAAGGGGAAACGGAATACGACATTTCGGGAAAGATCGCCGTTCCCGGACTGATCGACGCGCACGTACACATCGAAAGTTCTCAGCTTTTTCCTGAGGAATTTGCAAAAATGGTTTTGCCGCTTGGCACGACGACGGTTGTTGCCGATCCGCACGAGATCACGAACGTCTGCGGCATTGCGGGGGCACAGTATATTGCGCAGGCGTGTGCGCGCACGCCGCTGGAAGCAAAGGTCATGCTTCCTTCCTGCGTTCCTGCCACATCTTTTGAAACGAGCGGTGCCGTTCTCACGGGCGCAGATACAGAAAAATTTATCCGTGAAGATTTTATTCACGGTCTGGGCGAGTTCATGAACTATCCAGGTGTCATTTATAAAGACAAGGAAGTTCTGCGCAAACTGGAAGCGGCGCACGCGGCGGATAAGGTGATCGACGGTCACGCACCCGATACTTACGGGAAGGGGCTGAATGGCTATCTGAGCGCGGGTATTTCTACCGATCATGAATGTACTTCTGTCGAGGAGGCGTTGGAAAAGGTCTCCAAGGGCGTGTATGTGCATCTGCGGGAGGGCTCTGCCACGCGCAACGTGGCCGCCAACTGCAAGGCGGTCAATGCTTTCAACTTGCGCCGATTCCTGTTCTGCACGGACGATCGTCACGCGGCGGATATCAAGGCGAAGGGGCATTTGGACAACGCCCTGCGCGTTGCCGTTGCGGCTGGAATGGATCCCGTGTGGGCGGTCATCGCTGCGACGCTCAATTCCGCCGAGTGCTACCGCCTGTATAAAAAGGGTGCCATTGCGCCCGGATACGATGCGGACATTGCCGTGTTTGACGACCTCAAAGATTTCCGTTGCAGTTATACCTTCAAGGGCGGAAAACTGGTAGCAAAGTCGGGCAAAGCACTCTTTGAAACGCAGAACTTCCTGCCCGACGCGGTAAAAAATACCGTGCACGTGGGGGAAGTGAAGGCGGACGATTTCCGGCTTAAACTCAAAGGCAAAAAGGCAAATGTTCTGCGTCTGCTTCCCGACAACGTCGTGACCGAACGCGTTGTGCGTGAGGTGAAGAGTGAGAATGGAGATGTTTGTCTGCAAGGTACCGATCTGCTTAAAATGGCTGTTGTGGAGCGTCATCACGGCACGGGCAACATCGGGTTGGGACTTTTGGAAGGGTACGGTTTGCGCGGGGGCGCCATCGGCCTGACGATTGCGCACGATTCGCACAACATCATCGTATTGGGCGACAACAATGCGGACATGGCGGCGGTCGTTGCAGAATTGCGGCGCATCGGCGGCGGTATGGCAGTGGTTAAGGGAGATGAAGTACAGTCTTTGTCCCTCGATATTGCCGGATTGATGAGCTCGCTCCCTGCAGACGAATATATTGCGCAGTCGGAGGCTTTGCTTGAGAAGGCATACGGCATGGGAATTTCGCGGAAAGTGGAAGCCTTTATGAGTCTTTCGTTCCTCGGACTTCTCGTTATTCCTGCAATCAAACTTTCCGACAAGGGGCTTTTTGATGTTACAAAGTTTGCGTTCATTTCCGTGGATGCGGACTGAGTTTGCAAAATAGCGGACGGGGACGAAACTATGGACGGATACGCGCTTTCTGAGTTGCCGGGTGTCTGCCTGATACTCATCGGAGCGGGTGTATTGCTTTTGCTGTCCGTACGCGGAGAGTTATAAAAGCTTTTGCGGAAATGTCTGTTTTGGCAGGGAAAGTCAAAACCGTCGGCGGTTTCCGTGCGTTGCTCGGTTATATCGGTGAGATCGAAAGATTTACGGACTGACGCACCGGAGCGCAAAAAGGCGGAATAGCTGAAAAAGAATATAAAAGAACGGGCAAAATTTTTTGCCCGTTCTTTTCAGGAAAATAAACGACAGAAAAGAACTGCGGCTATGGTACAAAGGAGTTGCCGAGCGGACGGTTGACTTCCCGTCATTTCTGCGGTAAAATACATTTATTGAAGTATGCGGAGGAAATTGTATGCCGCCGGTAAGTATGCTGATAAAACCTGCTTCTTCTTCCTGCAATATGCGCTGCGGGTATTGCTTTTATGCGGACGTTTCGCATCACAGGAGTGTCTGCAATAAGGGGATCATGGATGCGTGCACGCAGGAGAGCGTGGTGCGCCGCGCCATGGAAGCTGCGGAAGGGAGCGTTTCCTTTGCTTTTCAGGGGGGAGAGCCCACGCTTGCGGGGCTGGATTTTTTTCGTCGCCATGTGCAGCTCTGTCGCAAATATGCTAAGAGCGGCGTGCGGGTGTTTCAGTCTGTTCAGACAAACGGATTTATGATCGACAGCGAGTGGGCGGATTTTTTTGCGGAAAACGGCTTTCTTGTCGGTATTTCTCTGGACGGGCCGAAGGACATTCACGATCTGTATCGCCGCGGGACTGACGGGGTCGGAACATATGCACGCACGATGCAGGCGGTTACGCATTTGCGTCGCAGCGGAGCGGAATTCAACGTCCTCAGTGTGGTGACGAGGGATGCGGCTCGCAACGCAAACAGGGTAATGAACTTTTTCATCAACGGTGGATTT
The DNA here is from genome assembly GCA_949292885.1 of uncultured Bacillota bacterium. GTDB lineage: Bacteria > Bacillota > Clostridia > Christensenellales > Borkfalkiaceae > Borkfalkia. Next base: position 10,437 of record CASFBD010000024.1, read on the forward strand.
TCCTATCTGCAATTCATTCCCTGTCTTGACGGATTGGACGGCAACGGCGGGGAGTGGTCACTTTCTGCCGAAGAATACGGCGGATTTCTTGTCACGTGTTTCGGGAAATATTATTCCTGCTTTCTGAAAAATAAGTTTCTCAGTGTGCGTAATTTCGACAATTATCTGTCGCTGATGGCGGGGTATCCTGCGGAACATTGCGGCATGAACGGCAGGTGTTCGGCATATTTCACCGTTGAGGGGAACGGTGACGTGTATCCCTGCGATTTTTACGTAACGGACGAATTCTGCGGCGGCAATGTCAACCGGAACAGCCTTTTCGAGATTGCGCGGAGCGATGTGTTTCGTTCTTTTGTTTCCCGTTCGTATCCCGTTTCGGAGGAGTGTAAAAGCTGTCGGTGGTTTTCTCTTTGCCGCGGCGGGTGCTGCCGTTACAGGGAACCGTTTGTGCAGGGAGTGCCTTCTCTAAACCGTTTTTGCAAAAGTTATCAGATATTTTTCTCGGAGTGCGCACCGCTGCTTGTCAAAATGGTGGAAAAACGCGGCAGATGAGTTTTTTGCAGAAACAGTGATTGACAGTCACGCATTTTTATGATATACTGTTTTGGATTTTTTAACGGAGTTTGATCATGATACGGAAAATTACGCAAAAGGACAGGGACGTTTTTTTGTCTATGTCTGAAATGTTTTATTCTTCGCCGGCAGTTCTGCATCCCGTTCCAGCCTCTTTCCACGAGGAAACGTTTTGTACATTGATGCGTTCGGACGAGTATGCTCTGGGCTATCTGCTTGAGCGGGAAGGAGAGTGCGCCGGGTATGCTCTTCTTGCAAAAACGTATTCGCGTGAGGCAGGGGGGATGGTCTTGTGGCTGGAAGAGCTGTTTGTCTTGCCGCAATTCCGCTCGCACGGGCTGGGTAAGGAGTTCTTTGCTTTTCTGGAAAAGTATGCAGAGGAAAATCATTTTGCCCGCATTCGTTTGGAAACGGAGGAGGAAAACGTGCGCGCCATTTCTCTCTATAAAAGTCTCGGATACGGGGAAATGGAGTACAGGCAACTCTACAAACAATTGCGCGATCCGTCAACAAAATAGGAGGACGTACCCACATTTTTGCGGCAATAGGTAATATGAAACATCTCGGTGTGCGTTCAACGGTCTTTGTCTGTTATGTAGGGTATATCACACAGGCGATCATTGCAAATTTTGCTCCGCTGCTCTTTTTGACCTTTAATCGGGAGTATGGGATCTCGCTCACGCTGATCGGCACGATGATCACGGTCAATTTCGGCGTGCAGCTGATCGTGGATCTGCTTGCTTCCAGGCTCGTGGATAAAATAGGGTACCGTCCGTGTCTGATAGCGGCGCACTGTTTTGCGTCTGTCGGTCTGATTTTGCTTGCTGTTCTTCCGGAGGTGCTTCCCGTACCTGCCGCAGGGTTGTTTATCGCATCCGCTGTCTATGCCGTCGGCGGAGGGTTGATCGAAGTGCTTGTCAGCCCCATTGTGGAATCCTGCCCCACGAGCAATAAAAAGGCAGCAATGAGTTTGTTGCATTCCTTTTACAGTTGGGGACAGGTGATCGTCGTTGCGCTGTCCACCCTGTTTTTTGTTGCGTTCGGCATACAGAATTGGGCAATTCTTGCTTGTATCTGGGCAATCATTCCGCTCCTGAACGCCTGTCTGGCGTTTTTTATACCGCTGTTCCCTTTGGTGAAGGAGGGGCAGGCTGCCAGTACTTCCGAACTTCTCCGCTCGCGTATTTTCTGGCTGTGTGTGGTGCTTATGTTCTGTGCAGGGGCGGCGGAACTTTCCGTTGCGCAGTGGGCGTCTGCCTTTGCGGAATCCGGGCTTCGCGTTTCAAAGACGATGGGGGATCTGCTCGGGCCGTGTATGTTTGCGGTGTTTATGGGGCTTTCCAGGGTTTTATACTCCCTGTTTTCGGAAAAAATACATATCCGTACGGCGTTGATGATCGCGGCGGCGGGCTGTGCGGTGGGATACTGTATGTGCGCTTTCGCGCCTTCTTCTGCTCCCTGGCTGGGATTGGTTGGTTGCGGCGTCGTAGGCTTTTTTGTCGGCATTTTGTGGCCGGGAACATTTTCTTTTGTGTCCGAAAAAATGCCGCGGGGCGGAACAGCCCTGTTTGCGTTGCTGGCGTTGGCGGGGGATGTCGGATGCACGGCGGGGCCTTCCGCTGTCGGTGCGCTGGCAGACGCTTTTGGCGGAGACCTTTCTGTCGGCATCGCATTCGGATTGGTTTTCCCTGTCCTTGCGTTTGCGGTTTTGCTCTTGACGCGGAAAAGCGGTGCGGGGAAATGCGGTACGGAAGAAACACAGAAAAGCTGATTGTGTAAAACATATTTGCCCTTTGGCGCATATGATAGAAGTGGAGGTAACTCCTATTTCTACAAGGGGCAAAAGGATATGTGTTGTTTACTGTATTCTATTTTGTATGGCGGGAACTGCAATCGCCGCAAGCATTGCGGCTGCGGTGAATGCCGTGAAGAGAAGCGTTGCGGTTGCTGCCGCGAACAGGAATCGCGTGCGGGGGATTGCTGCGGCGGGTATGCCGCGAACGCCCGTTGCGGCTGCTACGAGGGACAGCGAGAGCAGAGAAATTCCGACTGCGGTTGCTGCGTTAACCGCTGCTGCAGCGGATTTGGCCGCCATGGCGGTGATTGTATGTGCGGGGACTGGTGCTATTATTGCAGACAGTACGCGCTGTGCTGCCGCTGTATCGAAAACAACCGTTGCTGTGACTGAAAAAAGGCGGCTTTTTTGCCGCCTTTTTATATATAGTAAGGGAGTATAATTGCTTTTTTTGCGAAAATATAGTATAATCGTCTCATGCGGATGTGGCGAAACTGGCAGACGCGCCGGACTTAGAATCCGGTGGGCAACCTTGCAGGTTCAAGTCCTGTCATCCGCACCAAGTCATAATAGCTTGAACTTCTTTACCATAAAAAGAATGTTCGGGCTATTTTGCTATATTGAGGAATTTAAAGAATTCCGAACATAAAAATAGCGGGCAGAGCGAAATTCGCTCTGCCCGCCTCGCCGTTTTTATCATCATAGTCTTTTTCTTCTACGGCGCAACTCGATCATTTAGATTTTTACTAACTTATATACCGCAACTTTCAGCGGTTTCCTCTCGCCGCAACTTATGGCGGCGTTCCCTATACTTTTTAAAGGGATAAATTATTATTAAGTTTTGTATTCAGTTGTCGACTTGCCGACCATTCGGCATAGTCCTTTTGCCCTTGTTCGGACAGAAGATACTCCCTGATTTGTGGTAACAGAACTCTCGCAAGCGATTCTATTTGGTAATCAGGAATATCAAAGTCAGTTTGAATTAGTTTCTTTCTCGCCATCCCCCGTAGTTATGTATTCTGTTCGATACGTTTTCCTCCTTATTAGCGCTTATTCAGTTTTATTTGCTCCATCCAGTTCCCGAACCTTTGAAGGGAGTAGAGCGTTTTGCCGACTTTCGTTGCTCGGCGGTTGCCAATGATTCCCGAAGTTTATCCGGCGCTTGCTCACGTAGCTCTCTCAAGGTTTTGGCGTCCTCTTGAAGCGACTGTCGTTCTCGTTCTGTCTTTTGATAGAGCTGAAAGACATCGTGCTGGTCTTTAATGCTGTATTCAAGCTCTTGTCTGAGCCGTGCGTTGTCAGCGGCAAGTGCTGGTACGTCTCTCTTGTTCGGCTTACGTTTTCCTGAGTTGTATTCTTGCGCGACGTCCGCTGCGGCTTGGAGAGGAGCAATTTCACGTTGTAATTGCTCACGCTTTTCTTCAAGCTCATGCGCGACTTGTTCCGCGTGAGCTTGGCTTTGCTCTGCGGCTTCTTTTCGCCTTTCTGCCTCGGATGCCTGCAATACGGCAGCCACGGCTTCGTCTTTCATTTTTTTGACCTTGTATGACATTGTATCAAGGTGCTTGGCAGTGCTGCCTTCCTTGCCGCGTTGCAAGTTCCATTTCTTGCCCACAACAGAATGAAAGTCTGTCTGCAAGGTTTGCAGCGCCTTGCGGTCAAACAGTTGCTTGGCGCAGAGCCTGCCGTCAGCAATCGGGATTAAATTCAGGTGCAGGTGCGGTGTGGTTTCGTCCATGTGGACTACGGCGGAAATAATATTTTCTTCGCCGTATCTGTTCGAAAAAAAGCGAGTGCAGTCTGCAAAAAATTTTTCCTGTTCCCGTTCCGATAGATTTTTGAAAAACTCTCTGTCCGAGCCAACGACAAATGAACACATTAAAACGGCGTCCTTGCGTACTTTCGTAGGTAAGTCAAGTCCCGCTATCCTTTTGTTGATGTGCTGCGTGTAGGAACATTGTCGCTTAATGACGTTGTAGTTGTTCCGAGTGCGGGTGCAGTCTATCTGAGGATTGTTGGCAGGATAGCTCTCATCTCGCTCGTTCTCCTGTTCGACGGGCGCAATGTCCGTCTTGTGATATTTTTCCATGTGACAAACTAAGTAGCTTATAATTTTACCTCCCGTTATTTTTGTTATAAAGCCCTCGGCAGAGCGAACGGAACTTCGCTTGCGAAGTATAGTGAGCTATACTTCGTCGAAACAAACTCCGCTCAAATGCTTTCGGATAAATCCAAAAGCAAGCTTTGCTTCGTTGTTTCTCCTCTTCAGAAAAAATCTTTGCGCAGCAAATCTTTTTCCTGATACTGAAGTGGATTTTGTTTGACGAAATCAGACTTTTGATTGTCCTGTAATTTCCGTTTGCTTGCCTGATTTAAGGCGGTCTGATTGTCGTTTGCTTGTTCATTTTTTACCTCCTGATCTGTTGATTCTTTATCTTTACCCACAAGTAAAATCATGGGTTCGATAGCCTAAAAAAGAACGCAAAAAAGTCGCTGATGCTTGTAACGCGATCACCGACTTAAAACCTTGTTTAGCTGTAAGCTCTATGGTGGTTAGCCATTCTATGTAATTTTCGGTTTGTTTGCTTTTGTTTACGCCTCGGTTATCTGAAAATTTGTACGCTCAAAAAGCCCATCAAGGCTCGTCCAAAAATGCGAGATATTTTAGGCTTGTTCTCTAAAAAATCGTACAACAATAAAAGCCTTTCATCGCACATCTTTTCCGAACGAATGAGGTAACGACTTATTTCGTAAAAAACTGTAACACAAAATAAGCCTGTCTTCGCTCGGAGAAAGACAGCCATTTAACGGAGTTTAAGCAAAAAATTATATGCTCACAAAACCGCATTATGGCGCGTCTTTCAGACGGCTCGGGTGCAGCGCGTTTCGCGCTGAAATCCTTACAGAGCATTGCGCTCTGCGGCGCAGTCATATCTGCGCTAAACTTCCTCACAGAGAAGAATATCCGCACTCTAAGGTACGACAAAAGAGCACAGGCAACATATCTGCCTGTACTCTTGCATTGTATCATATAAAGCTGCAATTGTCAATCATTTGAAGAACAAATGTTTGTAATAATTTTACCGATATATCGGTAAAAACAGTTGAAATGTCGGCATTTTTAGTATATACTATATATGTTATGAAAAGTTAGGATGTGTTAAATGATAAGTTATAGTAAACTTTGGAAACGGCTTATAGATTTAAAGATGAAAAAAAGCGAATTGAAAGAAATAACAGGCGTGGGTTCCACTACAATGACTAAATTAAATAATGACGAGCCTGTGTCTATGGATGTCATGATAAAGATCTGTTTAGCTTTAAAATGTAATATCGGCGATGTGATGGATGTAATTTATGAATAATAAAAGATTAAAAGGTATCTCTTTGTTTTCTAGCGCAGGCATTGGTGAAACTTACTTTAAGGAAGTAGGGGTCGACATTGTCGTTGCTAACGAATTAATAAAACAACGGGCCGATTTATATCAAGCTATTTATCCTGACTGTAAGATGATTTGCGGAGATATAACTAATTCGTTCGTTTTTGAAGAAATTATGCGCTCGTCGCCTGAAAAGTTAGACTTTATTCTTGCATCTCCGCCTTGTCAGGGAATGAGTGTTGCGGGAAAAAATAGAAATCAAACTCAGTTGGAATCTGACGAACGCAATTATCTAATAACATATGTTATAAAAGCTATTCAACGCAAATGTCCTGATTATGTCATAATTGAGAACGTGCCTACATTGCTTAAGCTTTTTTTAAATTATAAAGGCTCAATGAGAACTGTAATAGAAATTTTACAGCTTGAATTTGGTGGTGATTATAATATTGAAAGTAAAGTTGTAGACTCTGCCGACTATGGCGTTCCTCAAACTCGTCTTCGCGCTATAATTAAGATGTATAAACGAGGATTGATTTGGGATTGGGCAAAGCCTAAAGATAAAAAGGTCACGGTGGAAGAAGCGATCGGGTATTTGCCTTCGTTGGAAGCTGGAGAAAAATCAAACTTAAAATGGCATTTCGCTCGTCCTCATTCAGAAGAGAATATTTTATGGATGAAACATACGCCAACAGGAAAGACTGCTTTTTGGAATGAGGTTTATTATCCACAAAAGAAAGACGGAACCAGAATTAAAGGATATGAATCGTCGTATAGGCGCATAAGATGGGATGCGCCAGCTCCTACAATAACAATACGAAACGATTGCATAGCTTCGCAAAGAAACGTGCATCCAGGGAGAGAATTATCTGACGGCACTTATTCAGATGCGCGCGTTCTTACTCCGTTAGAATTAATGATACTGGATTCTCTTCCAAAAAATTGGAATATTCCTGATGATACTCCGGAACTACTTATAAGGCAATGTATTGGAGAATCGATACCGCCGCTTATGCTTAAAGAGATAGTAGGAATGATAGGTAAAAAGAATATGGAAACCACAAATAAAATAAAAGCGATAAGCCTTTTTTCAAGCGCGGGGATAGGAGAACTTCTTTTAAATAAAACAAACGTAGAAGTGATAGCGGCCAACGAAATTATTCCTAAACGCGCGGAGTGTTACAGACATTTTTATCCAAATACAGAGATGTATTGCGGAGATATTACGCTGGACGAAACTAAGGATCGCATGGTCTCCATTGTTAAGAACAATGAAGTTAAAATGCTTATAGCAACTCCACCTTGTCAAGGATTGAGTACTTTGGGTAAGAATAAAAAGCAAATTCATTATGAAAAAGATAAGCGTAACTATCTTATTCTTCATGCCCTAGATATTATTGACCGTTGTGATTTCGATTATATATTGATTGAGAACGTGCCCTCTTTTATAGAGATGTACTTTCCGTATGAAAACGAATACCTTCTTTTAAGCGAAATTCTAGAAAAAAAGTATGCCGATAAATATGAAATAGATATTAGGG
>CASFBD010000025.1 GCA_949292885.1 uncultured Bacillota bacterium
GGGATGTTCAATCAGCTGAAGCAGGAGTATATTTCAGCGCGATATACTTATTATGAAACCCTTGATTTGAGTAACAAGCCTCATTTTTCTGATAAAAAGACGGCTATAATCGATACATTAGAATATGCGCAATTTTCGTTACGCGTAGAAAAGTTGAAAACCTCATTCAAAACATTGTACGGAATATTAGATAAAGTAGCTTATTTCTTAAATGTATATTTTGACTTAGGAATAAAACCGAAACATGTTGATTTCAAGAGCATATGGCAGTCCAAAAAGTTTGGCAAAAACGGTTACGAATATAAGCGAACTTTAGATACCAGTGGCAATTTTGCTCTTTCATCAATACAATGGATTCAACTTGAGTTTGAAAAGAGCGAAGATCGTTATGCCAGTCCAAAATTAAGAAAATTAAAAGAGATAAGAAATTTCTTAGAGCATAAATATACCATAGTTACGATGTTTCCCAACGAAGCACTTTTGCATGCCGATGATGAGGTCGCTTTGTATATTACGGAACAAGAGTTATCCGAACTTACGCTTGAATTGATGAAACTAGTTAGAGAGGCTATAATATGTATAGCTCTTTGTGTCGATGTAGAAGAAATGAAACGATATGAGCAACTTAAATTGAACGATGATAGTAGATTGACAATTCCGATGTTTGTAAACGAATTGGATGATCAGTTTAAGATATAAGAGGAAATATAATGAAAGCCGTAATTTACGCCCGTTATTCGAGCGACAACCAGCGCGAAGAGAGTATCGAAGGTCAGATCCGAGATTGCAGAGCTTATGCTGAATACAACGGAATAGATATTGTCGGCGAGTACATAGACCGCGCTTTCTCAGCAAAGACGGATGACCGCCCCGACTTTCAGCGCATGGTTTCTGATAGCTCTAAAAAGCTATTTGACGTTGTCCTTGTCTGGAAGTTGGACAGGTTTGCCCGTAACCGCTATGATTCTGCTTTCTATCGATATACTCTTCGCAAAAACGGGGTCAGGCTTATTTCTGTCAAGGAAAATATTTCAGACGGACCCGAAGGTATTATTCTTGAATCTATGATAGAGGGTATGGCGGAATACTACTCTGCCAACCTCTCCCAGAATGTCAAACGAGGTTTTCGAGAAAATGCGCTCAAGGGTAAGTGGAATGGGGGAGCGGTTCCTTTCGGCTATAAGGTTGTTGACCATAGACTGGCAATCGATGAAGAAAGCGCACCCATCGTAAGGCTAATGTTTGAGATGTATGCAGACGGCAAAACCGCCAAAGAGGTGTATGCCTATCTCAAAGAAAAGCACGTATGCCGCGCTAACGGAAAGCCTATCGGCTACACGACTGTACTCTATATACTTGGCAGCCGCACTTATATAGGCGAATACAACCATTCCGGCGTTTTCATAGAGAATGGCGTTCCCGCAATCATTTCGACAGCTACATTCGAGAAAGTACAGGAAACCCTTAAAAAGAATTCTATTGCCCCTGCCGCTCATAATGATGGCAATGATTATCTTCTTACCACTCACCTTTATTGTGGTAAATGCGGTGCATTGATGACGGCTTATTCAGGCACAAGCCAGAACGGCAATGTCTATCGCTACTATATCTGCAATCGCACCAGAAAACATGAGTGCGACAAAAAGAAGGTTGAAAAGGATAAGATCGAAGATTTTGTCGTTGCCAAGACAATGGAGTTCTTGAAGAAGGATGAAATCATCGAACGCTTAGCAGATCTGCTCTATAACCTGCAGTACGAGGAAAACACTCTTCTGTCAAGGCTGGAGAGTCAACTCGCCGAAAGAACAAAAGAGATAGACAACATCGTAACGGCAATTCAAAAAGGTGTGGCTTCGGATGCTCTTCTCCAGAGGCTCAACGAGCTTGAGGAAAATAAACGAGCGTTGGAAGATGAAATAAAAAAAGAACAGGCGGAGCGGCCGCTATTCACCAAAGACCAGTTCAGAATGGCTCTTTATAACTTCCGCAAGATCGACACGACTACCAAGGAAGGCAAAGCCAAACTGATCGATACATTCATCGACAGAATTTATCTGTACGATGACCATATAAAAATCATCTATAATATAAACGGCAAGGATGAAGAAATTTCACTTGACGAGTTGGAAAGTTCGAAAGGGCCACAAAGTGGTCAGCCAAATTTCGGCACTTTTTAGCGAAAAAAACGCTAAAAAGTGCCTTTTTTTTTGATTTTGGGAAGTTTTTGGGAAGTAAATTTGGGAAGTTTTGCCTTCAGTTACTTCCCATTTTTGTTGCTAAAATGTGTAGTCTACCTTATTTGCCTCGGACAAGATATACTCTTCCGAATAGGTCGTATAGCCTCTGTCCACAGCCGAGGTCTTCACGTCCTTGTCAAAACTATGCCCGTCCCACAGCATCACCAGCTCTTGGTTGACGCCGGCTTCCTTTACCCGGGTAATGTAGGTATAGCGTAGTTCGTGCGGATGGTGTTCGGGGAACATCCGCTTCAACGTCGTTGCTATCGTCCGCGGATTGGTCGCCTTGGCTTTCGCAAAGTCCACGAACTTTTCCACGCGCCGGAACACGGGCGTGAATGGGATCCGCCTTACCACGACGTCTTTGCCTAGCCGCTCTTTGCTCGTCTCGCATTCCAGATACTTGCCTTCTACCACCTGAAGGCTTGCAAGCTCGCTCTGCCTCAACCCGAAATAGAGCAGAACAAGCAGTGCGGAACTTGCCGCATTGTCTTGCTTTTGCGTGCAGAAATCCACAAGTTTGCGTTCTTCTTCATAGGTGAATGCTCTTCCTTTTTTGGTCTGGCGGTACGGCAACACAATCTTGTTCATCGGCGATGGTATTTTATAGTCCTCTGCCGCAAGGTCGAAGATGCATTTGAGCTGTAGTTTAAGCTTTTCAGCGGTGCGGTGATTGCCCTTGTCGATAAACGAGAACAGATAATCTTGCACCATGCTTCGCGTGATCTCACAAAGTCTGTAATCGCCGAATACGGGCTGTAAATTGACGTTGTACGAGCGAAGATACTCCTTGTAGGTGGACGGCTTGGTCGTGCGCTCTTTGAGCTTTAACCACGCTTGGGCGCAATCTGCGAACTTAACCGTGCTCTTGCTCTGCTTGGACTGTACGGTATCGCCCTGTCCTTCGCAAAGTTTGGCAATGAATTTTCGCTTCATCGTGTTGAAGTCCGTCGATGCAACTTCGATATTCATGCCGTTCTTGCGGTAACGGGCTTGAAACAGCCCTTTGTAATAGCGATACCTCACAATCATGTCGTTATGGGCAAACAGGTTTTTCAATGATGTCGGCATTTTGTCTATCTCCTTTTTGGAAAATTTCAAAATGCCCGACTTTACTTTTCGTTTGTCGTCTTTGTCTACGAGGCCTTTGATCTTATCATCCGTGATACTCTCACTTGCCATCTTCAAGATGAGCGCGATCTTTTCATCCGCATCGGGAGATAGGGAGACCTCTTTGATCAACTTAGTTAAATGTGAAAGTTCTTTTTCCGTCATGGAATCTTATTCGAGCAAGTTATTCGCTGCTCTTATTGCTCTGAATACTATGTTCTCTTTCCATTGCGTTTTCCTCCTTGTAAATTATTTCTTGCGAACGAAAAGAGCTGTTCGTCATTCTCCGTCCGCGGGTTTGTTATACGAAAGTTAATACGATTATAACGGCCCCGACAAAAATGTCAAGGCCCTGACGAATAATTTTGAAATTTGTTCAAGATCAAAACGGTACATCGTCATAGGGCGGCGGTTCGTCGTATAGATCTCCGTCCATTCGCTGAAAACGTCTTGCCTGTTCGGCATTTGTGTTTTTCAGATACGACTTACTTTCTCCTCGCTCCGCCCCATAGCAGGAAGAGAGCTTCTGAAAGAAATCTTCCTGCAAGTCCGAAAAGGATGTCATCCCGCCGCGCTTTTTCCAGAATTCCGTGCTCGAAAGCCGCGGCGCATCGATGTCTGTATGCAAAGTGTAAAGCGGCTCATCCAGCTCGTCCCGCAATTGCAGTTTGTTGCCGCGCGCACTCTTGTCCTTGCCGATAACTTTGCTTGTCCAAGTCTCCGTGATCGGCAGATAGTACACGAACAGGTTGCGGCGGTTTGGCTCTGTTACGATGACCGCACAGATGATGTTCTCATCCGTCTTCAAAAATCCGATCGTCTGCACCGCATAAGCGTAACACTCTGCAAAGTAGCGGAAAATGTCCTGTTCGGACGCAAAGCCGCTCCAAAACTCGCTGTTTCCGCCGAATTGCAGACATTCCAGCACCGTGTTCTTTCCGCGTGGATAAAGTTGCGCGTTGGTACTTTTCATCACGCTTTGCCACGCCTGTTTGGCTGAGGCGTTCATGCGTTTGAGATAAGTTACCCGAAACCGCTGTTTGCAGTCTGAAAGGTATCCATCCACAGTACAAAAATCCTTTTCTCTGTGTTTGATGACCGAAATAGTAGCGTGTTTGTCCCGCGGCTTGTCCTGTTCATCCTCGTCGGGGTAGACATACCATGTCGGTTTTTTCGTGTAAAACTTGATTGCTGTTTCCCTCCTTATAAGTATTTGGCAAAATGCCGAGGCGCGCGACCTATTCGACCGCGCGCCCCTTCGACTTTTCTCTATTTTAATTCGGGCAGACATGCCCCTGCATATATCAAGCGGATAGAAGGCAAAAAATATTCCATTTTGCCGAAAATTTCACAAAAAATTTTTTTGAGTAAAATATACAAGGTTTTTCTACGCCCGACTGCGGATATCTCCGCAGTCGGGCATTTTTCTTATACAACTTCCTGTACGGTCAATTTGAATGTTTGCCCGTTTGCCAAATACTTACAGTCGTGTTTACTTTGTCTACAGAAAACAATAAAAAGACTGATACGGGAGAACGCGCATTTCCCTCCATCGCGCCGAAATCGGTGCGGCAGGCGAGCGCGGTTTTCTGCCATTCGTATCAGTCTTTTTCAAAAATATAATGGGACTGAACGGGGAGCCGCACGGTTCCTCCCATTACAAGCGACAGCAAGTGCGGTGCATAATTTCTGTCGTCGTTCAGTCTTCTTGCAAAGAAGTAATTTGTGGAGGGACTGCTAACTCCTCATCGAACTTAATCGGCAGGCGGAGCAGATTTTCTGCGGTTCACAAATTCTTCTTATAATTATATTATATACAAAAACTTATGAAAGTCAATATGTTTTAATGAATTTTAAGGGTATAGATTTGATTGGCTACGCGCCTTACTTATTTTTTATCAAACTCCGGATTGCGGAATTTTGGTTCGGGACCGTCTCCGAAAATCTCTTTAATCTGCTCTTGAATCGGGCGGGGATCGTTTTCATCGACAACTACTACGTTTTTATATTTGCGTCGAAAATCGGTATACCGCTTTTCCAATCGTTCATATATTTTGGGGAGAAATCTTCCTTCGATATACTCCTCTACAGTAAGTCCCAAGCGCCGCGCTGTCTTTTCGGCTTCCCGCTGTATTTTCTTTTCATCGGGATGCGAAGGTGGTGTTTTCAATTCCTTTTGCCGCGTGTTCATCTTCTCGCAGAGCGCGATATACAGCCATTGCATTTCGTCGATGTGCTCCGCAAACTGCAAGCAAAAAGTCAGTTGCTGCCATTCGACAAGGGCAGACAATCGTCTGTCGAATTCGTCATCCGTACAGTGCTCAAAGGGGCGCAGGATGAGATATTGCAGACAGAATTTGCTGTACTCACGATAGCTGTAAAACCATTCGAGAAACACCTCTTGCAGATCAGGTCCGCAGATACAGCGGAACATATCAAAGAGGATATCCTCATCATCGTCTGTGCGGTATTGTTCGAGGAACTTTTCCCATTGCTGTTCGGCATACGCTTCGCGCTTGCTTTGATCTTCCTGTCTTAAGTTGGAAAGCTCAATGACTTTCTTTATTTTCTGCAAATGTTTGGAGACATAGCTCTGCGTATTGCCTAAAAATTTTGCGGTTATCTCCTGATTCTTTCTTTCCAAATAATACATGCGGAAGATGGTTTTTTCAACGCCTTCAAACTGAGAGAGTAACCTTTTCAGGTCGGTACTTCCCTCGTATGAGCGCAGGCTTTCATCCATTTTTCTGTCAGGCAGATCTTCCGGTATTTTGGGGCGAAAGACGTGTCGATGGGGTGACGGTTTCAGATGTCTGACATTGTGATCTTTTTCCCTGCGTTCCAGATTATAAAACTTTCTGTCCATTTTCACCATTTTTGTATATTGAGATTTTATCGTATAATAAACTTTACACGAACGCTTCTCAGCGCAATAGAATTTTATTTGAAAAGCTTTTTAAACCTTCAGGTTCTTAATAAAAGAATGTTAAAGTAAATAAATATAGCTTAACCCTCCTTCGAATATCCTACGGAAGGTTATTTCAATATATTTTTGTTTTGGGAAACCAAAGTGTGGAAGAATGGGGAAAAGATTTCTGAAAAAATGCAAAAACGGCGGTTATTGGGCTAAAAATAGGCAAAAGCGGCACTTTTTCAAAAAGACAATTTACCTCTGACAGAGGAGTGATAACCCTGTTCACTATAAACAGATGTAAAAAATTAAAAAACGGGAGGCGCATCGAATTTCCGATGCGCCTCCCGTTTTTTGGTGTATGAACTCCAATATTAGAAAACGTAATTACCTTACTGAGTATTGTCCTTTCGTTCCTCATAATTTTATATGATAAGCATATACATCAAACTTCCCGGCGATAGCTGATTATACGGGAGATGATGAGAGAGAAACTATTACAAGAACATACGCAAATCAGCAACTTGATTTTTTGGTGCATTTTATTGAGGAGTCGTATGGCAGTAAATTGTACAGAGAAGTTGAGCCGAGCACTCCGGCTGCTGATTTGGTGGAACAACTTAGATTTCATAAAGATAGGATTAGAAAGTTTCGCTTAATAATGATTACTGATGGGTTCATGAGTAATAGAATTAGCGAGATGGAATCCAGGACTATTAACGGAATACCGGCGGAATGCCAAATTTGGGATATAGATCGTATATATAGAGTTTGCTCTTCTGACCTTGGTAGACAAGCCATTGGTATAGATTTTAAGGCGTATACAAACGGGAAGGGTATTCCATGCTTAGAAGCTAGTAACGCTAACAATGAAGATTATCGTAGTTATCTTTGTATAATTCCGGGTAGCATATTGGCAGATATTTATGATACATATGATAGCCAACTATTAGAAGGAAATGTGCGCTCCTTCTTGTCTACAAAAGTAGCGGTCAATATCAGTCGCTCCTGTTGTGGGAGGAGCTTGTCGCGCAATACCTTTTGCACATGCCTTTTGCCGCGAAATATCGCTATGAGTACGAGCGGGGTATTTCAAATATTTGGATTGCGTACAAAGCGGTATATGATAGCATTGTGTTTTATAACACGAACGGATATATCCCGTGCGTGTATTCAAATATCAAGTTCAGATTTCAAGGCAAAGAGCCGATACCGCTCAAACTTGCGCATTTTCAGCAGAAACGGCGTTTCGCGGAGTACAATGTCAAGTTGTGTGACGAAATGGCGGAGCTTTTACCGAACACCATGCGCACGAATAATGGTTTCAAAGACGCTTTGAACGTGAACGACATCAATAATTATCTGTCGATGTTTCGGCAGTACGACGAAGGACACATGATTTTGAACGATCAGCGCGGCACGGAAGTATTCAAGGGTGCGCGTTCCGTGTTTAACGTGACGGATTACCTTGTGGAGCAGGTTGCGATCATACCGCCCCGTTTTTTGAAATGGCTGTACGGTTTTATCGTGGCGCGGTTGAAAAAGCGCGGTGTGAATACAAGCCGCAAATTGTCGGTTTTTATGTTCCGATTGGATAGGCTTATCAAGGATATTGGCTTTCGGCGGTTTTACTATGTGCGCACGGTCGGCGCAGAAGGGAGAATGAAAAATGATAAGGAGATACATAGCTATGTTTTGCCCTGTGATGTGCCGTTTGAGTACCATAGTAAAAAAGCCTTGCCGCATAAAGATCGGCAAAGCTTTTTTACATAATATTAAAGGTCATTAAAAGTAAACTACAAGTCCCAAAGAGCTTTTTCCCCATAAACAGTTACCTTAAGAATTAAAAGTACACACATCTTGATATTCTGCTCTTTTCGATTATTTCTTTCCGAACACATCAAAAAAAGCACTGATAATTCCCAATAAGATCGCCAATAAATATTTCATAGTTTACTCCTTTCTTTTATTATATCATACTAATCTTGACAAATATAGTCATATTTAAAAATTTTTATTGCGAATCATCAAAAAAATCTGACACCTACCCCCACGCCTTGAACCATAAAACATAGTTGCAAAACAGCTATTTTTACTGAAATCTTGCATTTATCCCTGAAGTCTGATATAATAAATAAAAGCATTTTTCATTTTGAAACGGAGAAATCAATTATGTTACAAGAAGGAATGCAAGCACCTGAATTTACCCTTGCAGATAAAGACGGAAAATTAGTTTCCCTTTCCGATTTTTTGGGCAAAAAAGTAGTTCTCTACTTCTATCCCAAAGACAGTACGCCCGGATGTACGCGTCAAGCGTGTGCTTTTGCGGCAGCTTACGGCGAATTTGAGAAGAAAAACGCCGTCGTTGTCGGAATTAGCAAAGACAGCGTTTCTTCACACGTAAAATTTGCAGAAAAGTATAGTCTTCCCTTTGTCCTGCTGTCCGATCCCGAATTGCAGGCGATCCAGGCGTACGGCGTATGGCAGGAGAAAAAACTGTACGGAAAGACAAGCATGGGCGTTGTCCGCACAACTTTCCTCATCGACAAACAGGGAAAAATCGTTAAAATCATGCCCAAAGTCAAGCCGGATACCAACGCAACCGAAGTCCTGGCGCTGTTATAACTCATTCAAAAGATTGGCAACGAATAAGGTTTTATATCTGAATCATCTGACTTTTTAAAAAAAGCCCAGGGGCGCACCGAATCGGCGCGCCCCTGGCGTAAAAATATTATTTAGATGATCCCTTTCAATGCCCACTATAATGTACAAGCATCCACACACTTACACACCCGAATAGGCGGAAAAACCTCCGTCTACGGGAATGACCGTGCCCGTCACAAATCCGCTTGCCTTGTCGTCCGCCAGCCACAGGAGTGCGCCCGTAAGATCGGAAATCTCCCCGAATTTTTTCATCGGCGTTGCCGCCAAAATTTTTGCCGTGCGCGCCGTGGGATTTCCTTTTTCGTCAAAGAGAAGTCCCCTGTTCTGGTTGGTGACAAAAAAACCTGGAGCGATGGCATTGACGCGAATGCCCGCGGGCGCGAAATACACAGCCAGCCACTGCGTGAAGTTGGAAATACCCGCTTTCGCCGCCGAGTATGCTGGAATCTTTGTGAGAGGACGAAAAGCATTCATGCTGGATATGTTGATGATGTTCCCGCCCGTTTTCACCATATCTTCCGCAAATACCTGTGTGACCAGAAATGCCGTGGTGATATTCAAGTCGAACACGAACTTTATGCCGCTCTCTTCCAGCTTAAAAAAGTTTTTGATATCCGCGTCCGTTTCGGGAGACATGGTCTCGTTGTCGCACGTCGCGCGCGGATTGTTTCCGCCCGCTCCGTTGATGAGAAAATTCACTTTCCCGAACGATTCTTCGATCGTCTCCTTTGCCGCGATGATGCTGTCCTTATTCAGGCAATCGCAGCGAACCGCAATGGCATTGTCTCCGATCTCATCGGCAATTTGTTTTGCCGCGTCGAAATTGATATCCAGAAGCGCAACCTTTGCACTGCACTCCGCCAAAGCCCGCGCAAATTCTCCGCAAATGACGCCGCCCGCACCCGTGATTGCAATGACCTTATCCGATAAATCGACTTTAAATGGTATCATGTGATTCTCCTTTTACTGCGGCAACGGCCGCGCGCGTACTTTTTTCGATCTCTTCTGCGTTTCCCTTTACCATCCAGCTACCGCCGCAGGCAAAAATTTGGGAAAAGGAGAGATATTCATTGACATTTTCCAGGCTGACGCCGCCCGTAGGCATAAACCGAACCTGCGGAAACGCCGCGGAAAGCGCCTTGATCGTTTTCAGCCCGCCGAAATTGCCCGCAGGGAAAAATTTGAGCTGCGTCAATCCCAAGGAAAGCGCCTGCATGATCTCCGTAGGAGTGACAACGCCGGGCAAATAAGGAACTCTCGCCTCTCGGCATACTTCTGCGACTTCCGCGGATAAGCCCGGGGACACGATAAACTTTGCCCCCGCGGCGAGCGCCCGCCTGCATTGCTCCCCGTTGATGACCGTCCCCGCACCGACAAGCATCTGCGGGAATTTTGCTGCCGCAAGGCGGATGGCTTCTTCCGCACAATCGGTGCGGAAACAGATCTCCGCAACGGGAAGGCCGCCGCGGCAGAGCGCGCCGAGAATGCCTTCCGCGTCCTTCATTTTTTGGATCGTTACCACGGGAACGATCTTAAATTGTTCAATTTTTTGCAATACGTTATCCATTTTTTTCGACCGCCTCGAACAATCCGTTCAGATATGCCGCACCCAAGGCGCGGTCGTAAAGGCCGTACCCCGGCTTTCCGTCCTCGCCCCAGATGTTCCGCCCGTGATCGGGACGGACGTACCCTTTAAACCCGTTTTTCACAAGCGCTTTGACGGTGGCGAAAATATCCACGTTTCCGTCCGCCGTCCTGTGCCCGTTTTCGTAAAAGTCCGTTTCGTTTACAAACTTCAGGTGATGCCGTTGTGCTTGTTCGGCACGGCGGCAAACAATTTGTCATAATCCTCCTCCCTACCCACAATACGCGGAAGGGAGAAAATATCCCACGGCGGATCGTCCGGATGGATCGCCATATTGATCCCTGTTTCGTCGCACGCGGGCAGAATGCCCTTCAAGAAATACACGAGATTTTCAAACAGGGCTTCGTGCGTCATCCCCTCGTATTCTTTGAGCAGGCCGCTGAGCTGTTCAGGGGTATAGCTTTCGTCCCAGCCGGGCAGGCGCAGGTTTTTCTTATCCAGTTTCTGAAAATCCGACTCCTTATACGCGAGGCAAACGGCGCCGTTTTCCTGCACATAGTGAAGGTCTGTGCGGAACCAGTCGAACACAGGCATGAAATTGTAGCAGATGCACTTCACCCCGTATTTCCCGAGATTTCGTATCGTCTGCGCGTAGTTGGCGATGAGCCTGTCCCTTGAAGGCTTGCCCAGCTTGATATCCTCATGCACGGGCACCGACTCGATGACTTCCATGGCAAGTCCCGCCTCGTCGCAGAGGGTTTTTAAACGCGCGATCTTTTCCTCTTCCCACACTTCCCCTACGGGGGTATCGTACACCGCCGTCACGACGCCGCTCATACCCGGGATCTGCTTTATGTACTGCAAAGGGATACAGTCCTTTTCCCCGTACCAGCGAAAGGTCATTTTCATAGTCCGAGCACTCCTTTGATGTTAAAATAACAGATATTTTTTGCAATTTGTTTTGCCGCTGCAAGATCGTATTCCCCTTTTTCAACGAGATTTCCGAGATAATCCGAAAGAATACGGCGGAAAAAATCGAACCGTGCATACGAGGAAAAGGAACGGCTGTCCGTCAGCATTCCGAAGTTTGTACCGAGCGCCGAATATTCTGCAATGGTCGAAAGATTCTTGCGTATCCCCTGCACCGTGTCGTTGAACCACCATGCCGCACCCATCTTTACATGGCGGAATGCACCCGTAAGGCAGGCAAGCGCGGAAAGGTTTGCATCGTTGAGCGTATACAAAATGGTTTCGGGGCGCTCCTCGTCCGTGAGCTGCCTGAAAAACTCAATGACATCTTCAATGCGCGAACCGTCTGCAATGACGTCGAACCCCGCATCCGCACCGCACTTTGCATACATTGTTTCGTTGACGTTCCGCGTTACCGCAAAGTGCAACTGCATGACGACATTGTATTTTTTATAGAGTTTTGCAAGTTCGACGAGAACAGTTCCGAACAGACTTTCCCTTTCCGTTTCCGAAAGCCTGTTCCTTTTCGCAAACAGGTTTTCCGCCTCCGTCTTTTGCGCATATCTTTCAGGAAAGCGCAAAAATCCGTGGTCGGAGATCTTACAGCCGCGCGAAACAAAATACTGCAGCCGATCTTCCGCCGCGCGCAAAAGATCTGATAGCGTTGCGATCTCGTATCCGACCGTTTCGCTCAGTTTTTGCAGATACGTATCCTCAAATTTCAGCAAACGATCGGGACGAAAGGTGGGCGCCACGATGGTATTTTTGTACTTTCCGTGCGCGGACAGATCGTCGCACGGATCGTCCGTCGTTGCAACATACTCTACTTTGTACTGACAAAGCAGACTTGACACGGAAATATTTTTCAGCCGTTCATTTGCGGCGGCCCAGATGCGCTCTGCACTTTCGCCGTTCAAAGGTTCGGTTATGCCGAAAACCTGACGAAGTTCCAAATGCGTCCAATAATACAGCGGATTCCCTGCAAGGTTGGGCAGAATCTCAGCATACTTGATAAACTTGTCGTGAAAGCTTGCCTTGCCCGTGATGTACTCCTCGTCCACCCCGCACAGGCGCATGGCGCGCCATTTATAGTGATCGCCCGAAAGCCAGAGTTCCCCGATGTCCGAAAAGGTTGCGTCCTCTCTGATCTTGTTCTGATCGAGATGACAATGATAGTCAATGATGGGAAGATCCTTTACTTCTTGGTAGATTCTCTCTGCGCTTTGCGAGTAAAGCAGTACCTTATCGTAAAAAAAATTCATTTCTCTTGTCCCAAAAAGATAAAGCGCTTTAGCTTCGTATCTGAAAAGATCTGATTCTTAAAGCGTTTTTTATGATCCGAACATAATGTGAATATTTGAGAAAACTTTTCCCCTGAAAGTCCCATTTCAGGTCAGTTTCATGTTATAAAACTGTTTGTAAAAGCAGAGCTGTGCCGCGTCAAAAGCATTGTCCGATTTCTCATTTTTAATAAATTTCAACAACACTCTGTCCTGAATCTCTTTCATGCAGTATGTTTTCAGAAAATTGAGAAGATCTGCCTTAAAAGACGGAACCATAACATAATCACCGCAGATAATTATCTCCTTAGGAGCATGTATCAGCATAATCATGGAAAGGGCATAAGCCAATGCTTCTGCTGCATTTTTCAGAACGAGACATGCCTGTCCGTTCTCTTGGTTTGCCAACTCTACAACATCCGCTATATCCGATAATCCCGCAAAGCCATTCTTTTGCATTTTTTCGACGATTGCGCCGTTTCCGATGACATCTTTCAGATATTCCGCCTTTTCTGCCCCGCAACCGAGACGTATGTAACCGAGTTCCCCGTCAAAGCTCTCCACTCCGCAAAACAACTTATCTTCATACATCAGGGCAGATGAACAGCCGTCACCGATAAAAACATAAGCATAATCCCCCTCCCCGTCAGATTTTGTGAGCTGATAAGAAATTGCCTTTGCCTTGGTCGTTCCGCAGACGTAAACATTTATACCGTATTTATTTTCGAGTATTTCCCGTACAGGAATTTCTTCCGTGTCCGCCATCCCCTGGTATTTTTTCAGAACGCCCCCATCAAAATTGACAAGTCCCGGGGCTGAAATTCCCATAGCCGTAATTCCTGTCAACGATGATTTACCCAGCAATCCCGTAATGCAATCGTCAATCCTTTCAAATAACTGTTCGCGCGTCATAGTTTTGCCGGAATAATTTTTTTCATAGGTTTTTAAAATTTCTCCTGCAAAATTCATAAGGACGCCCTGAAATTTCCTGGCGATGAATTTGATTCCTATAAACATTGCCCCCTGCGGATTGATGCGGTAACACTCCGCTTTCCTGCCTATCTTGTCGCCGCGTTCCTTTGACTGATAGATCAACCCCTCTTTTGTCAGATAATCTATGTAATTCAGCACAACTTCCATTGAAAGCCCGCTCAATTTTTTTATCTCCGATTTGGAAGAATCCGGGTTCTTTTTGATCGTGTTGAGAACAAAATTGATCCGCCCCATCTTCCTTTTTTCTGTCATTATCATAATATATGTCAGATCTCCTTATTTTTAAGTTATCTGCTATGTTGATATTATTATAACATAACAGAGAAAAAAATCAAGCCGTTTCCCGAACCGGCTCCGACGCCACTGTCTGCCGGTATTTCAGTTCTTTTCGATAGCGAGAAGCAGGGTATAGAATTCTGAATAATGTTTTCCCGTCCATTCACGATCGATCAAGCCGTTCAGATCCAGTTTACCGGCATTGAGAAGATCGCCGCAGGCAACAAAGGACCGCCCTGTCCCCACAACGCTCACTTTGTAGATTGTATGCTCGTCCAATCCTGCGAAACGGTATTTCCATTGTTCCCGATTGAAAGGTGACTTCATTTTGTAAATACAAGCAATCGCCCTCTGTTTGTCTTCAGAAACTATGGTACGTATGCCACATTTCCCGTCAAAAGCGCTTTCGATATTGTAACGGGTACCATATTGGAGCAACTGCCTGTACTTTTTATAAAAGGCTATCTGTCCCTTTATTTCCTCTTCTTCGGCCGGGCTGAGGCTGAACAGATCCAGCTCATATCCCAACACGCCTTCTATGGCCACACAAAATCTGTCTGACAGACGTGAATACCTGTTTACCGATCCCACAAGTGCCCTTGCAACGTGTGCCGATACGCATGAGGGCGGATAGGCATCCAGCGTTCCTTCCTGGATCAGGACGCGTTCGGCGGGATCTGTCATGTCGCTTGTCCATATCTGCGGCATATAACAGAGCATGCCGAGATCGAATCTTCCGCCGCCTGATGCACAGCCTTCAAACAACACATGGGGATATTTTTCCGTTATTGTTTTCAAAATCCTGTAAAGGGCCGTGGTATAGCGGAAAAAATAATCTTCCGAAGCGCCTCCTTCCATTCCGAAAGCATCTGTAATCGTCCTGTTGCAGTCCCATTTGATATAATCTGCACCGTAAACTCCGATGATACGATCAAGTGTCTGCAAAATAAATTCTTCTACAGCAGGATAAGTAAGATCCAACACAAACTGGTTGCGACGCAAAACAGGTTCCCTGCGGGGATTACGCAGGACATACTCCGGATGTTCTCGGAACAGATCGGAATCCGGACTGATCATTTCCGGCTCTACCCAAAGACCGAACTTCATACCCTTTCGATGAACTTCTTGTGCCAGGTCAGATAAATTCCCTGTTTTTCCGACGTTATCCCACCAATCTCCCAGGGAAGTTTTTTCCGAATCTCTTCTCCCGAACCATCCGTCATCGACCACAAACAATTCCATACCCAGTTCAGAGGCTTTTTGCAGGCAGGAACGCAATTTGTTGCCGTCGAAAGAAAAATCCAACGCACCCCAGATATTGTACGCAACGGGACGCTCTTTTCTATAACGGATCGGAATGATATGACCGTTGACAAATCTATGCATGTTTTGTGCAATGTCATTTTTCTCTCTCCCGTAGACCATTACTGCCTCCGGCGTGTGAAAACTGCCCTTCCCCCGTACGGTTTTTTCGGCTCCGAAATCATTTATTCCTATCATCACTCGCGTGATGTTCATGGGAGAAGCATCCACAACCTCTTTATGATTCCCGGAATAAATGAGATTCAACCCGTACCATCCCCCGATCCGGGAAGGGCTTTTCAGCATTAAAAAAGGATTGATGCTGTGCGAGCTCATTCCGCATTTTGTTTCGGAAACAAAAACTCCCGTATCTAAGTGTGTTATGTTTTGCCTGCGTTCGCGTCCCCAAGCCCCGGGATACGTATAAATATCATAACCTGTTTCGTCCAGATCCAGCTGACAACTGAATAAAGATTTGATAACAAAGGATTCCTGCGTGCGATTGACAAGCTTTGTACTGACAGCAATTGCATCCGTATCATCGAAAACAGAATAATACTGATATAAAGCAATCCCGTAATTCTCGTCCAGAAATTCCAGTTCAAGTGTTTCCTTTGCTCCGTAAGAAGAGGGAAGCCCTGCAATCATCGGTTTCTCCGCAGAACGCGCTCCGACAAAAGAAAATTTGTTTGCCAATCCCCCATCAAAATTTTTGAGCAGGACAGAAAACTGGCGGTCACAACCCATTCCGTAGCAAGAAAATGTTGTGTTTGCCGTAATCACATCGTCTATCTCGGAATGCCCGTATTTGCGCTGATGAAGGGACAGGATCTGATAGTCAGGCATATCTGCCAGACGTACTCCGTAGTAAATGATCTCCAACAACTCCTGATAGCGGCAGAAAATAAGACTTGTACCCGGCGTGTCAAGTTTTATGTATTTTTCCCCGATCTTCATTCTCTTTTCTCCTATCTGTAACGCATTCCATACCGATCGAGAAGGCGATGCACTTCCCGAATATCTACGCCGCGCGTATCCGTTCCGCCATGAAATGCACAGGCGATCGCTGTCCCGGCCCCTTCCCCGAGATTGCAGACAATGGGCATGATTCTGTATGCAGACTGCGCTTCGTGCGTTGAAGAGATGCATCTGCCCGCAACAAGCAGATTCTTTATTCCCTGCGGAATGAGACAACGGTACGGAATCGTATAATATTTATTTCTGTCAAGATAGATCAGATGGGTACCCGTACCGCTCGGGTTGTGAATATCTATCTCATAACATCCGCACGCGATGGAATCTTCGAAAACCGTATAATTGAGAATATCTTCCTGTGTATACAGATATTCGCCGTCGATCATGCGGCTTTCTCTCACTCCGATCTCGGCGGCCGTCATCAACAAGACCGAATTTCGGAAACACTCAAAATTTTCTTTGAGGAACCCGTACATTTCAAAAACCTGTTTACGGGCTTCAAACTGTGCTTTGGTGACATCCTTTGCGTCTGTGGGATTTAAATTTATGACGCGCGTCGTGTTGAAATGCAATACGTCCGGTGCGATATGGTGAAAAATCAGGACATTTTCCCTGGTATTTCTGATACGGCCTTCCTGCTGAAACTTTTTATACAGCGGATTGATCTGCGGGCGGATCTTACGGAATTGTTCTCTGTCCACATTCCCTATCCAGAAGCACAGCGTCATCGGCTGACACAGGTGATCGCCCGGCCTTCCCAGGCGGAAGGGTACACCTGCCTGTACAGATAAGTTTGCATCCCCGGTACAATCAATGTAAAACGGTGCCGAAACAGTGGAAAAACCGTCGCGATTGTATATCTGTATGCTGCGAATCTGCCTGTCGGAAACTTCCGCCGAAGTTACCATTGTACCATATAAAACTTCAATGTCCGCCTCTTCGCACATATTTTCCAAAACATATTTCAAGTATTCTTCGTTAAAAACCGGATTGAGCAGATCTGTTTCATCCATGCCGCCCATTTTGCGGATCCGCGACACGATTTGTCCGAAAATACCGTTATTGAGCTGAATAAGCTGTTTGTTCCCGTCTTTGTCGCATTGTTCGATATAATACTTCATGAACGGATTGATCAGACAGGAATTTGCCGCCCCTCCCAATCCGTAATTTTTTTCCACAAGAAGAACTTTCAGCCCTTCCCTCGCCGCCGCGATCGCTGCGGCGACTCCGGACATGCCTCCTCCGGCTATAATTACATCATACTTTTCCATGTCTCTTCACCTGACTGTAATATTGATCTCAGCATTTTTTTGCAACATTTCTTCCGGGATAAAATCCGCCGATCTTTCGGTAAGAATGTTTTCCCGCTTTTTTGCACGGAAACCGCCGATCTCGGCCTTATTTTCTTTTCCCTTTGCATAATTCAGCCAAAGCGTTTTTCCGTTATAATTGTATTTGATTCTTGCCTGCGCAAAATCAGAGGGAAGGCAAGGACAAATCTCCAATCCGTCTGCCACAGGGTGTATACCAAATATAAAGTTATAAATTATCCTCACGGTCATTGCAACCGTTCCCGTCAGGAACGAAAAGCCCGTACGGTGTCGGCAGGGAGGCACATCCTGATAACAGTTTACGATGGCATATGGCGGATTTTTGGTCTTTTCTTCTGGATGACGGGACTGATCGTAAGGAAGGATCCAGCCGAGAACTTCTTTTGCCATATCTCCCCGGCCCGCCGCCGCACATGCCCTTGCCAGAAAGCACTGTGAGCCGTGATTATACACAGTATAATTTCCTAAAAGTCCTTCGATAACATCTCCGGAAGCAACCCTCCCTATCCCGTGCAGTTTTTTGCGGAAAGGCGCGGAAAATAACTTGTACCCTGTTTCGGACTTCATTCGCTCAAAATTTTTCAGAACAAGCGGCACTTGCCACGGAGCGGCCACGCCCGTAAAGATCGCAAACGCATTGGGAACAGCATACATTCTGGTTTCCCAGTCCTCGTCGCAATCGGAAAATCCCCAGACGCCCTCGTCGTTTTTTACGCCGTTAAAAAACCCGGAAGCATTGAAAGCCTTTTCCCGTACGGCTCTGCCGATAAGTTCCGCCGCCCTTTCGAAGGCGCTCAGGTCTTCCCTGACCCCGGCGGCTCTGAAAAGTTCCCGTACATAGCGCACAGCCATCACATACTGACAGCTGACCGTAACACTCTGCCCCTTTCCCTTTATTCCCGCCTGGTTTACGCCGTCAAACCAATCTCCCTCACGAATTTTACACAAGCCGTCCTCCCCTATATTATCCGGGGAAGAATAATAGGCAAGAGCACGCAAAACATGATGTACGACCGATTCCGGCTCTTCCGAATCCAGGTAGGAAACTGATTCCCTGAAAAACGAATACTCCTTTGTATAAGCCAGATATTCGTACAAAAATTCCAGGACAAATACCCCTCCGTCCACATAATTGCGGAGATCGTGCGGCCCGGACTTCCTGTTCCCTATCTGTCTCGGGAACCATCCGTCCGTCCTTTGACAGTCAAAAAGATGCAGCAGCACTTTACGTGCGCTTTGCGCATCGTAGATGAGAGCGCCCATAAAATCGTTGGCCGCATCGCGTGTACCGCGCATCCCTGTCGGCCAGCCTCTGTCCAAGACCTTTACCCAACTCATTTGCAGCGGCAAAAATGCATTCACATAGCGGTCAAAAACAGAATTTCCGCTTTCCACACGATTCAGTGAAAATAAATTTTCATAATCGTCTTTTCTCGCTTCCGTTTGCGCCTCAAAATACTTTTCCCCGAACCAGACCGTATTTTTCCATGCCTTGTCCTCAGGGGGGATTTCTCCGTCGCAATTGTCCATAAGTGAAAGCACCTGCGTAAAACGTCGGGCTTCCCCGCTTTTCAGCACCAAAGAGTATTCCGCCGCGTACACGGGCTGAAAACCCGCAATACTGTTCGTTTCCCCCAATTCTCCAAAGGGGTATTCCTTGGAAAAATCATAGGCCATCACGGGCTTATCCAGCGCATCCGGAGCATAAAAATTCCCTGAACCGACATAGCGTTCCATAAAATATTCAGCACTTTCGGCACCAGTCCCGTGCATCAAAAAAGCTATGTTGCGCCGCATCTTTTCTTCTCCGCGAGGATTCATTAAACGCGTAAAAAAGAGAAGATCCTTTGCAGCATTGTGCGTAAGAGAAGTGCGCAGATACCAAGACGGAACATCCCATGCCGAAAGCGTGGCAAAGTTCATATACGGGTATGCCTGTGCAAAGACTTTTATCTGTCTGTCCCTATCCGAAATGTTTTTTATTTCAAAAACCGATACTGCACTTGCCCCCTTCTTCGGAGCGAAAACAGTTGTGAGAAAGCAAAAATCTTCAAAATCATATTTGTAGACAGCCTTCTCGGGGAAAAAACTGATTTTACAGCTTTTCGGGCGTTCTGTGCCGGGACAGCGGAAATTACAATAGCGTTTCCCCTCCGACACAACAAACGTAAGCCATTGTGAGTACTTTTCTTTGGATTCCCTGCGAAAAAAAAGAATATCTTCCGGAGGATTTGCCTGAATTTTCACAATACCGTTCTGATCCAGGCAAACAAGAATGTCTTCTCCCAACAAATTGTATTCGTACGAAGTTGTGAGATCCGGATCGACGATCGTATAACCGCCCTCTCTCTCTTCAAAATACCCGCTTTTCATAAAACACGCCTCTTTCTTAAACTGTCCGTTCTGTCCATTCTTTCAGTTTTTCCGACATCGGTATTCTTACGCTGTGTTCTTTAAGAGGTTCCTTTTCATTGACGCAAGCCCATTCGGCAAGCATTTGCTGCCTTTCCTGTTTTGTAAAATATTCCGGATATAATTCCAAAAGACAATAACGGTAAAATCTGCTGTCAAAATCCAATCGCTCTTTCAAAATTTTCCTACGTTCTTCCGGCAGCTGTGAGATGCTTTCATAAGCTTTGGAAAAAATAACTTTCATTTCCATCAACGAAGAGAGCGGCCAGTATTTTTTCTGAATCACCGAGTGATAGATAGCGCCTGAATAACCATTCGGAACAGCCACCATCTCGTAATGACGCCGCAGATAAGTAAGATATTCCCGGATATACGGCGCCGCCTCTTTATAGTAATTCTCGATGAATCTGTCCGAAAGCTCCCTGACATCCCTCGACAGATCAAACAGAAGCACGGAGCGTATATAGTCATCCAGTTTGATGAAAGGTGTAGCTACTTCCGAGTATGCCTGCTGAAACACATCGATGACGCCCAGTTCTTTATACAGCAGTAAATTTTTTTTCACTGTATTCCAGCACGGGTATTGTGCCGCAAGATATTTGTAATGCACGCGGTAATCCCAGACGGTAAAATGTTTCGCCACGCGTTTCCATCCGAGGATCGCCTTCCGCATATAGCTGTTATGATCCGGATCCATCATCTCCCAATAATAGGTGACGTTGCTCAGAGGCGCAATTCGGATACAGACATTTTCTTCCGCCACGACACTTTCGTCGATCGGCTCCGGCTTACCGTTCTCCCACTTTACAGGAGGTTCCATCGCCGTCAAATAAGCGAAAACAACAAAAAAGATCTTTCTGTCAGGGGTACCGCTCTCTTGTTTCAGCCATGCATTGACTCTTCTCGCCACTTTGTTGACAAAACGCAAGGTAACACCGCTGACTTTATATTTTTCTGTCTCTTTGCGACATTGCTCACAATCGCAATTGTACTCGTTATCCCCCATACCCAACATAAAAAGCTGCGCACCGGGTTCCCTCTGAATATAACCGATCAAATTCCTGACATATGTATCGAACATTCCGCCCTCGGAATCGTCGTACAACCCCTTTGTATAGCACAGCTGAGCGTTTTTTTGCGGAATATGCCTGAATTCTTTATCATCCATTCCGGCAAACGTATCCGCTTTGTCCCTATATTCTTCCGCAAGATAAAACCAGTCCGGATGATCTTTGTAATATTTTTTTACGGGCAGAAGCTGAAAAACATTGGACATATCATGCAAAGTCGCCCAAGTGGATGCCTGACCGAATTTTTCGTCCCAGGAATTCATCACGTTGCTGCATTTCAGACGTGCGGCATGCAACGGCTGATACAGCGTATAGGGAGAGTGTACGTTTCTGCCGTCAAAGGCGGGCTTCACGCTTTCGCGCAGCGGGCCGAAACATACGGTATCATGCTGTTCATATCTGATCTCGTCGAAACAAAAATAAGCATAGCCGAGCACTTTTTCCGCAAATGCATAGACACCGTTCAATTTCCCGGACTCTGTGGCGGCATGGATAAAGATGTTTTCCCCAACAGTTTGCAGAATGTATCCCCCGTTTCCGAGAGAAGATTCATCGACAGAAATTCCCGCTTCGGCGCACAGCTTCGTCGCGCCGACAGAGACAACTTTGTTCCGTCTTTTCCCGTTTTCCGTCACTACGGGAAGAGCTTTCCCCGTCGTTTTTTCAAGGATGAGGTTCAGCTCTTCCGCGGCAAACCGTTCCGACGCCGTAGCGTTTTCAGGCAACAGGACGGCATATTCGCTTTCTCCCTGCAAAAAGAAACAAATTTGATTCGAATCGGACATATTACCCTCCTGCCTTTGTCGGATTATTCGAGATACGTCATCCAATTTTCAAGTTTATCTTCCATATATTGGCGTACACTGTATTCGGTCAGAGGCTCCGTTGTATTGGCCGCATTAAAATTCTCTATCATCTCAGCCAACTCAGCTTTTGTAAACGAATCGTGATAGATTTCAATCATGGCATACCTGTAAAATCTGCTTTCGTAATCTACCCTGTTCCTGATCGTTATCTGCTCCGCCTCCGGCAATTTTGCTATGCATTCGTATGCTTTTTTAAAGATATCCTCTATCTTGACAAGCACGTCCAGCGGCCAGAATTTCTGGGAATAGATATCCGAATACACACTGCCGCTGAATCCCTCTGCCACCATATAATTTTCATAATGCATCTGCAAAAGCGCGATGTATTCCCTGATATACGGAGCAGCCTCTTTGTAATAGGCGTCTATAAACTCATCCACGAGTTCACCGACGTCCAATGAAAGATCATACAGCAGACGCGAACGCACATAGTCATCCAGTTTGTTGAACGGCGTTCTTACATTTTCATACCCCTGGTGCATCACGCTCAGGACATCCATACTTTTATAAATTTCCAGATTGCCCTTGACCGTATTCCAGCACGGATACGGGGCAAACAGTCCGCTGTAAAAGACACGATAATCCCAAATTGCAAAATGTTCTGCGCAAAGCTGCCATTCCTGCAGCATCTTTGCCATAAATGTGTTGTGCGTTTCGTCGTTGAGCTTCCAATAAAAATTGGCATCCTCCAGAGGAGCGATCCGGATACAGACGTTGTCTTCCGCAACCACGCTTTCGTCAATGGGCTGCGCCACTCTGTTCACATACCGGACGGGAGCTTCCATTGCCGTAAGATAAGCAAACATTACAAGATAAATCTTTCTGTCAGGCATGCCGCTCTCTGTTCTCAGCCATTCATTGACAGCCTTTGCCACCTTGTTGACAAATCGAAGCGTAACACCGCTCACCTTGTATTTTTCAATATCCCGCTGGCATCTTTCGCAATCGCATACCAGATGATTGTCTCCCATGCCCAGCATAAAGAGCTTTGCGTCAGGCTCGTTCTTTATATAGCCGATCAGATTTTCAACATAGGTATCAAACATTCCCCCTTCCGAATTGTCGTAATATCCCTGCGTATAGCAAAGCTGGGAATATTTTTGCGCACACACGTAAAAATCATCGTCCGACATCGTTGCAAACTGATCTGCTTTTTGCTTCCACTCATCCGTCATATAAAACCAATCGGGATGATCTTTATAATAGTCTTTTACATACAGGAGCTGGAAATTATTGGACATATCATGCAGAGTTGCCCAGTCGCTCGCTTCCCCGTACTGTTCAGGGAAAGTGCTGCCGATCTCGTTGACACGGAGGCGCAGAGCATTGAGATGATCATATGAATTATAGTAGGAATTGACATTGCGTCCGTCAAAAGAGGGTACGACCGTCAAGTCAAAATCCTGCAGGAGCGCTGTTTGCGTTGGAACATATCGGATCTCATCCGCCGCAAAATACCTGTACCCGAGATTCCTTTCACAAAGCTCGTAAACGCCGTAAATTTTTCCCTGTTCCGTATCCGCATTGATATATACGTTGTTTTCCAATGTTTTGAGGACAAATCCTCCGCCTCCCAGCCCGAGAGTCTCCGGTCGGATCCCCGTCTTCCCGAACGCCTCCGTATCCCCTATGGAGATATACTTCTGCGCCGCAAGATCGGGCTCGTTTGCCACGGGAAGAGTAACGCCTGTGGAATTATAAAAGATCCCGCAAAGCTCCTGCGCGGCAAACTCCTCCGCAGGCGTAGGTGATTCCGGCAAAAGCACTGAATAGATACTTTTGCCGTCCTTCACGAGATAGCTGTCCGTATAACGGATTTCATCGGGCTCCGGTTCCACGGTTTTCTCTCCGCCCGAACACGCCGCCGCCAAAAAGAAAACGCCGCTTAGCAACAAACAAAAAATCCCTTTCATCCACTTCATATCAGCCCCCTGCAACGACACGGTATTCCCGCACCGTATAAGAATATTCCGAATCCGTACAGACATAGCGGACTTTATAGACACCCTGCATTTCCGCAACAAAAGAGTTTTCCTGTTTCGTCATGACGCCGTCCGGAGCGATCACATACACAGTAACCTGCAACTCTTTTCCGGCATAATCTTTGGCGGATGCAGACGGAAGCCTCACCGAACTCCCTACATCCGCTGCGGTTGCCAACGTTCCGTTTACGGTCAGCGAAGGGCGTATGCCTCCGTACACTTTGAATTTATATTCGATCCTGTTACTGTTGCCCAATGAATCGGAAGCCATATAAATCACAGAGTAATCCGCAGGTTCCCTCGCCTTAAATTCATACCCGGCAAACCCGGCACCTGCAATGTACTCGATGTTTCCGTTTTTGCGCAGTTCCACAGAGATTTCCGCATCTGAATCCAGTACGTCCGTCGCAATTGCCGACGGAATGCAGATCAGATCCCCCACGCTGTAAACGGAAGAGAGCTCCTGTTCCAACATGATCGTGGGAGGCGTGATATCAAAATTTTGCCCCGCGTCGAACAAACCTACATAAGTTTGATTGTTCAGATAGATAAGTTTGACCGCCGCTTCACCGCTTACGTCTTTGATCGCCACCGAAAAATACGCATACCCGTTATCAAAAAGTGTTTTCCCTTCCGAATCCGTAAAATCGCATACGTATGTCCCGTTGATATACACTTTTCCGCCAAAAGAATACACGATAAATTCCGTTCCGTCCGTGAAGGCAGTATTCAGCTCGAAAACAGGCTTACCGTTCAGCAGGATATTGCACGCGGACGCATTTTTCCTTTGAACTGAAATGACCGACTGCGCATTTGCCTTTTCCGTGTCGCGGAAAATAAATTCCAAAGTCCCGTAAGCAGCCGCACCCTCCGGAACAGCAAATTTCATATCCAGATTGCGAACCCCGAGTTTGTTGGCAAAGTACAGCTGTGTGTCCGTTTTGGTGCGATATACAGGATGCTCTGCATCCGAATAGTCAAGCAATGCCGCACCGCTCGGATCATGAAAATAATCGCCGATGCTTTGGGCGGAAATAACTCTTATTGTGCGCGATTCGCTTTCATACTCTGTCCCTGCAGCGGAAAGATTGGTGGCTCGCACCTTATACAACAGATCTCCCGCCTGCGGAACAATGACGTCCCCGGCTTTATATACCTTATGGGTTTTCCAGTTGTCGGTGCTGATCAAGTATTCTTTTGCAGCTTCCGCCGAATAGCCGTCAAATGTCTTGTAATCCAAAGCGCGGAAATCGGGAAGTTTGAAAGAATGTCCCGCAATCCAGACGTCCGGCAAGGAAGGCTCTTCCACCAAGGGCTGCTCTCTTCCCTCCGCCTTGACAAGATATTTGCTGTAACATTCCTTTCCGATATAATCCCATGCCTTGCAGATGATCTCGTAATATCCCTTTCTTTCGATCAGGACATTGTTTCCGTCCGCGGGAATTTTTTCTCCCGTTTTACATTCGATCACGCTGATCTCGGTTGCATATGCGCCTGAGCCGCCCTTCACTTCGAGCGACCCGGGCAATGGGAGCACAGAACCTATTCGAATGCTTTCCGGTGCCTGATATCCCGGTGCGGAACATACAAGCTGAGCAAGTTTTGTCTTGACCGTAACATCTGCGACTTTTCTTCCGATTTTTCCGGCGCTGTCCGACACTTCATAGACTATCGAATAGGTTCCGGCTTTGTCCGGCGTAAAAGTTCCGTTGCTGACAGAAACGGAACTTTCCCTTTCCGTTCCGTACTCGTAAAAGACCTTCCTGACGATGCTTTCTTCCGGTAATTTCCCGTCCAGACGGTCGTATGCCGTTGCCGGGAAAAGGCTGTACGGCACGCCCACCTCTCCCAGCGGCAGAGTTTCGCCGTAAGAAGCGGTGTCAATGTTTACGGAAGGAGGCGTTGTATCGACGATCTTTTCCCCCGTCAGATCCTGTCCGTTGACGGAAAAAATGTACATGACTGCCTTCGTTGCCGTGTAAATCTGCGATATTTCAATAGAAAGTGTCACCTCTCCCGTCGTGAAGCCCTGCCACAGATTGTCTTTTTCTCCGAGATATTTGGGATCGTCAAGGTCGCGGACAAAAGCCTGCCCTTTATTATACGGAGATCCGTAAACGCACTTTTCCGCATAATCGTAAGCCGCGGAGACGACGTTGTAAGTACCTTCCGCATCTGCGGGAGCGCCCGTAAAAGAAGAATCCAAAATCGTACCATATGATCCGCCGCTCATGTGCCCCTTGTTTGCCACCCAACCCATACTCTCCTGCGTCTGTGTGGATGCGCGCAGATACATCGTCGTGCGGCCTTCTCTATCCCGATTAAAATTGAAGGCCAGGTAATTGGCAGGATCGTAAATATCCGTAAAAGTGACATTCAGATCGCGAAACTCATACATATCCTGCGTGACAAGCTCGTTGCCCGTCTTGTACTCCATCGGATTTGCAGGGGCTATCAGAAATTCGAAGAGTAAAAGTGATCTGTCACATTCCGTGAGATCGATGACACGGTTATAGTTTATCGTCACGGAACGGCGCTCCCCGTCCGTTTCGATCCTGACGGCAGTCAGCTCACTGCCCTGTAATACGTTTCCGTTCCTGTTCACGGTTTGCATATAGGACGGCAGCGGTGCATTCTGCAAGATTTCCGCCCCTGAAGACGTGAAAAGTTCTTCCGCCGTCACCTCTTCCGCGTGTACCCTCTCCCCTTGAATCGTTCCGCACAGAAGCGCACAACCAAGGCACAAGAGCAGGCAAGCCGCCATGACACGGATCATTCTGTCTTTTATTTTTATCATTCCGATTTTCCTTTTTTATTGATTATCCTTTTACCCCGCCAAAACTTATTTCCCCCATCAGTTGCTCACGGAAGACAATAAATATAACCAGCAAGGGCAACATGACTACGGTGCAGGCGCAGAATATATAAGGGATCCCGCCCAATGCGATTTCGGGCAGATTGCTGTTCTGAAACACAAAAAGTGCGTACGATGCCGTCGGCCAGCTGGGCAGATACGTGACAGAAACGTTCCAGTCATTCCAATATGTGATCATGCTTGTCAATGCCAGGATGGTGATGATCTGCTTTGCCATGGGAAATATGATTTTAAACATGATGGCAACATGAGACGCACCGTCTATGGTTGCAGCTTCCGTGTAATCCTTTTCTATCGATGCAAACGTTGCATGAAAGATCATAAAATTCATGCCCGTATACGAGCCTTTCATCAACATCAATGCAAATACGTTGTCGTAAAAGCCCAACAGACGCATCATGCGCAGCTCGCTGGGCAAAGCGCCGATAATGGGAAGGATCATGATCACAAGATTCATGCTGTACAGAAATTTCCCGAACCTGAACTTATACCTGGCAACGACATATGCCACCGCTGCCTTGGCAAGAATATCCACAAAAGTACAACCCACCGTGTAGACAATGGAATTCCAAAACAGCTCGAAAAGATACATCTTTCTTTGCCCTACCCCTACCACAGTGATGGGAACGTTGAGGTCCTTGAAAATATTTGTATAATTCTCAAAGTGAAACCCTTTCGGCCATTCCAGCGGATAAATATTGAAATCTGTTTTGGATTTGAAAGAGGATATAAATGCCCAGCAAAGGAGAAAAACCATGGAAAACGCATACACAAGCAGAATGACGAGCATGACAACATTAAAAACATTGAAATGATATTTCTTGCGCCTTATTTTCATATTTTCTCCTTACAAATCCACGGTCGGGTTGATCTTATCCAGAATTTTACGCGCCAGAAGAGTGACCGGTGCCACTGACCGGTGCCACAATTGCCGTAAAAATCAGACCGGATGCTGCCGCCATCGGATACCTCGCAACGCCCGATTCCCCGATCACGCTTGTGTAGTAATAATATCCGAACGTATAAAATTCTTTCCTTGCCGTGCTTCCGTAAAATGTATACAGTGCACCCTGTGCCGAAAAAATAGTTGCTATATTATTGACAATGTAAATGCTGACCGTGGGAAATATCAACGGAAAAATGATGTGCACAAATTCCTGCATCGGCTTTGCGCCGTCCAGCGCGGCAGCCTCCAGCACAGAAGGAGAAATTCTGTTCATCAACCCGAGAAACATGATCAGCCCGCCGCCGAAATTGATCCAGACGGAATAGGCAAGAATGGTCTGAAACCCTGTATCGGGATCGTTGATCAGCTGCGGCGCCACGCCCCACCCGAAAAACGTGTAAATGCTTTGCAGACCGTAGATGAGAAAGTACTTGAAAAGAGTGACGGTGATCACACTGGAAAGAATGGAGGGCAAAAAAAGCAAAAAGCGGAACGCCCTGTAAAACAGATTCTTTTTATATATGTAATAGGCGATGATGATGTGCAGGGGAAGATTGACAAACATCGTGATGACAAACAGGGTGAAAGAATTTATCAAGGCATAGCCCATAAATTCTTCTTCCCGCAGATCAATGAAAAACTCTGCAAAATTCCCCCACGGATTCTCTGACCAAAAATACTGTTTTGTTACGGGATCGTATTCCTGAAACGCCATAATCAGGCTGTTAAAATTGACTCCCACATAAAAAACGGCAAAGATGAACATCGGAACCGCCAATACAGCGCAGATAAACAGAATTTCTCCCCTTTTCCTCGATGAGATGTCCGACTTCCCCTTTTTGAATCCGGGAAATTTACGGTGCAACGCACAGCTGAGAGAGTAAAGCGCCCAACCGAACCGCTCCCGCATCCCCTGTTTATCACAAGACTGCCTTTTGCCCATATCCTGTTTCCTCATACTTCAAAATAATTTTTATAACTGTCGATCGTTCCCTGCATATATTTTTCAACCGTAAGGCCGGACGATTTATACGCTACAAAATCGCTGACAGGGACACTCAGACTGGTCAATGTTCCCTTGTTGTTGACAAACGAACCGCTCCATACCCATTCCATGTTCTGAAGAGAGGGATTTTGAACATAGATGGGATGATCCATACGGAAACTGACGAGGTCCACTTTATCCGACGACATCAGTTTGTATACTTCTCCGTAGTAATAAGGCATCCGGGCGATCTCTTCCTCGGACAGTTCATATTCGCAAGCACGTTTGAGTCCGCTGATCACCGTCGATTCTCTCAGAATTTCATCCGTGCAGAGAAAACGGATAAACAGTCCTGCCAGATCGGCGCGCGACGTCTGTGCATTGACAAAAATGGAAAACTCGTGCGACGATTCCAGATATGTGGCGCGATCCTGACGGCTGTCATCAAACTGAGGGAACGGCATAACGGAAAAACGCCTTCCGCTCTGCCCGTATTCTTCAGAATACAGTGTCTGATTTGTCTGTTCAATATAAGCTTTGGTTTCGTTGTACCAATGGCCTCCGTCAAACAGGAAGGCAACTCTCTTGTTTATCCCTCCCTGTTCCGAGGCGATGTATTTGGATTCGATGTAATTTGACTGCGCTTCCGTAAAGGACAAGGCGCCTGCCACGCTCGAATAATTTCCTTCCGATGCCACTTCCTGAATAAATTGCAGGGCATATTGCTTCCCCTTCATCAGGTTGATATTATAGCCCATTTCCGACGTCAGATTCACCGTGTTCCCCTGATAATCCGTAAACGATCCCTCCAACGTTTTGAGGAGATCGAAGTTGTCTTTCCCTTCGGCGTCTGCCCACAGCGACATCATGATATAATTTACATATCCCGTAACAGCAGACCAAGTAAAGGGAGTGATGTTATTCATCTTCATTCTGCGGAGCAACGCCTGAAACTCTGCCCACGTGACGGGAGTCCCGTCATCATACGTACCGACTTCTCCGTCCCTTCCGGCCGACTTTGCGGGAGAACCTTGTTTTCCGTTTGTCCAGACAATGTTGCTGCCCGATCCGTCACTGGAAGAAATGTACAATCCTGCCTCTTCAAAGAGATCCACATCGTAATTCAGTCCCCAGACCGAACTTCCAAACGGTACGGCATAATACTGCGGGGCTTCCTCCGTGCCCAGATTATAAAAATCCTTATATTCGGAAAGAAGCTTATCGTGAACTGTTTTTCCCGGTTCCCCCACATCCGCCATATCCATTGTCAGCTGGTCGGAAATATCCAGGATCTTATTGTCGTCGATGTAGGCATGATAGGAACAAGCCGTTATGTACATATCGTTGAAATCGCTAGTGATCGTGTTGGTAAGCGCATCATACTCATAGTCATCCTTTTTGGGAGTGACCACGATCTCGTATTCGGGGAATTTCTCTTCAAATTTTTCCACAGCGGAATCCAGCCATTCCCTTCCCCATCCGCCGTTATATATGCCCACATACAGCTGTGTCCTGTTTGGGTCAATGCCTGTTCTTGTGCAGGCAGCAGCTCCCAGCCCGAAAGCTGCCGTCAGCGTCAGAATCATCATTTTTTTAAAAACAGATCTGCTCATTTTGATCTTTTCTCCCTCTTTTTCATACAATAAAAGCCAACCGCCAGCAACATCATGCCGACTGCAACACCTGTACCTGTAACGGAAGACGCGCATCCGCCTTTTGCGGGTTCATCTTTGATCTCCTTTCTCGGGCCGACTTCCACGGCAAATGTTTTCTCTGCCTTGTTTCCGGAAAGATCTTCACAGCGGATACTCACGCTGTACACACCCTCTTTTTCAGGAATAAAAGACAGGTCGAAAAGTTCTGTCTCTTTTCCTTCGAAACTGAGGAAAACACGATACCCGATCACAGGATCCGCATTGTCTTCAATGACTACATTCGGAATCACAACCGTCATTCCTACACTGCCTTCTACGGGAACTTCACCTTCAAACGAGATCACGGGCGGTTCGCTGTCCGTAATAGTTACCTGTTTTTCCGTGACAACCGATTCTCCGCCGTATGAGACCGTATAACGAACCGTAACTGTGCCCGTATGATCGGGTACCCAACGATAATCTTCTACCGTCACCGCCGTTCCTTCAGAAACAATTTCCACAAGGATCTCCGACTGAGATGTCACATCCGTTCCGTTATAATCTGTCGCAACGACCTTCGGAAGCAGAGTTTGCTCGCCCACCTGTATAGTTTCGGGAAGTTCGCCTATTGCTACGCTCAGCCAGACATTTTTGCTTTCGATCACATAAGTTTTGCTCGCCGAAAGCGTGCCGTCGGAAACTGTAAACACAATGTAGTATGTTCCCACCTGCTGTGTGACAAACGAATATCCGGAATCTCCGAAAAGCTGCGTAATGTCTGTTTTTTGTCCTTCGGGATCAGTCAGAATCACAGTGATCTCGTTCAGACTGACCGCACCGTCTTTTCTCGGATCCTGCGCCGTCTCCTGCCTTACCGTCACCTCGGAGGAAAGTACCGATTTATACCAAATAGCACCGTACTCGTCTTTTTCTTCGTTCAGCTGTATGCCCGAAACGACGTTTTCCGTCCCGAAAACAGGAGGCGTATTGTCTATAACCGTCAGACTTCGCCGGATAGAGGACGCATATTGTGTACCGTTCTCTTCCAGGCGATAGGTCACGTCATATCTGATCTTGTAGTTCCCGAGCGCGGAAAAATCATAATTTTCCGTATACGGTTCGAATTCCCCGTCCTGATAACTGACAAATATCTGTGTCTGCATCTGGGCAAAATCCTTGCTTTCAATGATTGTTTCCGCATCATTGCCGACAGAAATATCCTGCACAACAATATCCGATGCGCCGAAAACAGGGACGCCGTCCGTCCTGTCCGCGACAAGTTCCTCTCCCGCCGGATCCGTAAATACAATTTCCGTCCGCACGACCTCAAAGTGTATCTCTTTCTCCAATTGCCTGCCTGCGTAATCTTCCGCCGTATAGACGATCGCATAATTGCCGAGAACACTGCAATCTACCGCAAAAGGTTGATCCGTATATGCAGCGATCTGCTGCCCGTCCCTGTACAGAATTGCAGTGACGGTACAGGATTTATCTTCCGTAAGATAAAGCTCTGTCGATGCATAAGCGGTCCCGCTGAGGCTGTCCCCGCAGTAGACGCGCATTCCGTCTGCTATTTCCGCCTTGGAGAGATCAAGTACGATAGGTGCTGCCAGATCTTCCTGCACGACCTCCACAACGAGATCATATCCGTAGGAAACCCCGCCTTCCAAAACGCCATAGATGATCTTATACAGTCCTGCTGTCTGCGGAACAAACACCCGGCCCGTCAGGCTTATTTCCTCGCCGTCCGGTCCAAGGACCTTAACAGCGGTGGCAGAACTGAAGAAATCCTGGTATTTTTCGGTTTCCGCATTGTAATAGACAGGTTCGGGAATTTCATAGGGATATCCCGTGATCCCCTTTGAAATGACCGTCCCTTCCAATCTCGATATAAAAGTTTCCCCCTCCGAGCGCAAAGGCGTTCCGTCCACATTGATAATCCCTATCTTTGCCGTCGCGCCGCTGACAAGCGTTTCAAAAATCACTTCCATACCGATCACATCCGAACTGAATCCGCCCCAGGCAGGTTCCGTCGTCGATGCGCCGCCGTACAATTTCAATTCCAGATCGTCATTGAAATCGCGGAGTTTAAATTTCCCGGAGCTTACGGAAGTTCTGTAATCCCAAGTAGGTGAGAGATAAACGCAGTTTTCCTGCCTGTCATAATAAATCCCGATGGGAACATACTCGCCGTCCTTTGCCTGCCCGGCAAGGTTCTGCGCAATGGCTGCATTATCGTATTCATCCATATTGCGGATAGATTTCAGTCCGTAATACTCCTGATTATCGCCTGCCGCATAACAGTAGTCGATTGCAGGATCGTTTCCGTTGTACTGTAACTTTA
Organism: uncultured Bacillota bacterium; assembly: GCA_949292885.1. Lineage (GTDB taxonomy): Bacteria > Bacillota > Clostridia > Christensenellales > Borkfalkiaceae > Borkfalkia. The sequence goes on from CASFBD010000025.1 coordinate 32,748, forward strand.
TCTGGAAATATTCGTCCGGATTCTCTTTATTATAAAACTTGAATACAAGGACACGGAAGTCATAAACGCCCACCGTCTGAGGCAAAGGCAAAAACTCGACCAAAGGAATATCCTTTGTGTTGTCGGAAATATCGATGTCTTTTGCGTAGAAAACAGTAGCGCCTTCCTTTGTTGTGGAAATAATTTCTCCCACATACCCTTCGGAATTGTTCACCTGTATCGGGCCATGGGAAACGGATATGTTTTCCGAATCCTCAAAATAAATTTCAGAGGTCGGATAAACCAGATGATCCATGTCGGGGATTTTGTTTTCATTGACAAAGGAATACTGTGCAATTGCCTGTTCGCACTGGCTGTCCGTGCAATATCTGATCGTGTATTCCCCGTCCTGTGAAAGAACAAATCCGCATCCCGGTGCCCATTTTCCGCCCTGCGATCCCGAAATTTCCGCCGCCGTCCCGTCCGGACACAGCACACTGACATACAGCGTTTGCGTATATTCTGCCGCTTCCGTCTTTCCGGAAAGCACGTTGTATCCCGTCAAAGCAGGGATGATCGCATTTTTTCCATCCGTTTCAACGCCTTCCGCCGCATAGGCGACAACACCGTTGTTTTGAATGACGCCGTTGGAAGAATCGGTCACCTGTCCGTCGATGGCACGAACAAGATATCTTGCCCCTTTGTCCGAAAGCGTATGCTTTCCTGCCGATCCGTTCCCGCCGTAAAACCTGTCCTGATAGACATTGTTTACGGTATCGCTTTCGCCGAACTCATCCGTGTAACTGTACCAACCTCTTACGGTGGTGATTTTCAGTTTGGCAACACGCAGATCTGCAGAAAAAGCAGGAGCACCGCCCGTCAGCTTGCTTTCATCGTCCAGATCGCGTACCATCACCTTTTCGGTTCCGTTGGTGCGGTCTATGGGTATATTGCGCGAATTATATGAACTCCAATAATTGCTGACCCATACCGTCTTGTCCGTATTGTCATAATAAATTTCAAACGAGGTGGAAACTGTCTTTGTCGGATTGGATTCCGTATCCGTAAACAATCCCGCCCAGCTGATCGTGCCGGATTCTACGGGCTTCCCTTCCGCATATTCCCCGCTGCCGCCCGCATGATACCCTGCATACGTTTGCCCCGTGCCTTTGGCAAAAAAACGCGAAGAATTTTCTACGTTCGTATCGCTGAATACCTGCATGACGCTTACATATTGCGTCGGATCGTTTTCATCATAAAGCGTGAAGATGATCGCATCCATATCGCGCTTCCCGTACGTCTGCGGATCGATGGAATATCGAATGACAGGCGTCGTCTTTCCGTTATCCGCCACATAAAGAGGTACGGTATATTCCGCCGTCGTTACCTGATTGTGTGTCTGATCCTGTTTGACAGGCGTCTGATTGTTGGTCACCGCCAGATTTTCCGTCTGGGTAAAGCGAGCGTTGTCCTTGCTGTATGCCGTACTCATTTCTGCTCCGTCCAGAACCCATTTGCTCTCAAACGCGCTTACCGCCGTTTCCCCTTCCGCTGCAAACACCGTCACGCCCAAGCTCGCAGAGATCAGCGCTACAAAAGCAACCGCAAGGCTGCCTATAAGGCCTTTTTTCCTCATCAATCATTTCCTCCTCGAACCGATTTTAATTTTATCGGAACCGATTTTATTATGATAATATTGTATCACAAGAGAATTGTCTTGTCAATACCTTTCAAAAATATTTTTCTGTGATACGGACAGATCGGCGCAGATTATTTTTTTTCCCATCTCTCCCGAAGGTAGAACGCCACGGACTTAGGCTGACGTTCCCGGGTAAAAATACCTTTTTTGTTGCCTCCTACCCTTGTCAGGCCCTGTTTTGTCTTGAAATCTGCAAAATTCCAGACGTGTTCTCCGATACACCCCTCCGTTTCATCCAAAGCCTGACAATTTTCACGAATACATTCTGTTTGGTATTCTTCCGTAAACATTTCCGAGGGGCAAGAATGCATACCGGCAACAGTATCACAACCAAATTCGGAAAGCAGCACGGGCTTTCGGTATCTGAGGTGCATTTGCCGCATCTCCTGTTTGAGAGATTCACGGACGCAATCCGTATCCCCGACACCGTCGTACCAGCCGTAATATCTGTTCATCATGATAACATCGGGCAGATGGCAGCACTTTTCCGTCCCGTATTTCACGTCTTCTGCAAATGTCAGCGGCATATCAGTCTTGCTGCGTGCGTAAGCAAAGATCTCTTCCAGATATTCTCTGCACTTGTCTTCATTGCATGCGGGCTCGTTTGCCAGACTGTACATAACAACGCATGGATGATTTTTGTCGCGATCCACAAGCATATCGAACAGTTTCTTATGCAATTCCAACGTTTTTCCGTTGACACGGTCTTCGGCAAATACTTCCCTGTCCCGCCAATATGACATACCCGCAGCAGGCACCTCATCGATCACCATCATCCCGTACTCGTCTGCCAGATCCATGATCTCCTCGCTGTACGGATAATGACTTGTACGGAAAGAATTTGCGTTCAGCCACTTCAACAATTCAAAATTACGCACATTCACCGCAGAAACATTTCCCTTCCCCGAGACACAGAAGTCCTCATGCATCCCAACGCCTTTAAAATAGACGGGCTGTCCGTTCAGGAGAAAAGCATTCTCCGTAACCTCTACTTTCCTGATCCCGAAACGCTGTTCATATCTGTCCGTTTCCGTTTCGACGACAAGAGTATACAAATAAGGGTGCGCAGGGCTCCATAATTTCGGATTGCGGACAGAAAAAACATTTTCCTTGCTCTCGGCAATGACGTTCCCTTCCTTGTCACGGACAGAAAACCTGATCTTTTTACAATCCGTACGAACATGAACGCGCAGTTTTTCATAATCTCCGTCCACAATAGTTTCCACGGCGATATCCTCGATCGCATTCTGTGGGAGCGAATACACCATTACATCTCTGTGGATCCCCGTAAAATTATAAAAATCAAAAGTTATAAACTGTTTCCCTCCGCGCACTTCTCCCACCGGCAAGGTATCAAAGGACAATCTGTTGTCTATGACAATCGAAAGCCTGTTCTCTCTTTGCAAGTATCCCGTCAACTCCAGATCAACAGGGAAAAAACCGTTTATTCCCTCCCCGATCTTCTTTCCGTTGAGATAGACCTCACATTTATGACTGACAGCACCTATCCTGAGACGATACCTCATTTCCGACCGAACAGGGAAAGAAAAAATCTTTTCGTACAAAACTTTCCCGCAATGATTGCAGATGCGTTTATCGGTCACAATTTCGTTGAGACTTGCCGGTACAGCCATGGGTGAAAGCCCCGTACTCTTTGTCCGAGGAACAAAATCTTCGTCAACGATCTTATACCCCCATATCCCATTCAGAGATATTACATCGCGGAATTCATTGCTTTGCGGATATAACATACCCTTCCTCCTTATTTATCTTTGCATCAATCGTATATAATAGAGCCAATCTTCTCTGCTCAGGTAATGCGTACCCTTGCGTTCGCGGAAAAAGATGCCGGATCTCCCGTATTCTTTGCCCGTTTTTGGAATTTCGTCCGAAAACCCTCCGCCTTTCCCATACACCCGGTACACTTCTTCCGCCGCCTTGCATGCCAGATACTGATTTTTCGAATCTGCCCAGACGTCTTTTTCTGCAGCCCCGACCACGACAGTTTCCGGTGCGATCATCGCCAGCAAAAAATGCTGATCGAAAGGCATTTCCGATTCTCTTTTGGCATAATTTCCGTAATTTTTACAAAACCAATGGGGGAAAGTTTTTGTTATAAATTCCACCGTTTCCCCCTCTTTGTTCCTTGACAGCGCTGCCCCCGAACACCCGGAATTGTTGGAAAAAACGTAGCGGAACCGTCTGTCGTTTGCACCTGCCCATAAAGCTGTCTTCCCAAGCCTTGAATGTCCGATCGCTCCGATCCGTTCCTCATCGGCGATCCCCCGCTGCAACAGGCAGTCCAACAGACGGGACATGGCCCATGCCCAGATCGATATTTTTCCGAAATCCGTCTGTGTACGTTCTCCTTTTAAAAACAGCTTTTCTGCACCCTCCCCAAAGGTATCACGATCGACCGATACATCCTCATAGTTAAAAGAAATTACTCCAAAACCATGATCGATGATCTCTTCGGCAGGGAAATACCTGTCCGGAACTTCTGAAGAGAAGTTTGCAAATACAAAAAACGGAATTTTCTGCGAACAAAGCGGATAAATAAGTCTTGCAGGAAAAGAAAAACAAATCCCATCTTTTTCAAAATCCAGTCTCAGCCACTCCATTACACCTTTTCCGGCAAACTCTTCCCGTTTTTTTACAATTTCCGTACTGAAATTGACATACGGCGGAACAGCTCCGTATTCTTCGGCTGAAAGAATGGCACCAACTTCCTTTCTTCGCCGTTCCCACGCTTCAACTGTCTTGTCGGCAACAAACAGTCCAGGCTGTTTCTCCGCCTTTGCTACAGTCTCTCTTTCCCTTCCGCACTCTTTCGGACTCATATTGCTTCAATCTCCCTCCTTCTGCAATTCTTCTGATTTTTGTCTGATTTCCCGCCGTCGCTTATCCTCTTCGCTTTCTTCCTCCTTGCGCCAATCAAAGTTTCCCCGTATGCCCATAATGTCGGAGTAATACACAAAAACATCGTGGAACTTTGAAATCATTTCTAAAAATTCCGGGATCTGCCTGTAATTGACAATACAGACAATGACATTTTTCTTCTCCCCCATAAACATCCCGCTGCCGTTTATAACTGTGGCTCCGTGCCTCAGATCGTATAAAATAGCTCTTTTGATCTCCTTCAGATCTCGGTCATCCGCAACCACTTCAAATTTGACGGCATGACGTCGGTCTCTCAACAAGATCTCCGTCACTCTCTCACACACAAAAATCTCAACAACGGATAAAAGAATACTGTTCAGGTCTTTGTAAACAAAATAAGAAATCGCAACGATGAGATAACTTAATAAAGCGATAATGTTCTCTATGTTTTTGTGAGAAAATTTTTTGTGCAGCATACACGCCACAACATCGATCCCGCCGGAAGAGGCCCCTATCCTGAGCATAAGCCCTGTCAGTCCCTGCGCAATCCCTCCGAATATCGCAGGGATCAGCATATCCTTTTCACTTACATATTGATAAAACTGCAATTCTCCGAATAAAATCAAAAGTCCTGACGTGATCAGAGTATAAAATATCGTATAGATCACATAACGCTTTTTCAGAATAAACCATGCCGCCACGAGAAGAGGCAGATTGATGGCAAACGTAAAAATACCCGCATTGATTCCGGTTATTTCCTGCAAGACAGTTGCTATCCCATCCACTCCGCAAGGCGCAAAATTCGTCGGATAAATAAAAATATGCAATCCCGCAGCCGATATAACTGCGGAAATTAGCATAATACAAAATAGTTTTATTTCTTTTCTCCCTTTTATTGCATTCATTATTTCTTCAACGCCCCGTTTTTCAACTATTTTATTCTATTTAATCGATTCCGATTTTATTATAATATAAAACCTTTTCCTTGTCAATGGTTTTAATAAAAGTTAAAAAATATATTATGTTTACTTTCCTGTGTAAAATTGTCTTTTTGATCCTAATATCCCCTCGGTAAAACGGGGGATATTATATCTAAGGTACAAATTTATACAACAGGTGTGCCCTATTTATAGAAATAATAACCTTCCGAATCTCCTCTGCTATGTACTTTTTGTGGGGTAAATTGGGTGGAAAAATCCAAAAAATAGTGTTTTTTATGGGATTTTCGGGTATTTTGGGCTATATTTTGCAATTTCTTAATTCCTCTCACTCCGTCATTCGTTGGTTCGAATCCAGCTACCCCAGCCACTTTGCAATAATTCGAACTTCTTCGTAATTCGCAAGACGTTCGGATTATTTTTATTACTAGATGAGTTATACAAAAAGTAAGAAAGGCGGAGCCCGTATGGACTCCGCCTTTTGCCGTCATTTAAGATTTATAATCTCGGCGCAACCTTATTGAATAAAATAAAATGTATTTTTATACCGCATGCCCGGCGGTTTTCTCTAAATCCGTCTTTTTCAACGGCTATCCCTATATTCTTTAACGGGATTCTTCTTCCTTATTTAATTTTATATGCAGTTGTCTTTTCTTCCATGCGGTATAGTCCTTTCGACCTTCGTCCGATGAAAGATACTCCCGTAGGATAGGGAGTAAAATTCTTGCCAAAGACTTCATATCGAAATCAGATATTCCGTCTGTGGTTTTAGGCTCTTCGATTTTCCCCGACATTCTGTTTATTCGATAATTTATCCTCCTTTTTAGCGGTTATTCAGTTGTAATTATTTGCTCCAGCTGCTGCCCTTGCTTTTGTTGTTAGCGGGGTGGGAAGGAGATTTTGTCGCTCTCGACTTCTTCAACAGCTCGTCAAATTCGTCGGGATAAGCGGCAATCATGTCGCTGACCATTCTGAATGCCGAGTCCTTGCCTTTTCCCAGCCTTTCGGCGCGCTGAAGTTGTTCAAATAAATCTGCGGCGTCCTTGCTCTTAATGTCAAGGCTCTTTTGCAGAGCGGTATTCTGTGCGCGCAGAGTTTTAATCTCGTCCTCGGCGTGCTTTCGCTTTGTGGGTATAGGCTTGTCCGCCGTGCTCTCCACCGATTGCACTATGCCGTCCAGATATTGCTCGGCTTGCTTCTTAGTTGCTTCAGCGGATGCTCTTGCGTTAGTTATAATTTCATTTGCCGTATATTCCGCCGCTTCGACGTGCCTTGCCGTGCTGCTTATCTTGCCTCGCTTCAAGCCCCATTTCTTGCCTACAACTTCCGCAAGCTCAGTCTGTAACAGAGAGAGCTTTTTCGGACTGAACAAGTCTTTCGAGCAGAGCTTGCCGCCTGTAATGGGCACAAGGTTCAAATGGAGGTGGGGAGTGGTCTCGTCCATATGCACGACAGCCGAAATAATATTTTCCGCGCCGTATTTGTCGGCAAAGAACTGTACGCAGTCCTCAAAAAAATCCTCTTGTTTCTCTGTGGGCATATTCTCGAAGAACTCGTGTCCCGAACTTAGAACAAAAGTGTTTATGTAAATGGCGTCGCTCCGCACCTTGCGCTTTAAATTTAACGAAGCGATACGCTCGTTTATAAATTCCATATAGCTCTGTGGCGGGGCAATGATATGGTAATTGTCGTGTGTGCGTGAAAGGTCTATCTTCGGATTTTTCGCCTCGTAAGTTTGGTCGCGTTCGTTTTCCCTTTCAACATTGCCGACGCTCGTTCGCTTGAGCTTTTTCATATTGCATACGATATAGCTTATACTTGTTTACCTCCTTATAATTTCTCCACTTTTAATTGAAAAGTGTAGCTCACTACACTTATTTCATAAGTTGCGTTCGCCCTTGCAGGGAGCTATGTAATTTGCTTGTAGTTTTGCTTGCGCCAAAAATTGAGTGGCATATATCCCTTAATTAACGGCGTTTTTATAGCATTCCACCGCCTTATAGAGCGACAAATTTTGTAAATCTTTATGAGCTTTTATATAGTCATAAATTTTTCATAACAAATATTTTTTGTTGCCGCCGCAAGTTGCGGCGGCAACCGTTGTACTTTTTTATTGCGCCTGAGGAGGCGTGTTTACTATAAAGACTATGCCGTTTTGCAGGCTGTCGACGGGGAGGTATGAACCATATTCCGCTATGACGGCGTCAGTATTCGAAGTAGCCCCGTAATCGGGCTGGTCGCCCTTGGCAACATACCAGCAACCGGGAATTGCAGAGATTGCATCGGCAATAATTTTGTCCGTCGTTACGCCG
>CASFBD010000026.1 GCA_949292885.1 uncultured Bacillota bacterium
GAGTTTTTTTGTATACCTGCTTCTTTCTGCTGCTAAAGCCTGTGTCGTTTTCCTTTTATCCACCGGCATAGCCGGTGGTTTTTGCTTGATAGAAAAAGAGGCATTCTTCGTTTTCCGAAGGATGCCTCCTTTTTTCGTGCAAATACAAATTTTCCTGCATTCCGCATAAATTTTAACGCAAACCCGCTTTTTGCATGGCAAACATCTGCGGTTCAGATAAAATTTACAGAGGAGGACATCAGATAATCGTTGATATATGCAGTCTGCTTTTTACAATCCTCCTGACCGAAATAATCGAGAATATTTTCCTCTAACTGAGCGATCTTCTCTACTTTTCCCTCGCAGTAGCGCAAGAGAGTATCCCTGCAATCTTTCACCCTCTGAAGCAAGCCTCCGATTCGGATATCGTGTACTTCAAAACCGTTTTGGCGTTTTTCCGACTCCCATGCACGCTTAAAACACCGATAAAATGCGGAAATTCGAGTAATCAGTTCTCCGTAGTCCTTTTTCGCAAACTCTTTCAGTTCCTGTCTGTTTCCGCTCCTGTACAATTCCCTCGTCCGGATCCCGATGGAATACTTGATCTCCATTACGTCACAAAGGCTGCGCACATAAGAAAAGATATAAGACCACTCTCCACCCCTGATACGAGCGAGCTTTCGGGAAATCTCCCGGAACTGGACGCTGTCATTTTTTTGCAGCAAACTGTCATAAAACCCGGCAAAACAATCGGAATAAAGCAAATATTTGGTAGGATTTGAAAATTCCGCCTGCAGATAATTTCCCACCTGATCGGGGCTGTCCAACAGAAAAAAGGAGGATATATCCGTACCAGTGATCAGTTTGAAAACGCGGGCGATCTCTCCTTCGTTCTCTTCGCCGTATGCGAGTTCTGCGCCGTAAACAATGGCGGGCAGTGCGGCAAATACAGAGCATTCTCCGCCGTTGTCCCCCCACAAGGTGAGAAAAGCATGACTGATCCCGTTGTCGCGGCACGCCGCCGTGGAAACCTTGAGAGATTTCACGCTGAAACGATTATCCGGCAAAAAGCCCATCCATACCCAAGCTCCTCCCGCATACCAGACTTCCCGCTCCATCGCACGATGCTGTTTGATGATGCTGTCCATCCGAGCATAATTGTCCGTATAATAATCCCAATAGATCAGTCGGAGCCCCTCGGGTATTTTTTCAAGAATATCCTTATCGAAAGGAGATTCCTTTTCCGTATAATAGCTGTTAAAGGCGAGCCTGTAAAACATATCGCTCCACATCGCGCAATCCAACCCGTGCCTGCGCGCAATGGAAACCACTTTTTCAAGATGCTTCAGGAGAATATCCGTGCGGTTTTGCACTCCGTGCAGACAGCGATATTTTCCCAAACCGAGCAGAAATGCTTCGTCCATGCCGATGTTTACGATCTTTGACTGAAAACATTCCGCCACCGTATCGAACATCTTTTCGATGAGCTCGTATGTGCGGTTATCTTCCGCCAAAAGAATATCGCCGATATCATTGATCTCCGCATACTCATTCCAGCGAAAGATCCCCTTCAGATGCGCCAATGTCTGTATGCAAGGGATCAGAAGGATCCCGAAAGATGCGGCATAAGCGCTAAGTTCTTTCAGTTCGTTCTTGGAATACCTGCCGCGCAGATAGCCGAAATACGGCTCGCCTTCGATCTCGTACGTATCTTCCGTATACAGCTGCAACGTATTATATCCGAGCAAAGCCAGAATTAAAATATATTTTTTGACGCACTCCGTGGTAAGGACCGCGTTTCTGGAACAATCCAGCATGATCCCGTGCTCACGAAACGCCCTTGTTTCCTCTGCGGAAAAAGATTTCCCCTTCCGCAGGGCAACGTGCAACAACGCTCGGAACACATAATATTTCCCCGGAGCTTTCACCTTTAAAACCTTTCCGTCAAAGGAACAGCTATGCCCTTCCGTTTCAGAATACAAAACCTGAATGTCGCCGACATATCTTTCCAGACGCAAGCGGGAATACGCCTCACTCAAAGCTTTTTCCGAAAGTTTTCCGTCCACCGATATGATCTTTTTTTCCATATATGCCCTTTAAAAAATGTTAGTCGGCATAATTTCGTATGCCGTGATTGTGAACTTTGCCGCCTTTTCCGCATAAACGGAGAGTTTCCTCTTTTCGGGAAGAAAAAACTGCCGGGTAAGAGCCGCTCCGTTGCAAAAAACATCCGCGATACAGCCGTCGATAAACACGTCCAGCGCATTCTCTCCCGTTCCCGCCATCGGAGTTTCCTCGCAAACGGTACGGCCGAGCCCCGCTTTTGTTGTATCAAACACAAGACTTCCTCGGGAAAAATCCGCCCCTATACGCACTTGTTTTCCTTCTGCCTCCACGCGGATCCCGAACTCGCCGCAATACCCTTTTTCCGGCTCGATGACCAACTCGCAGTGCATGGGTTCGGTGAGAAGGATCTCTTCCCCGGCACCGACCGTAAACGCCTGACGGTTGCAGCGAAGCTCACGCACCCTATGCCAAGGACGCGTTTGCACCCTGCCGTCTTTTTCAACGTAAAGTTCGCGAGGCAGACAATATACGCCCGACCAGCCTTTTGACCTCTCCCGTTCCAGATCATCGTCAAGATTGTCCCTCATCCAGCAGAATAAAACAGTTTTTTTCTCCGGAGTAAGAACCGCTTCGCAGGCAAACAGTGCGTTATCCGCCGCAGCAAACCTGCCGTGATTCTGCGGAATAAACCTTCCTGCCTTTTCATCCAGCTTGCCCGTATAATACTGACAGCCTTGCGTGTGAGAGATAAAAAGAAGAATATGCGTTTTGAAATCTTCCCCATTCAGCCCGTAAATGGGTGCAAAATACGGACACATACAATCTTCCGAAGGCTGAGTCCACCCCTCGACACGCTGATAAAATCTGCCGTCATACCGCCAGTTTTTTAAATCTTCGGAAAGGAAAAGCTCAGCCCAATCCCCCTTATATTGCGGAGCATTCTGGTCGCGGAACTTATCCAGCAGGCAGAGATTGCCCAGCAGCATCGCGTACTTGTCCCCCAGGCGGAAAATATTGCTCGGGTCCGCGCATCCGGCATAAGGCTTTGCGGGATCGCCCGTTTCAAAAATACCGTGCTGCGAACTTTTTACCGCGTAACCGTCCGATTTTGTCCAGTTTTCGTATCGCGGCCCCTCACTTACAGCAATCCGGATCCCGCCGGCGCTTCCGTCCTTTCCCAAAGCCCAGTAAGCGACGATCGCCCTTCCGTTCTCGTCCAAATATACTCCGCCGCTGTAAATCCCGCCGTCTGTCTTGTCGGGAATAAGACAATCCCGGCAAAACGTCCAATGCAGAAGGTCTGCGCTGACAGCATGACCCCACCTGTAAGAATCATCGACGTGTTCATACAAGAACATCATGTGATATTTTCCGCTTGCATAAAAAATCGCATTAGGATCGGCAGGAAAACCGAGGTCGTACGGGACCCTGAAATGATATGCAGGACGCAGCGTATCCGCGCCGATGCGTTCGCGCATCAGATGCGCTCCGTGCAGAATGTTTTTTATCTCCTCTTTCATACGCTCTCCGTAACATTTACCGACGCCGAAAACCGAAATACGGGCACACCGGAACTCACGTCCCAAACTTCCGTATCCCAGCCGCTCAGATCGGGTGCGGCCTCTTTCATGGCTTCTTCCGTTGCAAAATTGCGCAGTGTATCCGTTTCCGTGAACGGCGTATGCGCATCTCCGCCCGTGTGCATAACGACCTGGTTTCCGATGGTATAACAGTTATCTATGCTCGCTCCGTCTACGACCGCGACCGCCAGCGCACTTTTCAGTTCGACATATTCTCCCTGCGTGACGACAACAAAACAATGTGTGATCTTTGCCATTTCGCCCACATAATACGCAAGTCCGCCCGTCCACCACGAACCCGTGTTGGCAACAGAGATATATACGTTTTCCACCGTACCGTACACCAGGTTGGCAACGATTCCGCCCTGGCTTTCCCCGGGAAGAGTTTCACAGTCGACAAATGCAACATTTTTAACGACGCCGTCCATCCCGATCGTTCCGAAAAAGCCGCTCATGCCTGTGGAGTAAGACAATCCTTTGATTGCGTAACCTCTGCCGTCAAACGTACCGCGGAATCCCGTCACCGCGCCGAATTCATGCCCGCACAAACTGGGCGAAGACAGGCCCGTATAATCCAAGTCGTCCGCAAGAACATAATATCCCGTGAGAACATTGTTCTGGTATTTAGCAGATACTTCCGCCCAGTCCTCCACCGAGGAGATGACTTTATCCGCCACAGTTGCGGAATACAGGAAGACCGACTGCTCCGTTTCCACTTTCAGCTGTGCTTCGCCGGTCTGCGCTCCGTCATATCCCGTGACCGTGATCACGTTTCCTTCCTGTCGGAAAGTAAGCGTCTGCGTGCCGAGCGCGACCGAGAGCACATTCTCCTCTACGGACAAAGTAAAGTTTTCGGAAGTCAAGTCTATGTCGACGTGTTCCTCCATTGACTGAGAAGGTCTGTCCGCAATTGTAAACGTCTTTTCCGTCTGAACATCAAAAACAAGGTGCTTTGCAACGAGCGTAAACGTTCCCCCGAACACGCCTTCGACCGTGACGACGCCGCCTTTCAAAACAACGCCCTGCGGAGCATCTTTCAGCGAATAGGAGAATTCGGCGTTGCCTTGTATGGTCATGGAACCCGTCACTTCGGAAGAATTGTCGTTGCCGATCGCATTGCCCACATCGACGTACTTTTCATAGGAACGGAACAAAGGGATCCCGCTCTGCGTTTCCCATAAGTCAGCATCAAAACCGGACAGATCGAGAGATGCGCCGATCACATCCGTCCAGGAAGCAAAGTTTCTCTTATCCTGCGTTTCCTCTCCCGCTACAGGAGTATCGCCGCCCGCTCTGTACAGTTCGAGATCGCTCACCGCATAACAGTTTTCGATGGTAACATTGTCCTGCGTAAACGCCACAAGAGCCAAAGCATCTTCCCTGCCGTTTGTCTGCGTAAAGTAAACAAAGCAATTGCGGATGACGCTTCCCGTATATGCGTATTCCGCCACACCGCCGCACCACCATGCGCCTTTATGTACACCTTTTATGAATACGTTTTCAATTTTTCCGTACACGAAAGATGCAACGATACCGGATCTGTCCGCCGAATCGGCAATTTCACAGTCGACAAACCCGACATTTTTTACAACGCCCGTTGTAGCAATGGTACCGATCAGTCCGCCAAATGCCCCCGCAGTACGGAACCCTTTGATGATGTGCCCGCGGCCGTCAAATGTACCCGCAAAACCCGTAGTGCCGCCCCAGGTGCCACCCTGGTCGTTACCGCAGAAAGTGGTAAAAGTATCATTGTATTCAATGTCTGCTCCCAGCACAAAATACCCGTCCCAGACGGCCGCATCCGGCTGCTTTGCGACAGCGCCGAACGCATCGAGGTCTTCCTTGCTGTCTATGACCATCGTCACAACATTTGCCTCTGCCGTGTATTTCATGCGCTCGGATTCCACTTCCAGCAAATATTTGCCATAGCCAAGCGAGTCAAATCCCGTAACGGTCACTTGCTCTTCGCCTTGTTCAAAGGAAAGAACTTCGCCGCCCAACTTCACTGCCGTTACTGTTCCCAGGTCCGACTGCGAAAAGACAAAACTGCCGACATACGTTTCCAGATCCAAAGTTTCGTCCAACACGGTTTCGGGCACGGAAACGCGCACTAGAATCTGCTGCACATATTCCGCCTCGTCCTCATCCGTATAGACAGCTTCCAGGATCGCCTGCCCCGCTTTGACCGCCGTAACGGTACCGTCCGAAAGGGATACGGCGCCTTCCGGAGTGACCTGATCGAGCCGCAGCTCAGTCACAGCATCCTCTTTCAGCGTCCCGTCAACGTAAACTTCCGTCTGCGGCGTAAAGGAAACCGTTCCGCCCAGCGCATCGTTATTGACCAGATCGACGACATATTTCCCTTCCTGCTGTTCAAGATTGGAGATCTCGACTGAAACATCCTTTTTTACCGTGACATTCATAGTGGATTCTGCCGGCTTTCCTTCGTATTCGCCCTCTACTTTGACGACCGCCTTGCCGCACCCCACAGCAGTGATCTTTGCACTGTTGCCCTCTGCCGTCACGCGGACGACCTTCTGCTGAGAATCTTCCGTCCAGGTGAAATCGGAAAATTCCGTTTCTTTCCCGTCATACAGGAGCACCGCGCGGACGGTGAGTTCCCCGCCCGTTTTCAGCTCCGCTTCTTTGTAAGTGAGTTGGATGACCGGCATAACATCTTCCTGCCCGGAATCTGAAACGGTAACGGAACAAACCGCCTCCGCCTCCCCAGCACGCGCCGTGATGTCTGCCTGTCCCGCCGCAACAGCCCGAATCGTGTATCCGTCAACGGATACGATGCTCTCGTCCGAACTTTCCAGACGGGCTTTCTTCTCCGTGTTTTTTGTCTGCACGGTAAACGTGTACTCGTCACCCACGGAAAGGCTGAGCTGCTGCTTGTCCAGCGACACTTCCGCCTTTTCCGTTTTTGAACAGGCTCCGATGCACAGCGCCGCCGCAAAGAACGCCGCCAGCGCAACCGCAAAAAGAAACTTTTTCATATTTTCCTCCTTATATGATCCCCCACTGAACAAAAACAGTGGAAATATCCGTGATCTCGGCAACCTTATCGATCCCGTATTTGTAACAGTCGTTCATGAATTGCGTCTGTTTTTCCCTCAGTTCCGTTTCATTGAACCTCCCCGCATACAGATCCAGGATCATATACCGCACAGACATTCCTTCGATCCCGATGCGATCGGTCAGTTTTTTATAAAGATCCGGTTGAGTTGTGCTGTATTTTTCCACCGCTTTTTCCGCTTGGTCTATGAGATCCAGCCAACCGTCAAGCAGGCTTTTGGGGAATAATGTGTACTGGTTGATCCCGTAATAGATATTTCCGTCCATGTCCGTGGTGCGGGCAAGATTCTCCATATGCAGCGTGACCGAATCAAACAGTTTGCGCATAGGTTCCGCCGCCTCGTAAAAATACCCGCTGAAATATTCATCCAGCAAAGCGTTGTAATCGGCATTGACGTTCCAGGAAAGTTCCGCGCCCATCCATGCTTTCAGCCTGTGAAAAGCTGTTTTGACGTTCTGATCCCATTGGTTCTGGTCAAACAGAAACGCGGCGCGCCGCGACGCAAGAAAACGGTACCTATCCGCCATTGTAGGAAGAGAATTATACGGATACAGATAGTGGCTGAAGTTTGTCTGATACAGCCATACCCATGTCTTGGAAGAGACACTGTTCCACGCTTCCAGTGTTTCCGCTACATTTTTGTTGTTTACCGAAAGTATGCTCTCGTTAAAATACGCATAGATAGGAGCAAAAAATACGAAAACATTGTCCCTGCAACGCACAGATTCATCAATGGGAGCATATTTTCCGTCCTCCCCGCGCACGGCAGGCGCCTTTTCCGTCTGCTGGTAGGCAAAGAAACAAATGTCGATCTCCCTCTCGATACCTGCCGCCGCAAGTTTCTTCTTTAACAGATCGGACAGCTTGTTGAGAAACTGAATGACGACTGCAGAATTCGTCCCGTATTTTTCTTTGGAGGCAGAACAAGTTTTGCAATCGCACCACGTGTTCCTGTCCTGCTGCATAAAGGTGATCGTGTTTGTCTGAGACGTCTTTGCCGTTTCCACCATAATATCGCTGACAATATCAAGCATGGCAGAAAGCTGGGCATTATCCCCGTGCGCCGTATAACAGAGCTGCAGATAATCTGTTGAACCATTGGATTCGCTGTACCATTTTTTATATTGCTCACCGCTGTAAACCTTCGGATCCAGATAAACAAAATCGTTATGGTACAGACTGCCTTTGGCATACATGAATACATCGTCGTTACAGTTATACCTCAACCGTTTGCGGTATTGTTCGTCGCCGTCGATCTTTGACGTCACGTCCCCCACGCGATAATCTATGTCCGGCACATCGGTAACGTCAAAGTTTTTCAGGGAAACGTCCCCCTTTTCATATTTTACCTCATCGGCGGCGTATACCCTGAAACCGATCGTATATTTGAGAAAATCATATACACCGTTTGCCGTCCCGGTATCGCTTCCGCCCACAATGTACACGTTTTTTCCCTGCGTACGGATGATATAGCCGTTATTTTTAAGCTCTTTTTCCGCATAATCAGGGATCTCCTGTTTCAGAGAGGATGTTTCCCCGACAGACAGAACGGGACGTCCGCCTGCTTCCGTAACCGCCTCTATGCTCCCTCCGGAGGCTCCTGCAAGAAACAGACGCAGTTCCGCGACCGCATTCTGGATTGTTTCGGAAGCATCTTCCGGATACAATACGACGTAATCTGTTTTTCCGTTCCGGAAAATATAATCAGATGTATTTTCTATCTTCACTTCATGAACTCCCTCGTAGCTTTGCGGGTCGGAAATTGTGATGCTGTTTCCGCTTTTGCCGCACCCTGCCGCCAGAGAAAAGACGGCAAGGACTGCAAGCACAAGGCTCCATATTCTTTTTTTCATTGCCCCTCCTATACAACGGAAAACCGCATATTCAGCATTGCCATGTTGCCGGCGCCGTCACTGACGAGGATATGCAGCACATAATTCCCCGCAGCCGTCAATACAATCGAATCCGTTCCCTCATCGATGTAAAAATTCATGCCGGAAGGCGCCGTGAGATACAGCACCGGAGATAACTCTTCTTCAGAAGTCTCGTTGTCTTTTACGGAGATCTTCGGCAGAGCTATCTTGCTGCCCGCTTTATACTCGCCGCGAACCTCAAAAGAAGTTTCGATCTCAGGAGCCTGTTTATCTTCCACAAGCACCGCATATTGAAGTTTGCCCGTCTGTGTTCCGTCCGAAGCCTCGTAAACGACCTTGTAATTGCCGTATTCCGTCACGGTAAACTTGTATTCGCAGCTGCCGTCCGCGTTTTTGAGCAGCGTCCCGTCATCCGCCGTAACGTACCCTGTTCCGTCAGGAGTCATAACGGATACAGTGAAAGTAACGTGCGGAGAAAGCACATCCGCCGCCCCCGCTTTGCCCAGATACACCGTATCCCCGACATTTCGTTCTCCGCCGTAATCGTGATACAGGGAGATCTTCGGTTTGATACGGTCTGCCGCAACCTGGTTTGTTGGCTGGCGGTTCAGATTCTTTACAAGAAGGGAAGCACTTCCCTCCGTACGGACAAATATAAACCGAACGTAAACCAGACCGGAAGAGAATGTTCCCGTACCGTCCTCGATGTCGAACATGGCGATCCCGTCCACGGAAACCTCACCGCCCTGCAGGAGAAAACTGACCTCGTTGCTTGCGGAAAACTCGGTAAACCCGATGTCCTTGCAATCCGCAACTTTTTTCTCCCCGATGTACAGGACGGAAGAATCGCCGTTCTTTTTCAGTGTGACAAGAAGCGTCTCTTCCTTGTTCTCCGAATCGGTCAGCAAAATAGCGAATTCCTGCATTCCCTGCGTTCCGATGCTCAGGTTCATGGTCAGCCCTTCCGCAAGCAGAGGATTGATAAACGTAACCGCAGTACCTTCGCCGCCCTCGATCGAAGTGCCCTTGGAAGATACCGAAACACTGCCGCCTTCCGCATCAAAATATTTGCCCATATCCAGGGCACCGCCCTCTTTTACATCAATGACGGGAATCCTCACCTTTTTTTCCACACCGCCAAGGCTGTAAACAATTTCCGCGGTACCCGCTTTGTCAAACAGAACGCTTTCCCCGTCCTCGACGCTCGTGCGCACGCCATCCTGCACAACACTGATCTCGCTCACCTTTTCCACACACTTTCCGGAAGTGTAATCGAGCATCCGAATGGCATACAGCGGGTAAGAGTTGCCGCAGATAAAATATCGCGGCAGGACAGGCTCTTCCGCAAAATACGGAACATCCGCCCTCTCAACGATCAAGTCAAACGCCAGTTTTGCCGTCTTGCCCAAATGGTCTTTTGCAATGTATTCAATGGTGTATTCCCCTTCTTCCTGCGGAACAAAGGAATCCCCTTCTATGAGAAAAATTTCTTCGCCGCGCACTGCCTGTCTGCTGATTTCCGTTGCACCGTTTGCATACGTCACCTCGCATTCCGGCAATATCAGTTCCTGACCCGCCTGCGCGGAAGAAGGCGTTTCCTGCACAAAGGAGATCTGCGGCTCTCCCACAAAATCCACGGCCGTAACATCGATCCTCTTTCTTCCGCAGTTTCCGTAGGCGTCGTATGCCTCGTAAACAATGGTGTAGATCCCTTCCTTTTCCGGAATGAAATATCCGTCTGCACAATCTACATTGATACGGTTGAGTTTTCCGTAATTATAGTAGACGTATGTATAAAATTGTGTAACCTGACCCGAATCGTCCTTTACAGAAGCACCGAACAAAGGGTACTGTTTGCCGACCTCTGCGTAAGGATATTCGGTGTCCTCCGGATATTCGATCTCCACTTGCGGAGGAAAAGAATCGCGGATCAGTGCATCCTCTATTTTCTCGCCCATCAATCCTCTGACGGTAAAATGCGCCTCATCCGCCACGTACGAGGAACAAGTGACGGAAAGAATGACTTTGTCGCTTTCAAACCCCTTCCACTTGTTCGGGAAAAAACGGCTTTCGTCCAGATCTATGATGGGATAGCCAGGCAATGCGGAGATTTCTTTGGTCTGTTTGTCGTAATAAAACCCGAAAGTACTGTAAGCGCCCGCTTCCCCGTAAAAAGTAAAGGGCATATATGCGCCGTACTGGTTGTTCTTGTGGATACGATCCCATTCTTTTTCGTATCCCGTAAGGATCTGATCCGTTCCGCCTGCCTGCCCGTAACTTCCCCCCGGGTTCTGTTCCGATGACTGCAACAAAAGGCGTATGTACAAATCCGGATTTTCCGCATCCGTAAGCGTTACGGTGATTTTTTTGAAATCCGCTTTGTGCGGCACTGCAGGCACGATTTCCAAAGAAACGATCGCGTCATCCGCTTCTGCCTGAGAAATATCGATCACCTTATTCACTGTAACGCTGTTCTGTTCGTTGAGAGAAATTTCCAATCCCCGCTCCGTGATCTCGTACGAGCCGCCGTTTTCGGAGAAAGTGCAGATCTCCTTCCCTACTTCAAAATTTTTATCGACAGAGATACCCGTTTCTGTACGGAAACGGATCAGGTGCGCCCCCTCCGTGCCAAACGTGAAAGATGTGCCGCGCACCGCCTTGCCGCCCGGCATATACAGAACAGCTTCCGCCCGTTCTTCCTTGCCGTTGCTGACAATGCTCGCTCCTTCCACGGAGAGCGTTTCACCCAAAAAATAGCTGTCACGCAGCGAAACACCTTTTAATTCGGCTGTCCCACCTGTCTGAGCAAACACGGCGCCGAGGCAGGCTGCACACAGCAATGCCGTTGCAAGAAACAATATCAATAATATTCTTTTTCTTGTCTTCATTTCTTTATTTCCTATTTTAATCCTCCGATGGTGATGTTCCCCACAAGCCGTTTCTGAAACACGCAAAAAACTGCCAGCACAGGCAAAAACACGAGCACGGAGCCGGTCAGTTTCATCGGAATGGTGCTGAACTGCCCTTCCGTGCGCCTGTTGAAAATGTAAAGACCGTAAGACACCGTAGGGATGTTCGGCATAAAGATGAGCGGCGTCTGGTAATCGTTCCAGAACCCGATGAAATTGAGGATATACACCGTCAGGAACGTCTGAGAGACGAGCGGGAGCATAATGGCAAAAAATATGCGCGTATTCCCCGCCCCGTCTATTTTTGCCGCTTCCGTAAATTCGCCCTGCACTCCGGAAAAAATGGCCTGAAAAACGAGCAGATACATATTCAGAAAGTTCGCTTTCATGATCCACATTCCCCAGATATGATCGTAAAGGCCGAAAAACCGCGCCATACGGATCTCCGAAGGCAAAGAACCGACAACGGGAAGTGTCAGGCAGACAATTACGACCACGGTAAGGATCCCGGAAAACTTATACTTGAATCGCGAAGTGAGATACCCCACCAGGCAGGGAACAAACGTAGCCGTAAAAGCACACCCGCCCGCATACAAAACGGAATAAAGAAACTGTTCCGGCATGAACACGTTGCGAAAAGCCTTGCCGCTCTCCACAGTGACGTAGAATCCCAAAAATGTGTCCGAATAGTTTTGGAAAAGCCATTTTTTCGGCAACCCGAACAGATTGTTGCGGAAATCCATATCCGCTTTCAGCGAGCTGATCAACGCCCAAAGCAACGGCACAAACAAAAGAACGACGTACACGATCAACACACCGAACACAACCGCCGAAAGCGGCGTGATTTTACTTCTTAACGCCCCCTTTTTCATACCGCGTCCTCCTTCGGGCCGATTTTTCCGAGCACGTACTTGACCAGAAGCGTGATAGGAATGACAAACAATGTCATCAATACGCCGATCGCCGCGATCCGAGGGTATTCCGCCGTCGTTGCTACCGACGTGATAGCATACAGATAATATCCGAACGTCATCACGTTGTTGGACGCCTCGATTCCGTAAAAACTGTACAGGGAAAACTGGTTTGTAAAGATCCCCGCCACACTCAGCACTAAAAACGTGCAAAAAGTAGGATACACTTTCGGAAACACAATATACCAGAATTCACGCAAGCCGGAAACGCCGTCCAAAGCCCCCGCTTCCGAAACGGAAGGATCCACCGAATTCATGGCACCCACAAACAGGAGGATGTATCCGCCGAAAGAGTAAAAAATATTGTAAAACAAAACCGCACCGAACTGCGTGTCCACATTGCCCAGCCAACCGACCATTTCGTATCCGAACAGTTTTTCCGCCATACCGGGGATCGCCCGCTCCACAAAATACAGGTAGATCACAACCGTGACCATGCCGGAAATGACCGAAGGAAGAAACAGCGCCACCTTAAAGAAATTTTTCAACGGAAATTTCTTATAAATGAAAAAGGAAAAAAGAAGCGAAAGAGGCAGACTGATCACCGTAGTCAATGCCCAAACTTTGAGGGAATTAAAAAAACCGTTTTTCAGCAGGAATGTATTGAAAAACTCTTCCCAAACGTTGCTCAGATTGGTAAACCCGCACAGCCGGTAAGAACCGGAGGCTACGTCGTATTCCTGAAAAGCAAGCAACAGCGAATTGAAATTTACTCCGATATAGAAGATACAAAACTGAAGGACGGGCAAAGAAATCGCCACGATATAAAAGAGCAGATCTTTTTTCTTTTCCGTCATGATCGTCGGTGTCTTCCCTTCTCTGACGCCGTTCAATCGAAATACCCCCCGAACACTCTGTCCCAACGTTCCATATTATACACAAGCATTCCATTAAAGTAATCGATAGCATTGTTTGCCTGGTTTTCATGAAAATAACCGATGGGGTGCAGCTCTTCCTTTGTGCCGATTTTTGACCCGAACGTTTCATGAACGGAAAGTGCCGATTGATTGCCCAGATACACTTCCTCCGCGGAGAAAGGATAAACTATATCCGATTTTTTGTGCAGGTCGTATACAGACTTCCCGAAATAAGTAAGCTGCGCATACTCCTCCTGCGTCAGATCGTAGTCAAGCGCTTTTACCGTGTTAGTCGTCACCGTAAATTCCGCAAGCGATCTGTCCGTACAGCAGAACATAAGGAACTCTTTGGCAAGTTCCTGTTTGAAAGGCGCAATGGAAGCGCTGATAAATCCAAGAGAATAATGCGTGTCGACAATGGTAGACGCCATTCCTATTTTTTCCTCGCTCGATTTCGGAATGGGCATCATGGCAAACCTGCTATTTTCAAGAGAATACTCCTGCCCATAATAATCGGCGATCTGTTTGATGACGTCTTTCTGTTCGTTTTCCCACCAGCATCCCTCAACAAGCATACAGATGGGTTCCCCTTTCGGAACAGATTCAAGAAAATCCTTGGGGGAATCGGTATACAGATAGGAAGGAGAAAAACAAAGCTTGGGATAATAAGATGTGTTTTTGACCAGCTTTTCAAAAAAAGAAAGAGAATTGTATCTTCCCTCAGACGCCCACAGAAGATAGGCGTTTTTCGAGGTGATGTCTACCCCTTCCTCTCCGTACAGATACTCATAACTGCCGTCCTCAGCTACGGTGTCCAGGATGTTCTTCGCGCGGCCTTTGAAAGTATAATTGAGCATCATCTGATCCAGTCCGACGTCGTCGGCATAGAACGCGTTGATCACTTTTTCAATGTATGAATTGTAATATTGCCCCGGCCATACGATGGGCGTCAGACCAAGTTCCACCATATAATCGCAAAGCAGGAAAAACTCGTCATATGTAGAAGGAAGACCGTCGTCCGACGTTCCGTATTCCCCGTCCGGCCCTGCCGATTTATCCTGCGAAAGATCTGATATAAAGGAATGATCGTTTGTATCGGCAAAATAAAGACAATACTCGTCAAAAACGTTCACATTGTACATGATACTGTTATAACCGGCATAATGAGGGATCCCGTAATATTTTTTTCCGTCGACTTTGTAATAGGAGATCTGTTCTTCGGAAAGTTTGTCTTCAATGCTTTCCTGCTCCCCGAACATCGTCATTTTTTCTTCCACGGCATCCGTGATATCCAACAGCAGATCTTTTTTCAGGTATTCGTAATAATAAACGCTCTCGTTAAAAAACACTTCGTTTGTGGTATCGCTGACCTTATTGATCAGAGAGATCCCGTCCTCTTTTGCGGGAGAGATCATAATTTGAACGCCCTTTTTTCCGCTTTCGTATTCCCTGTCTGCGTATTCCTTTTCAAAACGCACTTTTACAGCATACAGCCAATCACTGCCGTACCCGCCCTTATAGTTTTGCACGTACAGCTGCGTACGCGTGGGATCCAATTTTTCCAGGCCCTGCTGTGAATCCATGCACCCCGCCAAAAAAAGCGGACACGTCATGGCAAGCGCGACCGTAAACACTGCAATCTTTCTGAAAGGTCTGTTCATATTGCTGTTACCTCCTTATAATGAAATACGTTTTATCCATTCATCCGCGATAAGGGCATGTCCTTCCGCCGTCGGATGCACTCCGTCGTAAGAATAAAATTCCGGAGATTTTTTACAGCACGCCTCTGCAAATATTCCGTCCAACGGAATGTATTCCGTTGCGAATTTGCGAGCCGTTTCTTCCAGCGCGTGCAGCTTAGGATCGAGATCCCTGCGAAACGCGCGCTTTTTCCTGTCCACGTCCAGCAAAAACGGCTGCATAAGCACGATCCTGTCCGTATAACGCAATGCAAGCCGCACTATTTCTTCCAGGTTTTTTGCGTAGTCCCTTTTCGCAACAGGCTGACCGGCATCGAATCTGCGCCACGTATCATTGATTCCGATGAGAAGAGAAAAAACAGTTGGTCTGACCTCTTCCAGATCTTTTTGCAGGCGCGCCAAAAGCTGTGCTGACGTATCCCCGCCTATCCCGCGATTGAAACATTCGGGAGCCTTTTCGCATCTTTCACGCAAAAGTTCATCGATCTTTGCACTGTAACCTGCCAATGAATGGAAATCGTTTCGATCTCTCAATGCGTCCGTCACAGAATCCCCTTCAAACAGGATCCTGTCGGAAGATAAAAGTTTCATTTTTTCCTCCTTAAAAAAACACATGGAAAGAATAACACTCCCATGTGATTTTTTCATCTCTCTCTGTTATTGAAATTGTGTCAAAAATTACGATTTTTTATCTGCTGGACAGCCCTGTAATACGTATTCATGCTCTTAAAGCCGCAGGACATTGCCAAAGCCGTCACAGTACTGTCCTTATTTTCCGCTCTTCTCTTTTCCACCTTTTCCACACGGAGTTCGTTCAGGTAGACGCGAAGATGTTTGCCAAGGTATTTATTGAACAACATGGAAAAATAGTTTTTGGTATACCCGAATTTGCTTGCAAGCTGTTCCAAAGTAATGTCCTCGGCATAGTGTTCGTCGATATATTTTAAAATTTCCATAAACAGGCTTGTATCTACATTGCTCTTACGCTTTCGCAGGCCGTACTCCGAAACCAGCCAGCCGATGATGAGATGCACAAATCCCTCGCAGCTGAGCACGTTCCATTTTTTCATGTTCTTTAAGAAAAGTTCAAGATACCGAAAAATAAAATCCGCATTCGGGGATGCCTCCAGAAAGTTTTCCAGCCCCTCCCCGCTTTTCAGCTCTGCGGGTTTCAGGCTTTCACCGAACAATACTACGTATACATGAGATTGTTTTTCCCCCTCATAATGGTGGACATCATAGCTGTTGACTACAGCTATATCGCCTTGTTTCAGGACGTGCTCTTCCCCGTTGATGGTCGCTTTCATTTTTCCTTCTTTTACAAACAAAAGCTCCATGTTTCTGTGAAAGTGCGCCTGCATGACATTTCCGTACGCCTCATGAAAATTAAAATAATTCGGTTCGTCGGCGTTCTTTTCATAAAAATAATTTGTATTTTCGCTTGAAGGATTGATCAAACCAAAACCTCCTCTGTCCCGTTATTTACAATGATTGTATCATATCCGCGATAAAATTTCATCTTTTTTTCCAAAAAAAAATACGTTTCGATTTCGGAAAATATTTCCTGCTTTTCAGCAGCAAAGTTCATTGCTTTTCCAAAGCCATCCGCGACAACCGTTTCGGAAAAAATCCAAAATAAGGGCAGAACGCTTCCATGTCTGCCCGTAAAGTCCCCCTATCGTCAGACAAAAAGCGCAGCCTGTAAGGGCTGCGCTTTTTTTACTGTTTTGGTGAATTATACTATTAAGTGCAACAGTAGAAGAAAAAAAAGAGTTCATACAAATCTGTGGTAAAATAGAGTTGCAAAACCAAAATTTACTACAAAGG
>CASFBD010000027.1 GCA_949292885.1 uncultured Bacillota bacterium
CCGAAGTTCGTTCAAAATCTCGGAGATACTGGACTATCTGGACGGGCAGCCGATACGCATACGCGGGCGGCACTATAACCGCGTGGCTTGCTATGATACAGTGTATATCGTTTCTAACCTCTCATTGAAAGAGCAATATACGAATATACAACAATCAGAGCCGAAAACGTGGGCGGCGTTTTGCCGACGGATAACGGCGGTATATGACTTTGACAAAAGCAAGGATATTCCCGTAAACAAATTCACGGGAGAACTAAAAAAGCCGCCTACCCTCATAGAGATTGCAGACGACGGAACAATGCCTTTCTAATTCCGTTCGGGTGGGTTCTTGGGTGGGCTATAATCAACTATTAGGGGGAATAAGTTTTGAAAAGTGTAAAGGCTTTTCCGCTTGGCGTTAGCGTGATTTACTTTAACGACGAAAGCAAAAATATATATGCCGATTTGCCGCCGAATAAGGAACAAGCAAAACGGCTGTCAAAGCGGATCTATAAAGACGCAATGATAGCCGTTTGCGCGGAGCAAGCCGACGGCAAGGCATTAGCCCCGGCTTGCGACTAATTGTTTGCCGTATAGCGGATAATCTGAAAGCGGCAAATCAACTTGGCAATAGTATTCAGTTCTATTTATCTGATATAATACTGTGTGCGTTTTTGCGGCTTTCAGTTCCACCATACCGTAACAAGTCGAACACTTGGGTAAAAGATAATCCTGACGAGAAGTATCGTCAGGATTATTTTCTTTTGTATAGTTAAAGAATATCTCAAGCCTGTCATCATAAACGACAATTTTTTGAATCAATGTTAAAATCAAAGGTTTTGGTTTGAGCTGGATAGCTTTTTGTAAATAAGCAACTACATTTTCATAAGAAAGTTCTTTTTGTTTCTTATATTCTTCTACGGTGATTTTATCCTCCAAAATCTTTATTTGTTCTTCTAATTCGTTCATTCGCTTTTTCATTGAGTCGTTTATCAGACCTTGCTCAATTGCTTTTATAATATTCGATAATGCTTTTTGTAAATCGTCTCGTTCGCGGATCAATGTATTTAAAACGGATTGTTGGCTCAAATGATTTCTGTTTGCCTTTATAATTTCAGAAGCAAGATAATCGATGTTTTTAGGCTCGTTAAGCATGTGATGTATGATTTTAACAATGAGATTTTCAAGCTGTTCTTTCGGCAGTGCAGCTTTTTTGCACGTATTGAATTTTTTGCGCTTTCCGCATTTGTAATAATATTTTACTTTTCCACTTTTTGACGTTCCTGATTCACCCTGCATATTTGCTCCACAAAGTCCACAGATAAGTTTTCCTTTTAATAAAAAATCAGCTTTGGTGCTGGAAGATCCTTTTTTATTGTTTGCAAGAATCATTTGCACCTCGTTAAATAATTCCGTGGGGACGATCTGAGGATAGATGTTAGTGTAGATACCGTCTGAATATCTGCATATTCCGATATATTTTTCGAGGCGAAGAATGTCGTAAACAGTTGTCAAAGCAAAAGGTTTGCCGTTTTTAGTCAATCCTTTTTCGTTAAGATCATAAACAATATTTTTTACAGTAAAGCCTGCGGCATATTGTTTGAAAATAAACCGGACAATTTCCGCTTTATCTTCATCAACATATACTTTTCTGTCTTTAACTGTATATCCGAAAGGAATAAATCCTCCGGAGTATAGTCCTTTCGTTCTGTTTTCGTGTAATCCTCTTCGTATCTTTTGGGAAAGTTCTGCAGAGTAGTATTCCGCCAACCCAATCATAACATTTTCGAGAATGATGCCGTCAAGATTTTTGGAACCGTCAATGTTCATGGAAGTGCGTTGCGTGGCAGAAATCAATATTTTATTGTTTTTCTTCAACCGTTGCTTATTGACGGCAACTTCGATGGAATTTCTGCCGAATCGGTCAAGGGCATAAACGAGCACGATATCCCAGATCTGCGGCTTGTCACTATCGCTGAGCATTCTCTGAAATTCGGGCCGATGGTCGTTCGTTCCCGTCATAGCGCGGTCGATGTAGGTGTCTACGATTCTCAGATCGTTTTTTTCTGCAAATTCATTGCAGATACGCAGCTGTCCTTCAATGGATTGTTCGGTCTGCCTTTCGCAAGAATATCGCGCATAGATAACCGCATATTTCATTTGTTTTCCTCCTTATAATTCACAACAGAGAAAATACGCTTGCCCGACAGGTTGAATTTTTCCCTGTATTTCAAAAAGGTGCAGATATCGTCGGAAAGCACGGACGGATCCAGGATCAGGATACAATCCCAGCATTCACTTTTGCTGTTTCGAAGAAGATCAAGCAGCACCTTATGATTGTTTTCGTCCGGATCGTGGCAGATGCGCTGAACTTCGACTCCGTTCAGCTTTGCAAAGAGTTTGCAAGCAACGATCTGCGTGCGGACAGAAACAAGGTCGGGCGATGTTCTTGTGTAAATGATAGCTTTTTTCATAATTGTAAAACCTCCGTAGGAAAGATTGTGGCTATAGGATAGCAAAAAAAGGACGGACATATAACGGGTTAGAGTAGGTGAGTTTTCAGTTTTAGAAGGGTAAAAGTAAGACAAACCCGTACTTTTCCGTACAAAAGGGGACAAAGCCACAACTCCCTTTTAACAGCAAAAAAAGAATCAGAAAAGCGAAACGCTGTAAAAGGGCGGAGGTAACGGAGTAAAATTGGTCAGTAACTATTCGACAGAAAAATATTGAGTGAGTATAAAGAAAAAAGCACCCGTGTGGGTGCTTAATTTTTTCAGCGATATTTTTCCCCTTTTACAGCAAGGACGCTTTTCTGATAAAATGGAAACGGAGAGAAACCGCAGGACAGGAGAGAACGGAAAAAGGCGGAAAATAGCGGAAACAACCCTGCAAAAGCAAAGAAAAGGGAGAGTAAACTCTCTGTTTTGTCCGTAACTTTTTTGGTATAGTAAAAGAAAAAACGGAGGAAACAGAGATGGAAAAAATAGAGATAAAGGAAAATCCGCTTGGATTACAGGTTTTTGTAAACGGGGTGCCGGATCTGACTTCGATCCCCAAAGAAAAAGAGGAAATGCTTTTCAACGCATTGGCTTTGGAGATAGAAACGTTTTATGATTCGGAGGAATAGGAAAAGAGAGCAGAGGAAATCTCTGCTCTCTTTATCTGTCGTCGCTTCTTCCGAGAAGATAATCGGGCGAAACATTGAAAATAGTTGCTAACTGAAAGACAAAATCGATGGCGGGAAGATTGTTTCGTTTCAGCCATAAATGAATAGAGTTCCTTGAAAAAGTAGCGTTCGGATTGTTCGTGACATTGGCGATCCTCATTTCATTTTCGCGGATGAGCTGTTTAAGCCTTTCCTGAAAGGTAACAGGTTGCAGGGCGGGTTCAAAGGAGTTGTCATCGGTTTTAGCCAAAAGATAAGGAATCGAAACCTGCAAATAATCAGCAATTTTAACGATGGATTTCGTACTCGGTATGATCCCATAGCTGGTAATCTTGGAAATGGTATTGGGACTGATCCCGATGCGTGCGGCAAATTCGGCATTGCTGCAATGTCCGGATTCTGTTTCTTCTTCGGAAATGAGTTGTATCATTCTTTTCTGGAAAGCGGGGGATATGTTGATGCTCTCTTCAGGGACTTTTGACATAAAACGACAAACCTACCTTTCAATCGACAATTATTTATATTAACTAAAATAAGCAAGATACAAATTTTATGATATAATTTATACGCATCATGATTGTGCACTAAAATGATACAGTTAACAAGTAAATAATAACGGATTTGCCTGCCCGTAAAGTTAACTAAAATAATTATGATAACATAAAAAGGAGGTTTTATATATGGAAAAGGAAAAATTTAGCAAAGTTTATGAGTATTTAAACAAGAAAGGCGTCTATGAGTTGAGAAGTATAGGCAGAGCTTTATTTGTGCGAGCGCCGACCTCGCATAAAAAACAGGAGCTTATCAAACAGATCATAGAGAATGCCGTTTCGGGGAAAGGTACCGCTTGTGTCTGCAGGGGTGCCCCCGTAAAAGCAGAAAGAGCGTCTATGCAGACGCTCTCGGAGATCAGAAAAATGGTTTATGATGTCAATATAAAATCAACGGAGGAGAGAGGAATGACGATCACTATAAATCAAGAGGAAGAAAGGTATTTGTTGCATTGTGTATATCTTGGAGCTCTTATGATCAACGGGAACCGAAAGAACGGGGAACAGAGGGAAGAGTACAATGAATTTGCCGAAAATATTTATAAACAGGTTTGTGGCAAAGAAGAAGGAATTACGGACAATGAAGTTGCAGGAATGCGCGATAAGATCTACGATGAAGTGGCTGCATTTGTGGAAGATTATGAGAATGCAGTTTTGAGGGAGAAAATGGCGGAAAGTTTTGCACAAGAGAGATATCCCGTTGTGGGCGGAGATGAGAATTCTGTTTTTATCAATCTGGTTGCGGAACGATTGTATGAAAAAATATTGTCAGAAGGGAATATTCAAAGTTATATAAAGGCGCCGGATATATCCGATCTTCTTACAAAAGCGATTTCAAAAAAACCATAAAATCCCTCTCTTATTTTACGATATAAAAGTTGACAGATACAGTCATATTTAAGAAAATATCAGAAAAAATTTTTCAAAGCGTATCATTGACAAATAAAGAAAAAAGTAGTAATATAAATACAAACATATGTTTATATTATTGAAAAAGGAAGGTGATGCCGAAGAAATAAATTTGATGTTTTCCCTATTGCCACGAAAGCCCCGGATAGGTTACCGTTTGTTGTATCAAAGCACTTGTTTCCCGTGCAATGGTAAGATTTTTAGGAGAATAGGGAGTATCAGTAGTTTGAAAAAGGCGGGAACTGTAAAGGTATTGTGTTATAACTGCCATTATGAAAGATGGGAAGTTAAGGATGAAGCGGGAACGGCAAAAATGCTGTGTCCCTGTTGCGGAACGAGAACAGTGCTGCAGGCGGCGAGCCGCAGGCACATACAAATCGATATTTATGCGCCGCAGGGACAAGAGATTATTGAAAATTGAATAGAAGCGGAACAGTAAGCCGTCCGGTCGGTCTGAAACAGGGACTTTATAAAGCCGAAAAAGGGAGGCTGTTCTGAGACGGTTGGTTAAACCAAAGAGAATGAGAGGCCGCCGATAGACAAGACTTTGAGAGAAGTTTGTTTATTGGCGGCTTTTTTTATGCCAAAAAACGGAGAACGCTCGACAAGCAGTCGGGCGTTTTTTCTTTTTTTAGCAGATCCGCCCGATTGCGATCGAAAAAAATCAAAATCGGAGGATCAAAGAATGGAAAAAATCACCTATACGTTTGCGGACGGAAAAACGGCGGAAATCGAGGTCACGGAGGCTTTTAAGGAAGAGTATCGGAAACTGGACGAAGATTTCAAAAAGAACGAAGCAAAGTTCAGGTGGCGGCAAAGGAAGAAAGACGCTTCTTTGGAAAAGTTACAGGCAGAAAAGGGGCTTGACTTTCAGGACGGCGCAGCATCCGTGGAAGAGCAGGTTTTGGATACGGAGTTTGTCGCAAAGTTTATGGAACTTCTGACAGAGCAGCAGGCGATCGTTTTTCAGAAGGTTTACATAGAAGACAAGACGATGAGGTCTGCAGCAGAAGAGATGAAAATCAGTTTAATGGCAGTACAGAAGCATATTTCATGGATTCAAAAAAAATATTTAAAAAATTTTTTGGAATAGGGTTGTCAAAAAGGGGTGTCCCACTCCTTTATGGTGAAAGGAGGACGTGAAATGTTGACGATGGATAAAATACGAGAAGATTTGAGGGCGATCCGATGCTATTACACCCGCAAGGAATTGTTTGATGAAGCATACAGGACGGTAGGAGAAAATGCCGTTGTGAAGACTGTGCAGAAATACAACGCGGTGATGTGTGAAGCTCCGGCGCAGTTATATGCTCTCTATGTCGGGCTGTATGTGAACAATGTGTCCCAGGAAGCATTGGCAGAAGAACTGAATTATTCACCGGATTATATCTCAAAGCAAAACAGAAAACTTCTGCGGTTTTTGCAGATGAAAATAGAAAATCAAGGAGGACAAGCGAAGTGAAAATGTCAAGTGTTCCCGAATTTTTGATCGGGGCGACGAACGTGTACAGGACGAGGTATTATATCGTCCGACAGCGGATCGGTTTGCGGGATGGGGAGAGCGGAAGCTATCTCGTCAGCCACGACACGTATTTTCGGTGTACGCCCAAGCTGGATCAGGAGTACGATAATGTGTTTTCGGATCGTGAAGATGTGGACGGAAAGCGTATTCCTACGGCGATGCACACGCGGAATTACGTCGATTGATCAAGGAAGGTTGAATGGTTGCCGGACAGGAAGAGAGTGCGACGAGCGAAAAACAGGGCCCGTTTTTCAAAGCGCATAGGGCTAAGCGCCGATCGAGCCGGAGCCGTTACCGATAAATACAATTTTATATGCTGCGCTAACGGCAATACGGGCAAAAAAGAACGGAGGAAAACAAAACAATGGCAAAACAGGAACAGGCAACGCCTTCCGAAAACAAGCCGAACAAGTACCGTGACGGCCGCTGGTCGTTGCCCAACAAGCGGGCAAAGGGGTATGCGGAAGAACGCAAGGAGAAAGTCCATAAGTGGGGCAACAAGGAAGGCAAAAAGCTGACGGACTACGAAGCGGGTATGCGTTCGGGATACTTGCAGTGTCAGAACGACCACGGCGGTATGTTCAAGTACGGGCAGGCGCGAGAGGCGGGATTCTCGAAGAAAGAAGCCGGCGAGCTGTCCAAAAAGCCCTGGAAAGAGATCAAGGGTGTCATCGAAAAGAAGAAAAAAGGTAAAGGAGGAGATGCAGCATAATGGAAGACAAAAAAATTCTCGTAGAGAGGGAAACGTATGAAAAGGACGGGAAAAAGTTTTTCTCGTATTTTATCAAGGGCAATGTGCGCGGCAAAGACATCCGCGTTCTGATCGTTCCGCCCGATTACGGCGGGTATGCAGCCCTGGATATCGTGTTCGGGGAAGCAATGTCGGCACAGTTGATGATGGTGCCGTATGAGATCCGCGACGAAAAGACGGGCAAAGTGAGCAAGGGTAACAGCTATGCCGTGCATTCGGAGGACGAGGACGGAACGGTGTATGAGTGCAAGATCAAGCCCATGCGCGTTTCGGACAAGACGCTTCTGAATATGCTTCTTGCAAAAAAGACGGCGTAAAGCAACAAGGCTGCGGCTCGAAAGATTTCGGGCCGCATTATTTTTAAGGAGGAGAAAAGTGTACGATTATGATTTTGACTATAGTTTGTTTGAACACAAAAAGTCGGATACGGTGAAATGGGTGCTCACGCTTGTGGCATTTCTCATCGTGGGAGTGATGCTTGCGGGTATCATCTGTGGGTGGTTTGAGAAAAAAGAAGAACTGCCGCAGGAAGAAACCGAGCAAGCCGCAGTTGTGGATAGCGACGGCAATCCCATGACCGAAAATAAGGTCTATCCTATGCCCAAAGCGATGAGCTTTTCTGCGGCACTTTTTGCAGGGGAAAAAGTACCGGCGGATATAATTCCCGCAGAACAAAGCGTGGATGTTCGCATTGAGGCGATCGTCTATCCGGACGATGCCGCCAATAAAGAAGTGGATTTTTCTGTTGCATGGGGAAATGCACCTACGCATGGCAGCGAATCGGTAACAGAATATCTGACGGTCACGCCGGATTCGGACGGCAGCCGTCTTGCTACCGTTTCCTGTAAGAAGCCGTTTGGGAACGACACGATCCTCATTACTGTCACGACGCGAGACGGCGGATATACCGCCGTTTGTACAGTCTCCTTTGTCGGCGTTGCAAGCGGCATCGAGATCACGAGCAGCACTGCTACGAAAACTTCTTCTTCGGAACGCGGTGAATATTACGAACTGGGTACGGGCAAGACGTATACGTTTGATATCGCACTTTCCAATGTCTTTGATGACGTTTCGAGCAATCTTTCCGTAACGGAGATCGGGGGATACGGTAGTTTGTATTTCGGCAACGGATCGTTCAATGACGGCGGATATCTCAACTATACGGAAATGTGGCAGAAAGACATCGGAGAAATTGCGGATCAGTTTATCACTTCCGCTACTCTTTCCGGAAATACTCTTACCGTTAAGACGGGTTCCAAAGTGATGGAGAATTATTATTCGAGCTACGGTCCGGACGAATATTTCATCTCTGATATTTATTACGATCGTTATGTCGTGGAAGTGTCGGATGATACGATGGGTTTCAAGGGCCCCGGAGACACGTTTAACAATGAAAATGCGGAATACAACGTGGAAACGCTGCCTTCCTGTTATTTTTACGTTACCGTCAAAGACAGTATCAGCGGATTATCGGAAACGGTCCGGTTGTGGCTGGTGAGTTCTGTAAACGGAGTATCGTTCTCGGACAACACATTGAGATTCTAAGGAGGTGAACCGAAATGCAAGCATCTAAGATCAGGACGGTAGCAACAATTCTTGCTTATATTGCAGGGATATTGATCCTTGTTGCCGTCGTCGGGCTTGTTTACAGGTTCACGAACGGTTTCAACGAGGATTTCAAGACTTTTTACATCGAGCAGGACGGAAAGCAAATACTTTCCTCCTCTTCCACCATGAAATTAGAGACAAATTCGATGTA
This sequence comes from uncultured Bacillota bacterium, assembly GCA_949292885.1. GTDB lineage: Bacteria > Bacillota > Clostridia > Christensenellales > Borkfalkiaceae > Borkfalkia. The sequence continues at coordinate 8,638 of CASFBD010000027.1, forward strand.
TCGTTTTGACATTAAATATACTTTTGATACGGAGCAATCCGAACCCAAAGACTATTCTGTCAAAGTGGTACCGAATGCAAGTCGGGATTTCGATTTCACGGTGGATGGAGAGCGGTATTTGTATTCCAAGCAAGGCGATTTGTCTTCGGCTTTCGCACTGAATAAGCAGGATACATACTTCGAGATCAGTACAAAAACGGAAATGAGCCTGCAAAATGTTTTGCAGAGCTGTTATCCTGATAAGGAAGTAATCGTAGCGAAAGAGGCAGAAGAAAGCAACACCTACCCCTATACCTTGCTCGTCTCATCTTATAATGAAAGTGTTGTTTATAAGATCGATTTTTGTATTGACGTCAGGGTTACGGGAGTTGCGCTCAATCCGTCGGAAATCATTTTTACGGACAACAGCGACTCCGATCAGGAAGGACAAGAACCCTCTGGCCCTGCAAAAACGTATTTTATTGGATACGACACGCTCGGTTACGGTTCGGTAAAATCCATTGCCTTTCACTGTCAAGGAACGGCGAAAGCTGGTGAAACCGTTACGTTTACCATTGAAGTATTAGATCTGAGCGACGAATACGAAGACTATCATCCCTTGGAAGTAACAAATGTTGTTTTGCAAAACGCAGATGACGGCACGGACATTGAGGATCTGGAAGAAACAAACGGCGTCTATTCGTTTGTAATGCCTGAAAACGATGTCACGGTGATGGTTTATCTGATGCGTATCGATTAAAGGAGGAATGTATGGCAATACGAAACATAAGAGCAAAGATCACAGCAATTTTTCTTGCCTTGCTGGTATGTTTCGGAGCTGCGATGGGCGGACAAGGAAACTTGTCCGCTTACGCCTCCTCTGACATACAAACCGCATATGAAAATACCGACGTGCTTGAAAATTTGGAAGGCGCCACCATCGGCGGAAAGACGTTCGATCTTGCGGATTATCCCCATAACAGCGGCGGAAAGCCGCAGATGATCTCGTTCGTGGAGTTCTGCTATTCGTATTACGCGGACAAGCAGTCCGATTACGGATTGTACGTCTATGTGTATAACCCGCAGGACATCGCGTTCGACATGGCGACGGACAGAAACAAGATACAGTTTTCCTGCGGCGATGCAGGGTATTCCAAGTACACGCTGGAATTTCTGAATTATTCAAAAAAGGAAGGTTATGAAGGCAGGTTTTACAAGTTCAAAGTAAAATTATCCGATTCTCAACGCGAGGCCATTCTGAAAGGTATAGATGAAAACGAGCGCGTGTACAACATCAGCGGCATCGAGATCTCAGTCAAGGGAACGGTCACGGAATATACGTGCGCACAGACTTATACATATACGGGCTTTGCGGAAGGATACGGCACTGAACTTGCGCAGGGGGATACGCTCTCTTGCAAGGTAGACGGTTTTGAAAAGTATCTGACTTTGGATGTGCGTTCGACGTACTATCGCCCGGACGGGAGCAACGGCTCCGAATATAAGCAGGATACCCTGCATTCCGTGTATTTCTCCGTTCCGAATGAAATCATAACCTATTTGAAAAAGGTATACTTATAAAGATCGCTTTTTTAAGCGTGAAAGCAAGAAAACTGTCTACAGGGTGTTTTTTGACAAAGACCTTTTATACTCTTTCGGGGTCATGCCGAGCTGTTTTTTAAAAAATAAAGTAAAGTAATGGATACTTTTAAAATTCAGTTGGTCGGCTATTTCTGTAAAGGTGCAATCAGAATTTTTTATTTTCTGTATTGCCAGCATAATTTTTTTGTCGTTGATGTATTGAATAACGGTTTTGTTTGTCGCCTTTTTGAATTCATGGCAAAGTGTCGCGCGGTTTGTTTTGAAGAGAAAAGCCAGTTCGTCAATGGTGATTTTTTCCAGGTAATTCTCATCTACATAACTTATAATTTCGTTGATGGAGTGTAGGGAATAAGAATGATTCTCTGCATCGTTCTGTAGGGTATTTCCATACTTTCGGATGAGTGATAATAAAAAGTATTCTAAACTGATTTTTAACAGCTGTTCAGCACCGAACGGTTGTTTTTTCTTTTTTTTCATATCGTACGTAGGTCTGTTGAAAGGCGGCAAAAAAACATTTCGACCTTCTTTCACGATTTCCGCCAGTTTTTGTATCTCAACTTCATTTAAAGTGACAGGGTTGTAGGAGAAATAATTAAGATTTTTTGAATCACAAACAAAGCCGATGATGATCACGATGGGGGCATTTTCCGGAGAGCAATTCAGAGAGTGGACAGTATCCGCCCTGTGAATGATCATCTGATTTTTAAAAAGGCTGCCGGTAAAGTCTTGAGATTCAATGTTCAGTTTACCGCTGCTGACAAATACCAATTCGCAAAATGGATGCTTGTCTTTCACGGAAAAGAAATTTTTTTTGAACTCAAAGAAATGCACGTTGGCAATTTTGTTTATATCAATTTCGATTTTTAATGTTTTTAATTTGAATTCCATATAAAAAATTATAGGAGAACTTTCTGGTTTAGTCAAGAACAAAATATAAATTTATTTACGATTTTATAAATTTTTTTAACGATTTTACAAAGACAAAAGGATGAGCGGGTGTTACAATAAAGAAAAAATTGAAAAGAGGATTGTATATGAACAGAATATGTATTCCTGACGGAGAATACCGTGAAAGGATAGCAAGAGCGGCAAAACTGGTCAGGGGAAAAGGGCTTGACGTAATGGTGGTCTGCTCTACGGAAAGCGATTATGCAAACGCGCGTTACTTTTCGGGTTTCTGGCCGTTGTTTGAACGGGCGGGGGTAGCCATCTCGGCAAGCGGGGACGCCGCGCTGATGGTCGGGCCGGAGTCGGCAATTTATGCAAAGGATTTTGCAAAGATCGATAAAATTTTTGTTTTGAAAGAATTCAGGGAATCGGCAGACCCGGAATATCCTGAGATCAAAGCGGCGAATTTCAGAGAGGTTTTCAAATCTATAGGAGTTTCGTCGGAGAATATCAAGATCGGGCTGGGATCGTATGTGGAGTGCACGCTGCCGATCTATGAGGGGCTGAAAGATTCTTACCCGAAGGCGGAAATTGTAAAGTGCAACGACATTATGGTCGACCTGCGCAAAATTAAAAGTGCGAATGAGCTTGCATGTATCAAAGAGGGATTCAGGATCATTGAACTTGCCACGGACGAAGTGATCAGGAAATTGAGACCCGGGGTGACCGAGCTTGAGATGGTGGGTGTAGCGGAAAAAGTGATCTATGAAAACGGCGCGGAATATGAGGGGCTTCCCATGTACGTGTTCAGCGAAGAATCCACCCGCCACGCGATCAGCCGATCGAGCTACCGCACCATCAAGAAGGGTGACATTGTACAGCTGAATCTCTCGGCGAAAATTGACGGATACTCTCCTTCGATCGGGTTGCCCGTGATCATGGGAAAACTGGAAGGAAAGCGTCGGGAACTCGTGGAGTTTTGCAAAAAAGCGCATGATTGGACTTGCGAAAAGATCAAAGCGGGAGTGGTTGCTTCCGACATTGCAAAGGCATTTTACAAGCTTTACCTTGAAAACGGATATGCTAAGAATTACGTATACGGGCCCTGCCACGGTACGGGCATGATCGAGGTAGAGGCGCCGTGGATGGAAACGACGAGCGATTACCGACTGGAAGAAAACATGACTTTCCAGGTGGATACCTTTATTTCCGGCGATACATTCGGCTGTCGCTGGGAAAAGGGAATCGTTGTGAAAAAAGACGGATATGAATCTTATACGGATTATCTGAAAAAAGGGATTATTGAATTGGAGCTTTAAGGCAATGAAAAAAGTGATGGGAAAGAAGTGCTGGATCATTCCCGATTGTGAATTGCCGGAGAGCGGAGAAGGTCTGTTGAAGGGGCATGAATCGGTTATCATTGTCAACGATAACGACAAGGAAGCGACAATTCGTGTGACGCTTTACTTTACCGAACAATCCTTTTATGATAAAATAGAATGGAAGGTAAAAGCAAATAGCGTAAGATGTTTCCGGACAAACAACTTTTCGGATATGTGCGGTTTCGCGGTGCCTTACAATACGCAATATGCGATGAAGGTTGTAAGCGATAAAAAGATTGTTTTGCAATACGGCCGCCTGGATAACAGGCAGGTTAATCTTGCGTATTACACGACGCTCGGATATTGCGAGTGACTGCAAAGGTTATGACAAGGAGACGGAACAATGAAAAGGTACAGATTGGAAAGAAGTTTTCCCCGCGAGATCAGGGAAGTACAGGAAAAAAATATCCCATTGGTGATCGCGGGCGGCACGGTGGAGTATCATGGTCCGCAGTGTTCGTACGGCTGCGATACGCTCATCGTCGAAGGACTGCTGGAAAGGCTTGCCGAGGAAAAGGAAATCATGATCGCTCCTTCTGTTCATTACAGTCCGTCGAGCTATGCCGTGGGGGACGAAAAGAGCGGAACGGTACACGTGGAAGAGCGCGCTTTTGAAAATTACGTGTATTATGTTTTTAAAAGCCTTCTCAATGCGGGATTCCGCAATATCTACGTGGTCATTCACCACCAGTTTGAGCAGGAAAGCGAAATGCCGATGACGCTTTGCTACCGTTTGGCGGCAAAGCGTGCGACGATGGAGTATCTTGAAAAGATCTACGGCCAGGGATGGTGGGGCAGCGAGCGGTATGCGAATTATTACGAACAGTTGGAAGGGGCAAACAACCCGTTCAACTGGATCCAGGTGATACCGACGATGGATACGGCCGTGCAGAACGCCACGGGCTACGATCATGCGGGCAAGTACGAGTGTTCCCTGTTGATGGCGCTCTATCCTGACTGTGTGGACCTTTCGCGGATCGACGACGTAAAACACTGGTTTACGCAGAGCGCACGGCAGGCAGATCCCGAACTGGGTGAAAGGATGGCAAAAGAGTCGTTGGAGTATCTGAAACGAAGGATCTGTTGAGAATAAAATCCGGTGAAAGAATTATGGTATTGGAAGAAAAAAAAATTAAATTGCCGAAAACAGATTTTCCTGCGCTTTGGCAGGCAGTGCTGTATCGAAATTACGGTTTTGTAACAAAAGAGAGATTGGCGGAAGTGTTGGGAACCGACGTAAAGACAGTCGAAGCGGAAGCGGAAAGGCTGGGGCTTGGCAATATCGTATATAATTCCCAATGGATAAAGTCCGGATACATCACGATCATAAAAAACAACTGGTTTTTGCTAAACTACGAGCAACTGATGCAGCTGCTCGGATGGGAGGAAGAGAAACTGGACTATGTCATCAAAGAAGAGGATTTTTTGTATGTAAAACTCGGCAATTTCAAGCCTTACTGTGAAAGGGTGCAATATTACCCGCTGGACGAGGCGGAGAAGGCGGAAACGAAAAAGATCGCAGAAATTTTGAACGGACAGGGGAAGGAAGAATCAGAGGCGTTTGACTTTTTCAGTGCAAAAAGCGCGGTTACGACCGCGCACGGCGAAGGGGAGGGGCGCAGGATCGTTCACGGCTATATTACGCCCTGTATCGATGTTTTTTCGACGGACAGCCATTCGTATCTTCCGGACAAATTGCTTTGCCGATACGCAAGCGTCGGTGTAAACGGACTTTGGTTTCACGCGATGCTTTCCGAGCTGTCGCCTTATCCGTTCAAAAATCTGGGGGACGGATATAAAGCGCGCAGAAAAAATCTCCAGGAAATTGTGGAACGGTGTAAAAAATACGGGATCAAAGTTTTTCTGTATTTCAACGAGCCCCGCTGCATGAGGACGGAAGATTTTAAAGGGCAGGAAGAGATAAAAGGAACAGATTCCGGGATTTTTTCGGCGCTTTGCATGGGGACGGAAAAGGTAAGGGAATATCTGTACGGAGCCGTTTTTTCGTTATTTAGCCAAGTAAAAGGGATCGGCGGGATCATGACGATCACCATGTCGGAAAATCTGACGCACTGCCATTCGCTGCAGGGCGGTAATTGCCCCCGTTGTAAAGATACGCCTCCTTATGAAGAAGCCGCGCTTGTAAATAACATCATACAAAAGGCCTTGAAAGACAGTAAAAGCGGGGCGGAACTCATTGCAAATCTTTGGGGCTGGTCGGAATTTTCCGGCTGGACGAGGGAAGAAATCTTCAAAGGAATTGACCTGCTCGATCAGGAAATTTCCGTTCTCTGCAACAGCGAGTACGGCCTTGCCATTGAAAAAGGCGGGGTTGGTTCTAAGGTCATCGATTATTCTCTTTCAAATCCCGGGCCGAGTGAAGAAAGCAAGGAATTGTTGACGTATGCAAAAGAAGCGGGGCATAAAACATATGCCAAAATACAGGTCAATAACAGCTGGGAATGTTCCTCGGTACCGTACTTTCCGGTGTTTGACCTTGTCTATGAGCATTTATCGAATTTGCGTCAACTGGGCGTATACAATTATATGCTTTCATGGACGCTGGGAGGTTGGCCGTCTTTGTCGCTGGATCTGACAAACGCATTCGGGAAGGGCGAAGATCTGGACGAATGGTATTGTAAGAAATTCGGGGAGAATGCGTCGGCGATCCGCGAGGCGGTGCGGCTGTTGTGCCGCGGGTTTAAAAATTATCCGTTCAGTTTAAGCGGACTGTACGACTCTCCGAAAAACCAAGGATACGCAAATTTGTGGCATTTTGAGTGGGAAGAAATACCGTCGATGATGGTAAGTTTTTCTTTCGACGATTACGAGCAATGGCTCGGCCCTTATCCGTATGAGATCTATGTTTCGCAGATGAAAAAGCTGCTGACGGAAACGGAAAAAGGAATTGCGCTTTTGGAGCGGTACAAAAGCGAAGAAAAAGTGTTTGAAATATGGCTCTATGCGTCGGTCGTATACCTGCATTTTGCGGCGGATTATGAACAGACTGTCTTTTCGTTCCTGAAAAGGGATATACGCAATCATAAAAAAGAGATCGGAGAAGTCTTGTCGCGCGCGGAAGAGGGAACGAAAAGGTTGATGGCTTTGCAGAAGCTGGACGGAAAAATCGGATATGAAGCGTCAAACCATTATTTTTACACTACGCGCAGCTTAAAAGAAAAGCTGTTGAACCTATACAGGTTGAAAGAAGAGCTGAATTCGCTGTAATAAACTGTTCCGATAAAAGGAAAAGTCAATAATTTCAGATATAAGGAGAGAGGGTAAAAAATGCCGAAAATCACTTTTATGGGTGCGGGAAGCACCGTGTTTGCGAAAAACGTCATAGGGGATTGTATTCTCAAACGGGAAATAGGAGATTTTGATGTCGCATTGTATGACATCGATCCTGTACGCCTGCAGGATTCCGAGCTGATGCTCAACAACATCAACAGGAAATACGGCGGCAAGGCCAAGATCAAAGCGTATACCGACAGGCTCGCGGCGTTGCAGGGGGCAGATTTTGTGATCAACGCGATCCAGGTCGGAGGATATGAACCGTGTACCGTGACGGACTTTGAAATTCCGAAAAAGTACGGTTTGCGGCAGACGATCGCGGATACGCTGGGGATCGGCGGTATTTTCAGGGCTTTGCGGACGATCCCCGTATTGGAAGACTTTGCGGAGGATATTCACAAGGTTTGCCCGGACGCATTGTTTTTAAACTATGCAAATCCGATGGCGATGCTGACGGGATATATGCAGAAATATCTCGGCGTGAAGACGGTCGGGCTTTGCCACAGCGTGCAGGTCTGCGTTCCGACGTTGCTGAATTCCGTTGACATGGGAGAATATATCGACGGGGCAAAATATTCGATCGCGGGGATCAATCATCAGGCCTGGCTTTTAGAGATCAAAGACCAAACGGGGAAAGATCTTTATCCGGAGATCAAACGCCGTTCTCTGTCGGGGAAGTACCGCGAAAGGATGAAACACGATTTGGTGCGGCATGAGATCATGCACCGTTTCGGTTATTACAATACCGAGTCCAGCGAGCACACGTCGGAATACAGCCCGTATTTCATCAAGAAAAATTATCCCGAACTCATCGAACGGTATAATATACCGCTCGATGAATATCCGCGCCGTTGTGTCAACCAGATCGAGGAATGGAAAACACTGCGGGCAAAGGTGCTTTCGACAGACATAGAAC
>CASFBD010000028.1 GCA_949292885.1 uncultured Bacillota bacterium
AATCAATCCATAATATCGGGTTGCTCCCGCTCATGTCTGCCGCAAAGTATAAGAGCGTATCCCCGCTCTCTTCGTAAAAGTTCAGCGAGGTGACGCTGTCCGCGCCCTCCTGTGTGTAGGAAGAGTAGTTAGAGGATTCTTTGTCGTACAGCCAGATCGTGTTTCCGTCCGCAATGGCAATGTAGTTCCCGTATTCTGCGATGTCCGAAGGGCTTTTCAGATCCAGGTACTGCTCGTGCGTTTCCGGCAGAAGCAGCTGCGCGCCGATGGTTTCCTGCGCCGCTGCGTTTATAAAGTTTTGGAAGCCGAGAAGGCCCGCAAAAAGGGCCGCTGCGGCAAAAAATGTCAGCAATTTCTTCATGTGTTTCCCCGAAAACCGCGCCGAAAAGGCGCGCCGTTTACTTCGTTTTCGCTGCAATCCCTCTGCCTTTTTGAGGCAGGGGGCTTTTTCTTTCTCCCATTATACCACACGCGCGCGCGTTTGTCGACAAAATTCGCAAACTTTTCTCCGCTTGCAGAATTTTCAAAAAATTACCATTTTTTTCCATAAAAAATAAAAACAGGCGAGAGGGTGCCTGTTTTATGTGCTATACTGCAAACAAGAAAATACGAACATATGTTTACATTTTTTTGTCAGTCACATTAGGATTTCGTAAAAAGCGGTGAGATAATAAAGTTGCGTGCGGAACAAAAGCGGAATTGAAAAAACAAAGGCGGAAGAATTTTGGACGGAAAAGGAGGGATGGGCGTGAAAGATTATCAGAAGGTGATCTTGCTGATGTCGCCGAGATTGGAACGGCTGATCAGGGAGATCGGGCAATGCGTAGAGGCAAAGGCGCGTTCGTCATATAACGGACGGGAAAGTGCAGAGGTGTGCATAGAGGGGATCTTGCGCCTTTTATATGCAAAGGATGCTTTTCTCGTTCTGCGCGAAAAGGCGGAAGAGATCTATGTTCAGCTGACGAGGGAAGAGAGATACCTCTTGGAGTACAAATATTTTCGGCGGAAAAAGGTATTGGAAGGAGAGTTTGCCGACCTGTCTTTCAATTATTGCGAGCGCACCTATTACCGCAGGCAGCGCAGGCTGGGCGAAAAACTGAACAATCTGTTTTTGCGGTCAGGCATGACGGAGGAATGGTTTAAAAAGGTGTTTTCGGAGATCCCTTACGTCATGGGAATGTGGGAGCGCGTGCGCCGTGCGGGAGAAAATTCGGTGTTGGACAAGCGCGCGCATACGGAATTGCGTGTGAACGGCACGCCGCAGGCGGTCTGATCTTTTCAGATGGCGCGGTTTTCAGGTAAAGAGATCCTCTTCGTCCTGTATTTTCTGTTTGCGGGGGTGAAAGAGAAAGTACAGTGCGCCCAGCGCCGTCACCACAAGACCGCATACGAGCACGACGTTTAAAAGCCCGTTCTGATTGGAGGAAGGCGTTTCGTCCGCAGGGGGCGGCGTTTCGGATTCCGTGTGTTCGGTGTTGGGCGGGTAGGACAGCGGGGAACAGGAAGAGGCGGGGACGTATCCGAACTTTCCTTCCAGCTCCACGTAATAACAGACGGACGAACCGTAGGAAAAGGTGCCGTAAAAAGCGGCTGTCACTTCGTATTCGGTAAAAAATCCGTCGGGCATTCCCTCACCCGTGCGGAAAGTGACGGTTGTATCGTAAACGAGAAAGGGCGTTTCGGGAATGTAGTCCACAGTTTCCACGTCCGAGCGCAGGCAGTAACCGCGCACTGGGGTGCGGCCCTGCGTGGCGCTCATATATTCCACGGCGTAATAGTCGCCCGCCTCTCCCGTGATGCGCACAAAATACGTTTCGGGAAGAATGAACAGGCCGCTGTCCTGTTCGGGACTTTCGTACAGATAGACTTGTGACTGCGTGACGCGCGCATATGTACCCGCAGTTTCCGCGTGTGCAGGGGAAAAGGGCAGGAGCAGGAACAATGCCGGCAGGAGCAAAACCGCGATTTTTTTCATGGCGAACCTCCTTTTTTCAGGTGCCAACCATTATACTGCGCGCATTGCGCAGAAAAAAGGAAAAAACAGGGGGGAAAGGCATTTCTTTGTCGAATGGCGCCCGTGGACGCGAAAATGAGGGTACGTAATAGTATAATTTGTGCAAAAAAAAGAATGTCGGTTATGTTTGGAACGGGGCAAAACGGCGGATATAATCGGAATTGCAAGGCAAAGGAGCGGCGGATGGACAGGCGCGAACGGGTGGAAAAGATCCTTTTGATCGAGCGGGAGCAGGCGCGGCGGAAAAAAAATCCGCTGGCGTGCTACAACGCGGGCAGAAAAAAACATAAAAAACAAATTGCCTTTCACAAATGCAAAAAGCGTAACCGCTGGGTGTTCGGCGGAAACCGCAGCGGAAAGACGGAGTGCGGCGCCGTGGAATGTATCTGGATGGCGCGCGGCATTCATCCGTACAGGCAGAACAGAAAGGATGTGTTCGGCTGGGTGGTTTCGCTCTCCCAGCAGGTACAGCGCGACGTGGCGCAGAAAAAGATCCTGCATTATCTGCCTTCCGAATGGATCGAGGACGTGGTCATGCTGTCGGGGAAAAAAGGGTCTCCGTCGGGGGTAGTGGACCAGATCCGCGTGCGCAACGTGTTCGGCGGGATCTCCGTGATCGGATTTAAAAGCTGCGACCAGGGCAGGGAGAAATTTCAGGGCGCGTCCCTGGACTTTGTCTGGTTCGATGAGGAGCCGCCCAAAGACATCTACGACGAATGCAGGATGCGCGTTCTCGACCGTGCGGGCGACATTTTCGGCACGATGACTCCCCTCAAAGGGCTGACGTTCGTGTTTGACGAGATCTACATGAATAAGGGCAACAACCCCGAAGTCTGGTACGAATTCATGGAATGGGAGGACAATCCTTTCCTCAAAAAGAGCGAGATCGCGCTTTTGTCCTCGTCACTGGACGAAAAGGAGTTGCAGAGCCGTCGTTTCGGAAAATTCTGCGTCAGCGAGGGGCTGGTGTATCCGGAGTTCGACGAGCGCGTACACGTCATCCCGCCCTTTGAGATCCCTTTTGAGTGGCAGGATGAGATCTCCATCGACCCGGGACTGAATAACCCGCTCTCCGCGCACTGGTATTGTGTGGATTTCGACGGGAACGTGTACGTCGTTGCCGAACATTACGAGGCGAAGCGGGACATCGGGTATCACGCGGAAAAATTGCGCGAGATCAGCCGCAGGCTGAATTGGGACACGGACGGGAAGGGCAGACTGCACGCGCTCATCGATTCGGCGGCAAACCAGCGTACGCTGGCAAGCTCCAAAAGCGTGAGCGAACTCTTTTACGAGCAGGGGATCAACGTTAACGCCAACGTCAACAAGGATCTGTTTGCGGGCATCGCGCGGGTGAAATCGTACTTAAAAGGGGAGAACGGTGTGCCGAAACTGTACATCTTTGAAGGGTGTGTCAATCTGATCCGCGAGATAAAGGGATACTTCTGGGGCAGCGGCGACCTGCCCAAAAAACGCGACGATCACGCTCTGGATGAATTGCGGTATTACCTGATGACAAAACCGCACAACACACCGCCGTCCGCGCCGCTCACGCCCGTGCAGAAAGACAAGGCGCGCCTGATGCGCCGCCTGCGCGGCGCGCGCTGATCTTGCAAAGGAGGTTTTGTGAGCGAAGATCCTGTCAAAGAAGCGCTTGTCCGCCGCGCCCTCGGTTACGAGACGGACGAAGTGGTGGAGGAATACGGCTTCAACGAGGGGGAAGCCGTTCTGCTGAAACGTAAGGTGACAAAAAAGAGCGTGCCGCCCGATATTCAGGCGGCAAAGATGCTGATGGATGCGGAAGTGCCGCTGGAACAGCTCAGCGACGAGAAATTGGAGGAAGAGCGGCAAAGACTTTTGCGCGAACTTCTGGAGGAGGAGAACTGATGCAGATGCAGGAAGCGCCCGTCACGGGCGCACAGAGCAAGGGGACGGCGCAGGTGCTGGGCGGGGAAAACCCCGCGCTCCGCCGCGCAAAGACCTTTGAAAAAAAGTTTGAAGAGGAGACGGTAAAGTTCTTGCAAAAGACCTTTGCCGAACGCCAGGAGGCGCGGCGCTTCCTCGAACGCGGCTGGGAACTGAACATGAATTTTCTTGCCGGCAACCAGTATTGCGGCATGACCGCCTCGGGCGAGCTGGAAGAGGAACAGCCGCAGTATGCCTGGATGTTCCGACGGGTGTTCAATCACATCGCGCCCGCCATTGATACCCGCTGCGCCAAACTGGCGCAGGTGCGCCCCGCCCTGTCCGTCCGCGCGGCGACGGGGGAGGAAAGAGACTTGCAGACGGCAAAAATTTCCACCAACGTTCTGCGTTCCGTGTGCGAGGAATGCGCCTTTGACGATGTCGTTACGCGCGCCACGCAGTGGAGCGAAACGTGCGGGACAGCCTTTTACAAGATCTTGTGGGATGTTCGGGGCGGCGGTTCCGAAGGAAAAGTGCGCATTGCGGCGGTTTCCCCGTTCGAGGTGTATCCGGAGGATGTATCCGTAGAAAAGATCGAAGAACAGGGCAGCATCATGCACGTCAAGGCGATCCCCGTCGCGGAGATCTTTGAACGCTACGGCGTGGAAGTGCCGGGGCAGGACCTGAACGAGTTTTCGCTGGTGCCGCACATCTCCGCATCCAACTTTGCGGGCGGTTCGGGGCAGTTTATGGGAGGCGTGCGCAAAAACTGCGCGCTCGTGTACGAGTATTACGAAAAGAGCAGCAGTGCCTTTCCAAACGGCAGGCTGATCATTGCCGCAGGCGACAGGCTGGTACATTACGGCGACCTGCCCTATGAGAACGGGGAGGGAGGAATGCGTACTTATCCGTTTGTCAAGCAGTGTGCCGTTCCCTTTTCGGGCGCCTTTTTCGGCGGGAGCATCATCGACCGCATGATCCCCGTTCAACGCGCTTTCAACGCCGTCAAGAACAGAAAACACGAGTTCCTGAACCGCCTGACAATGGGCGTGCTTGCCGTGGAGGACGGTTCGGTAGACACGGAAGAACTGATAGAAGAGGGGTTGCAGCCCGGAAAGGTGCTCGTTTACCGCCAAGGGGCTCAGCCTCCGAAAATACTGGGCGCGGACAGCCTGCCTTCCGAGTTTGAGCAGGAAGAGGAAAAGCTCCTGGACGAGTTCATCCTCGTCAGCGGTGTGAGCGAACTCTCTTCCACCACGCAGAATCGTACGCACGTCACAAGCGCCACGGGGCTGCAGCTGCTCATAGATCTGGACGACACGCGCCTTGCCGTCACGACGGACAGCATCCGCCGCGCAGTGAAAGGCGTGGGAAAACAGGTGCTGCGGCTGATGCGTCAGTTTGCGGGGGAAAAACGCCTGATGCGCATGACGGGCGAAGGAAAGCGCGTGGAATTGTATTATTTTTCGGCGGCGGACATTACGTCGGACGACGTCGTGTTCGAGGCGGAAACGGACGAGGCCAACTCTCCGTCCAGGCGCCGTTCCCTCATTTACGAGATGTACAACATGGGATTGTTTGCGGGCGAGGACGGCAAGGTTTCCGAAGAGACGCGCGAACGCGTTCTGGATGCACTCGGTTTCGGCGGGCTGGACAGTGCGCGCGGACTTCTGCCTTTGCACAAGAACAAGGCGGCGGAGGAAAACCTGAAACTTCTGCAAGAGGAAGTACAAGCTGACGAGTTTGACGATCACGCCGTGCACATCACCGAGCACACGCGGTTTTTGCTTTCGGACGAGTTCAAAAAGCACGCTGAAAGCAAGCAAAGATTTTTAAATCACCTGCGCGAACACAGAGCCGCGCAGGCAGGCAGCGCAGAAAATGCCGATGGCATTCTGAAATAGATGGGAGGTCGTTTATGGAGAAGGAAAACATTCAACGGAACCCGGACGAAACGGCGCAGGGGACGCAGGTCCGCGAGGAAAGCGGCGCGGCAGGTGCGTTCGGAAAATTCAAGAGCGCGGATGCCCTTCTGAACGCGTACAATTCGCTGGAGGCAGAATTTACCCGCCGCAGTCAGCGTCTGCGCGAATTGGAGGGACGGATGCAGGACGAAAACAAGGTGCCGTCCGCACCCGAGGGGGAGGTGCGGCAGTCGCCGCACATCGACGAGCAGGCTTTGGAGGCGGCTGTGGAAAAATATCTCGCCTCGCGCGCCGCGCCCGTCATTATGGGGGATGGGGGAAGTCACGCTCCCGCGCCCGCCCCGCGCGTGCGCTCGCTGGAAGAAGCGGGCAGACTCGCGCAGGAATTGTTCCGCAAAAACGTGTGACGTATTGCGGAAATCGTGACAAAAGACATTTTTAAGGAGAAAGGCAAATGGTAACAATGACAAGTGCGGATAACGCTCTGAAAAGCTATTATCTCGGCGTCGTTTCCGAGCAGTTGGATACTTCCGTCAACCCTCTGCTTGCGCAGATCAAAAAGAGCACGGCGGACGTATGGGGCAAGGAAGTGCGCAGGCTGGCGCAGTACGGCGTAAACGGCGGCATCGGGGCAGGCACGGAGGAAGGGGATCTCCCTGCCGCCGCAGGCAATAACTACGAACAGTTCGTCACCACCCTCAAAAATCTCTACGGCACGGTGGAGATCAGCGACAAGGCGGTGCGCGCTTCCGAAAACAGTGCGGGTGCGTTCGTCAACCTGCTCAATGCAGAAATGGAGGGGTTGATCAAGTCCTCTTCCTTCAACTTCGGCAGAATGCTCTTCGGCGACGGCAGCGGCAAGCTTTGCAAAGTTTCGTCCGTTTCCGGCAATACGGTGACGGCAGATTCCGTCAAAAACGTTATCGAGGGCATGGTTGTAGATGTCTACGATGCGGCGGGTACGCCCGTTTCCGCGGTCACCGGCCGCAGGATCACGTCCGTGGACAGGGACGCAAACACCTTCGTCCTTTCCGGCGGAGCGCTTACGGGCGTGGATGCTGAAGATTTCGTCGTCGTACAGGGTTCGTACAACCTCGAACTCACAGGCCTGGGTGCCATCTTCAAAAATACCGGCACTCTGTACGGGCTGGACAGGAGCACGCACAAGTGGATGATCCCGTATATGCAGAGCTCTGTGGGGGAGATCTCCGAAACCGTCATCCAGACGGCGATCGACAAGCTGGAAGAGGTCGCGGGCAGCCGCGTCAACTTCATCGTGTGCAGCTGGGGCGTCAAGCGCGCTTTGCAGAAAGCGCTCAGCGCTTCCCGTTCGCTCACCGATCCCGAAGTGCTCGCCGGCGGCTATAAGGCGATCACTTACAACGGCATTCCCGTGGTGGCAGATCGCTTCTGCCCCGACGGTACGATGTATCTGCTGAACACGGACGACTTCTGTCTGCATCAGCTGTGCGACTGGAAGTGGCTGGAAGGGGACGACGGCAGGGTGCTCAAACAGGTTCCCGGCAAACCCCTTTATACGGCGACTCTCGTCAAGTATGCAGATCTCATCTGCACCCGCCCTTGCGGGCAGGCGATGCTTTCCGGCATCACCGAAGAGTGATCCGCGGGGAGCTTTGACGGCGGGGCGCGGCAAATGCCGCGCCCCGCTTTTTATAAGGAGGAAATATGACGGTCAAAAAAATTATGGCACTTGCGGCGGAACTGGTAGGAAGGCGTGATCTCTCCGATTATCTGAACAACGTCAGTGCGGAAAATCTTGCCGAACAGAAGCGGGACGCGGAAACGCTCCTGCAATGCTATAATCTCACCGAAAACGAGATCGCGCTCGACTACCTCCCCCTGCGCCGCACGCAGGAATTTTCGTCGGAAGGGGAAATCGCCTATGCGACGTTTGAAAAACCGCCCGTGGAGATCTTTTCCGTGCGGGACGAGTCGGGCAAAAAACAGACTTTCAGCGTGGAGGCGGACGTGATCAGGGTACCCGTGGGTACACTGACGGTGGAATACAGCTATCGTCCCGCCGTCAAGACGGCGGAGGATGAGGCGGAATTCAATGCCAAGGGTGACGGGCGTCTGCTCGCGCTTGGCACGGCGTCCGAGTTTGCTCTGTTTTCGGGAATGATGCAGGAAGCGGGGCTGTTGGACAAACGCTACCGCGATGCGCTCGCCTGTGCGAGCAGAGAACGCGGCGGCAGGCTGAAACTGCGGAGGTGGATATGATCTTTTACCAAAAGAGTCCCCTGTCGTGCACATCGTATAAAAAGCGGGTGCGCGTTCCGTTGGAGGGCGGGGAAAAGGAGGGCGGCTATCTGCTGCAATTCTGCGTGAAAGAGGGAACTTTGGAGGGCGGGATCGGCAGCGAAGGGCTGGCGATCGCCGGTACGCCGGCCGTTCGCGCGGTGTACCGAACGGGCGCGGCGGTTGCCGCGTATGCGACTTCGGGGAAACTCTGTACGGGCGCGGCGCTTGCCGATTCCGGCTTTACGTTTGCAGAAATACCCGCCTACGTTGCCTTGCCGGATGGGGACGGAATGCTGCTTTCGGACGGAGATGTCTGCGTCCGCGTGACGGCTTCGGGTGCGGAAAAGCTGGATCTGCCTTTCCGCACGGCGGTGTTTGCCTACGGCAGGCTGTGGCGCACGGCGGACGGGGTGAGGCTGTATTACGGCGCTCCGGATGATTATGAGGAGTCTGCCGCGGAACGCGGAAAGGCGGGATACATCGATTCCCCGGATGCCAAAGGAAAGATCCTGCGCCTGTTTTTTGTGAAAAATGAGATCGTTGTTCTGCGCGAGTACGGATTGCAGAGGCTTGTTGCGCACGGGGACGAAGAGGAATTTTCCTTTGAAGATCTTTTGTCCTGTCCCGCCGTCAACGGCGGGAGTGCCGCCGCAACGCAGAATGCCGTGTTCTGGCTGACGGAGAGCGGGTTCCGCGTATGGGGGGACGCAAAGGTCAACGGATATTCGGATTTTTTTGCGCCGCACGCCGCGTCGCAGTCTTTGCGCGGCGCCGCTTGCGGCGACAGGTATTTCCTGCAATCGGAATATACCCTTCCCGACGGTACGGTGACGGAAGGACTGGGGGTGTTCGATACGCAGGGGAACGGGTATCTGATCCCGAAAAAGGCGGAAGGCCTGGTGTGTGCAGGGAATTGTGTGTATTTCACGCACGAGGGAAAGGGATATGCGATCACCGAAGGGGGAAACTTTTTGGGAGAGATCCCTCACCGCGTCTGGCAGAGTGCGCCCCTCGAGCCGTTCGGGTGCCGCGCTTTGTTGGGAGAGGTGTGCGTGCGTTCCCAAGGGCCCTTTTTGCTGAGCGTGAAGAGTGAGGAGGGCAGCCGCGACCTGTGCTTTGCGGGCGGGCTGTGCAGAAAGCGCGTTCAGCTTGCGGGAACGGTCTTTACCTTCCGCGTGCAGGCGGAAAACTGCCGGTTGTATGCACTTTCTGCCGTATTTCAGAGAGGGGAGGATAGCGTATGACGGAAGAGGAAGTGAATGCCGCCGTGGATAAACTGGTATCCGCGGCAAACGAGGAAAGCGAAAAAGCGTCTCGTGAGTACGAAGAGGCGTGCAGACAGAAACGTTACGCTGCCGCCGAAAACCGCACGCTGCGTTCGAGCAGTCTGGAAGGGGCTCTCGCCGTGCTGAAATCCGATTACGAGGCACTCCTGGAAAAGATCCAGAAAGAGCTGGATGAAAGCCTTCTCGCACTGTATGCGGAGGGCGTGGAAGGCGGCGGTACGGGCGAGGGGATCGACCCGAGCGAAGCGCCGTACGACGCCGATTACAGCCTGAATGCGCGAGACAGATACCTGCGCGTCAAGGAGTATTACCTTTCGTACAGCGATCTGCAGCAGGCGTACGACGATCTCAGCCGGGACGAGATCGCCATGGATTATCTGGGAAACTACTATTATTATCTTTTGCGGCTGCTTGCCATCATGGCGGAGCAGTAAAGCAGTTGGTACAAAAAAGGGCGGTACGTACCGCCTTTTTTTGTGCAATTTTTTGAGCAGACATGGAGAATTGTACATTTTTTGGGACAAAATAATAGAAAGGCTTTACATCGCAGCTTTTTTATTATATAATATATTGCAGAGAAACTGCCTTTTCGGGCGGTTTCCGCGCGCCCGTTTTCCCAAATCAAACGCGGGCGTGTTCGGCAGGATAAAGTGAGATCGATCGGAAGTACACTTAAATACATTTTTAAAAATTTCTTATTCATCTTTGTGTTTGCGCTCATTCCGTCGTATTTTTATGCGGCATCGCTGGACATGGAGAATATCCGCGATCTGACGCAGACGCTCCTTGCGGCGGAAAACCCTTCTTTTTTGCAGGTCTTTTCCTTTCTTTCTTTCGTCAACGCAAACGGCTGGATTTTGTCCCTCGCCTGTTTCGTTTCTTTGGGGATATGCCTGCCGCTGCTGTTGGGATTCATCGAAAAGCATATGCGCATCGGTTCCCGTTCTTTGAAGGGGATCTGGGGGCGCTTTAATACAAACTTTCTCTCCACGCTGTTCGTGGGGGTGCTTTTTCTTGCCATGTACGAACTTTGGGCACTCATCGCGTCCGGGCTGATTTATGGCGCCACGCTCATGTTCAGCGGCATTGCCGGTAATGTGGCGGCGGTTTTGCTGTACTTTGCCATGCTTGCGCTCATCGCCTACATCGCCTCCGTCTTTTTGCTGTGGCTGCCTTGTCTGCTGATCACGGGATATAACTTTGTGGACGCGCTCGCCTATTCCAACCAGCTGTATGCGGGAAAAAAGGGCGGGCTGTTCCTCGCCGTGTTCCTGCCCTGCGCCGTCAGCGGCGTTGTCACTCTGCTGGTGGTAGGGGTGTTTGCGCCGATGCACGTACCGCTGCCCGTGTTCTTTATTGTGGAGATCTTATTTCTTCTGTTGATGCTGTATTATTCCGCGCTGATGTTCGTCGCTTATTTCCGCCTGACGGGGGAAGAGCGCGCCGATCTGCAAAAAAAATTCTGAGGGACGGGACATGATCTTCAAAAATTCTTTTCATCTTCTTGTGGATAATTTTTCGCTCACCTACAAATTTTTGCTCTACAAAATTTTTGTGGGCGTCATCGTCCTCGCGCTGAGTGCGGCGCTGGTGTATCCCACGCTGAATATGCTGTTTACCAGTCAGCCTTTCCTCGACGTCGTAGACCTGTTCAAGGACTTTTTCAAAGCGCTCACTACGGGCGACGTGGAGTTTCTGAACGGATTTGCCGCCCTTTTGCAGGAACATCTGCTCACGCTGGGTTCGTTTATTACCGCCAAGACGCCGAACATCGTCTTTTTTGTGGTGGCGCTGGTCATTATTCTGCTCGTCGGAAAATTCCTGGACGGTATCGGCAACTTTGCTTTCGGTTCGATGATCGGGGATAAAATGTCCAGTTATGCCAAAACATCCTTCTTCTCCGCCTATATCAGCAACCTGGGCAGGGCTTCTCTCTGGCAGGTCGTGTACGTACCGCTTACTTTTATTTATGACCTTATTGTGCTCGGGCTGTGCTATGTGGTTTTGATCGCCCTTCTCAATATCATTTCTTTTGCGGTCGTAGCCGCGGTGGTGGCGCTGATGTTTTCCGTCGCGCTGTTTCTGTGTGCGCAGGCGGTCAAACTGACGCTGTTCAACAACGTCGTACCCGCCTTTGTCACAGACAAAACAAAACTTCGCGGTGCGTGGAAAAACACATTTTCCTTTGAAAATGGTCGCTTTTCCTGCCTGTTCTCTACCTATCTCGTTACTTGTCTGCTCATCCTCTGTATCAATGTGCTGTTTGCCGTTTCTACCTTCGGGGCAGCGCTTCTCATTACTGTGCCCATGTCCTATCTCATGCTGATCAGTATTCAATTTGTCAGCTATTATACTTACGGACAGCGTAAATATTTCCTCGGTGAGGACAAGATCGTCCAGCCCAAACAGAAGTCGGACGACGATTTTTACGAGAATTTTGAAATCTGATCGGTTTTTGTTCGCGCTTCGGGCATAACCGGGCGCGGTAAGAGAATATTTTAAGTTTGTAACAGTCGGAGGTTTATTTATGGATTATAAGTCGGTTTATCGCGATTGGTGTGCAAATCCTGCGCTCAACGCGGAAGGGAAAGCGGAGCTTTCCGCGATCGCAGGGGATGAAAAGGCCATCGAATACCGCTTTGGAGCAGAACTCGAATTCGGCACGGCGGGGATGCGCGGCATCATCGGATACGGCACCAACATGATGAACGTCTACACCGTGCGCCGTGCTACGCAGGGGCTTGCGGAATACGTAAAATCGCTGGGCGCCGCCGCCATGAAGCGCGGCGTTGTCATTTCCTACGATACGCGCAGGAAATCCGCGGAATTTGCCCGCGCCTCGGCGGAAGTCCTGTCCGCAAACGGGATCGTTGCCTATCTGTTTGACGACGTTCACCCCGTGCCCATGCTCTCCTATGCAGTGCGTAAGCTCGGTACCGTCGCTGGCATCATGATCACGGCCAGCCACAACCCCAAGGAATACAACGGTTACAAGGTATACGGTGAGGACGGCGCTCAGATGTCTCCGGAAGCCACCGAGATAGTCGTCGGCTTTATCCAGAAGATCACGGACTATTTCTCCGTGAATGCGGGATCTTCCAAACTCATCAAAAAAGTCCCTGCCTCCGTGGACAAGAGTTACTATAAAAAGATCTCCAAGCTCACCCTTTCCCCCAAAGCGGTAAAGAGCGTCGGCAAAGACCTCAAACTCGTCTATACGCCCGTGCATGGCAGCGGATATGTTCCCGTCACCACCATTCTCAAAAAACTCAGGATCAATGTCACCGTTGTTCCCGAACAGGTGAAGAAAGATACGGAATTTTCCACCGTGGAAGTTCCCAACCCCGAATTTAAAGAAACGCTCTCCATGGGTATCGCTCTGGCGCAGAAGATCAACGCGGATGTCGTATTCGGTACCGATCCCGATTCCGATCGCCTCGGTGTAGCCATCAAGGATGACAAGGGCGAATTTGTGGCGCTTTCGGGCAATCAGGTGGGCATCCTCCTGCTCGATTATATCCTCACCCGTCTTAAAGAGGACGGAAAACTCCCTGCAAACGGGATCGTGGTCAAGAGCTTTGTCACTACGGGTATGGCTAAAGCGATCTGCGACGGTATGGGCGTGGAGATCGTAGACGTGCCCGTCGGGTTCAAGTTCATCGGCGAAAAGATCAAGGAGTACGAGGCGGACGGTTCGCACACCTTCCTGTTCGGCTTTGAAGAGAGCTGCGGCTATCTGCGCGGCACCGAGGGCAGCCGCGACAAGGATGCCGTCGTCGCAAGTATGCTCTGCGCCGAAATGGTTTGCTACTATACCTATAAAAAGCAGTCCGTTTACGGCAGGCTCATGGACATCTATTCGCACTACGGTTACGTTCTCGACAAGAATATCTCGGTCAAGTTTGACGGCCTGAATGCCATGAAGGAGATGAACGCGCTGGTCGATTCCCTCAAAACCAAGAAGGCGGAGAAATTTGACATTTACAACGTCGTCGCCGTGCGCGACTATTCTGCGTCTGTGCGCCGCCTGGCGGACGGTACGGAGGAAACGCTCAACATCCCCAAGACCAACGCCGTCTATTATGAGCTGGAAAACGGGAGCTTTATCTGCGTGCGTCCTTCGGGTACCGAACCCAAACTCAAGATTTATTATTCCGTGCGCGCCAAGGACGAGGCTTCGGCAGAAAAGGCGTTCGACAAGATGCGCGCCGCATTTGAGGCGTTTATCAAATGATCGTATAAAGACAGGCTTGTTCCTGTTTTCGGGAGCCGCGGTAATCCGCGGCTCCTTTGTTTTGTCGGGATGGTGCGCTTTTTTTGTGATGGTTGTGCAAAGATGCTTTTTTGTATTGCATTTTTGTCTGTGTTCAGATATAATAAGAATAGTCGCGATGCCCGTAGGGGGCGCATGAATGCGGCGCAAATTCATACAGGGGAGAAAAACATGAATCAGATCATAGAAAAACATCCCGAACCGCTGTTTGCGCGGGAAAACATCCTTCTTCTGAACGGGGAATGGGATCTTTCTTTCAACGGCAGAAAAGCGCAGAAGATCCGCGTTCCGTACTGCATAGAATCGGAATTGTCCGGTGTAGGGTATAAGGGATTTATCCGTCGCTGCAAATACAGCAGGACGTTTGTTCTGCCAGAGCAAATGCGCGGGAAAAGGGTTTTCCTGTGCTTTGGTGCCGTCAGCAATTCTGCGCGCGTGCGCGTTAACGGAAAGGAGGCGGGCAGCCATGAGGGCGCCTATACGCCCTTTCGCATGGACGTGACAGATCTTTTGAAAGAGGGCGAAAATCTCGTGGAGGTGTCTGTCCGGAATTCTCTTTTTGAGGGCAATCCCACGGGCAAGCAATCCCCCAAAAAGAACTCGTTCGGCTGCTTTTATACCCGCTGTACGGGTATCTGGCAGAGCGTGTGGCTGGAAGGGGTGCCGCAAAGTTATCTCACCGCCGTGCGCTTTTACCCCTCTGCAAAACAGGGCAATGTGCGCGTGCAGGTGTGCGCATCTGCCTGCGAACAATTTGAGGCAGAAGTTCGTTACGGAAACGAAATCGTGGGGACGTACAGTACAATTTTGAACCATACGGCGAGCTTTACTCTTCCGCTGGCGGAAAAACATTTGTGGGAAGTAGGGCAAGGCAGGTTGTACGAGGTGAAGCTGCGCTTCGGGCAGGATGTTGTGTATTCCTATTTCGGCCTGCGCGACGCGGAGTATGAGGGGCTTAAATTTCTGCTCAACGGTCAGCCCGTTTTTCAAAGGCTTGTGCTCGATCAGGGATACTATCCCAAGGGAGTGTACACGCCCGAAAGGGAAGAAGATTTTGCTGAGGACATACAACGTGCAACGGCACTGGGATTCAACGGCGCGCGACTGCACCAGAAACTGTTCGATCCGCGCTATCTTTATGAATGTGACAGGCAGGGTTTCCTCGTCTGGGGCGAATACGCCAGCTGGGGTGTGGATTATTTCGGTCTGGACAAGTTTGCCCGCTTTGTCGCCGAATGGCGGGAAGCGGTGGAGCGCGATTTCAACCATCCCTGCATCGTGACGTGGTGCCCTCTCAACGAAACGTGGGGAGATTTGGCCGACGCGTCCAAACAGCGCGATGTACGCTTTGTGGACGGGATCTATGCCCTGACGAAGGCACTCGATCCCACCCGTCCGTGTGTGGATGTGAGCGGCGGAATGCACGGCGCAAAGACAGACATTGCCGACTATCACTGCTATGACGGTTACGACGTCCTTAAGGACAAACTGGATAAGGCGAGCCGCGGCGAAATGGATTTTCTGAATATGTATCTTGCGGGAGAAGGCAACGAATACGCTGGCGAGCCGCAGAATCTCAGCGAATTCGGAGGCGTTACATACGGCGGCGCGCGCATCGGCCAGACGCAGTGCGTGGAGGAAACGACGGCATGGGGTTACGACACGGTGTCGGACGAGGAGACGTTTGTCGGAAATTACGCAAAGAGTGTGCTGTTGATCCTGGGATATGAAAACCTGTCCGGATTCTGCTACACGCAGCTGTACGACGTAGAGCAGGAGCAAAACGGTTTGTACACATATGACCGCGGCGCAAAATTTTCTGAAGAGGGGATGCGCCGCATCCGCGAGGCAAACCTGACAAAGGCGGCGTCGGAAAAATAGTGCCGTGCCCGAAAGGGCGGCATCGAGCGAAAAATTACAGCCGGGGCAGAATTTGTTCTGCTCCGGCGTTGTTTTTTAAGGCAGAATATTTGGGCGAGGGCAGATGTTCCGTGCAAGTCTGCCTTTTTGCAAAACGTATGCGTCAGAACGTTTCCTGTGGGCGAAGGAAAACTTTTCACTCGCCGCAAAATGGAAAAAGGAGAGGGGACACCCGTTTGGGTGCCCCCTCTCTTTGTCACAAAAAAATGCCTACGTGAGCATTTTTTGTGATAGCATCACTGTATTTTCGGTCAAGATCTGTTATAATGGAAAAGATTGCCCTCGTATGCCGCAATATTTGCTGTTCAGATATTTTTGCGGTATTGCAGGGGCGTGATCCCGTACTTTCCCTTGAATTTGCTGATGTAGTGTGACACGGAGTTATAGCCGACGGTGTAGGCGATGTCCAGGACGGAAAGCTCCTTATTTTTGAGCAGGTCGAGAGAGTATTCCAGGCGGATGTTTCCGATAAAATCGACAAGCGACTGGTTTGTATATTTTTTGAACAGCATACTGAACTGCGAGTGAGAATAGTTGGTTATCTCGACGATCTCGGAAATGTGCTTGCAAAAACGAGCATAATTTGTAATACCCTCTGCAAGAAAATTAAAATATTTTGGAAAAGACAAAATATTATCACATTAGATACACATACGAGATAAAATGCACAATTTTGAATCGCACGCATATGTTGACAAATTTGAAGATAAATGTTATAATTTTTAAAACTATGTTTCAATGGGAGGCTTTCGTACGAGCCTGTCGAATAAGCAAGGTACTTTGCAAGTATTTTTTGTAGCGACGAGACAATATTCGACTGAAAGACTTTATGCGGAGGTTTAATGTATGAATTTTGTAAGTCAACTGATAAGACATATTGGCAGCTGTATTACGGCAGAAAAAGGCAAGCGTATTTTTTACGCCGTTGTTAACATTGTATTTATAGCGATAGCAGTGTTTTCTGGTTGGGGCGTTTTAAAGGCATGGGAAATAATGTTCAGCGAAACCTTTATAGGGGGATTGCTATTATTGATTGTATGCGCTACGTTTGCGATT
>CASFBD010000029.1 GCA_949292885.1 uncultured Bacillota bacterium
TGATGAATTGTTGCGAAATTATTATCTGCACACTTCGAGCGGCGATTACAGGTTTGCGCTTTCGTCTTATCGGCTGTATCTTGACGGAAATTCGTCGGAATATTCTGCGGATGAGATGACGGAAGAGCTTGCAAAGCAGTTGTGGCAAAGCATATCCCAAAGCAATTTCGCGGTTCTGACATTGAATTACACGCGGGGCGAGCATTCCTTCACGATGCGGTATGTTGCCCGCATCACATTCAGCGGAAACAGGGATTTCCGTTCCGTTGACGAGGAAGACTACTTTACGGGATATGAATACACGTTCATCCGTCCGTATGTATATGACATGGAGGGCAATTCTCTCGGCGCTCTTACGGTAAGCGCCGCAAAGTATGCTTCGCTTGACAGCAACGAAGTGTTAAACAACGTGCAGTCGGCAAGGGCGGTGCGCTTGTCGCTGTCGGGGCAGCAATATTCGATGACTTTTTCGGAAACGGGTAAATACAGATTGACTTATACTTTTTCGATATCGCTTTCCTCAACGGAACGAGTTTCGTTTACGCTGACGCAGGATGTGTATGTGCTGGACGGTCAGGGAGAAGTGTCTGTTACATATGTGACGGATGCAGACCACCCGTTCTCCGATGAAATGATGCGCGACGCCGTTGATTACACGTTTGCCGACGGCAGCAAAGGGTATGCATATACAAAGACGTATAGTCTGTTGCAGGTGATACAATCACTTTCGTCTACTGATTTTGCCAAGGGAAAAGATATCTTTTTCGGTTGGTCGATGGAGGAAAACGGTTCGCCTCGCGCGGCGTCCGTCATTTCGGCAGGGTATTCGATAACCGATTTTATCTCCCGTTTCGGCGACAGCGATCCCGTCGTTTATGCAATATGGGACCCCGGCATTACGGTTACGGCAGTAGCAAACGGACAGACGCAGCAAAGGACGATTTATATGAATTCAAGCGGCGTTTACGTCGTTGATTTCAGTAATTTTCAGGCGTTGGCTCCGAGCGGTTATAACTTTGTCGGCTGGACAGGCGGGTTCCTTGGTCAGTCGATTGTCACGGGCAGATATACGATTGATGCCGTGGATTATGATGATCCCGACCTTGCAGAATACCTGACGATCACGGCGGAGTTCAGAGAACGCCTGCTTGTAAGCTATTCCATTGACAGTCAGTATTCCAACAGTTTCTTCCTGCGTGAAGAGGTGAATGACGGGTATTATGTTTCCGGCGTAAAAACACCCGTTGCGAAAGACGGATATACCTTCGTCGGTTGGCATATTGCTGTAGTGGATAATGACGGAACAATCACGGGTATAGGAGAAATCTTTGACCTCGCAAATGATACTGTGGATTCTGAACTTTGTAATAGCACGGGTACGGCGATCGGAAGTACCTATAAGATGTTGCAGCTCGTCGCTGTGTTCGAGGATGCGGAGGGAAATGAAGTATGGTAAAGAAGAGAAGTAAACTCATCGCGTTTTTCGCCGCAATGCTTATGAGCCTTATAATGCTTGCCGCCCTTATGGGCGGCGGGCTTACGGCATATGCGGACAGCCCCGTACAAGGTTCGGACGGCGTATATTCTGTTCTCGTCAATTTAAGCGGACTTGCAATGGGTGCGGATAATTTTTCGTCCTCGGCAACCGTAGAAAAGAGCGACGATAATTACTACATGACTTTCGGTCACAGTTCAAGCGTGGACGACCTCGTTCTGGAAAGCGGGAATATGCAGACCGGTTACACCGTACGGACGGAGAACGGCTGGACGTATTACACCTATACCATGTCCGAAGAGCGTTTGCAAAGCAGTCTTTCCTTCACGGCGTATATCGTACCTATGAGCATGACGGTGGATTTTTCCATCACGCTTGATTTGTCTGCCGGAACGCGCACGGGAGATTACGTTGATGTCGGCGAACGCCCTGCGGAGTACGTTCCCGTCATCCAAACGACGGCGGGCAGGGAGTACGAGGCGTCGCGCGGCTTGGTATTTCCCATTCCTTCCGCAACGGCAACGCTCGGCAATGAAAACCTTGATGTGAGCATTTCGGCGTATTATGTGCAGGGCGGCGAGCAGACGAAAGTGCCTGTCACGAACAACTCCATTACTCTGGAAAACGTAGGGGAGTACCATGTCGTGTACCGTGCGGAGAGCGCAACGTATAAGACTAATCTCGGCAACAATACCTATACGGAATACGACGTGGCGATAACCTCTGTTGCGGGCGGCAGCACGCTTGCAAAGTTCGAGGACGCAAACGGTGTACTTGCGGAGGGAACGTCGTTGCTTGCAAGCCGCATCACGGCGGGGAGCAGCATTTTTGCGACGGCGGCAGACAAGATGGCGAGCATAGCGGACAACTTTGAGGTGTTCGGCATCTCGCTCGTGCAGTCGGACGGAGCAGAGGCTACGCCTGACGGAAACATTACGCTGTATTTGCAGGCAGATATGACCTACGACCGCAACGAAGTCGTTGTCTATCACATGGCGGACGATGGCACGCTTACGGAAATCGTCGCAGACGGATACGGGCGGTATGTGCGGTTCGATACGGACAAGACGGGAACGTTTATCGTCTGTATTCCCGGCGTGGCGTTCGTCATGCCGATGTGGGGGTATGCCGTGATTCTCGTCGCGTGCGTGCTTGTGGTCGCGGCGGCTGTAACGGTCACGGTCATACTTGTCCGCAGAAAGAAGAAAGCCAAGAAATTGCAAGAGAATGCTATCGAATAAATTAAATTTGAGGGCGGGATGAAACAACGTCCCGCCTTTAAAATTGCAAAGGATAATGGGAAAAATGCTGAACAATGAGTCAATGGAAATGTATCTGGAAACAATTCTGCGGCTCTGTAAATCCAACGAAAAAGTCAGGGCAGTGGATATTGCGAATCAAATGCGGATTTCCAAAGTATCGGTTTGTCATGCAATCAAGAATTTGCAAGCAAAAGACTATGTGACTTACGAATCGCGGTTGATCAGACTTACGAAAAAAGGTAGGATTTTGGCCGAAGAGATCTATGAACGCCATTGTGAACTTACGAAGCTGCTAATCAGTTTAGGGGTTGATTCGGCTACGGCCGAGCAGGATGCCTGCCGTATAGAACATTGCATATCGCAAGAAACGTTTAATGCCGTCAAAAGGTATAATGGAGGGCAAATAAATTATGCCGAGAGCAAACGAGCAGAAAATTAAACTCCTTGTGCTGTATGATATTTTACAGCGGGAAACAGACGAGGAACATCCACTGTCAACGAATGAGATTATCGAGCGGCTATCTGCGCGCGGAATAGAGGTGTCCCGTAAAATATTGCCCGGTGATATAGCGTTACTCAACAAGTATGGATTTGAGATACTGTCATACAAGAAAAAAAGTCACTATTATTATGTAGCGTACAGACCGTTTGATATAGCGGAGTTGAAAGTGCTTATAGATGCTGTTCAGGCAGCAACGTTCATATCCGAATCTAAGACGGAAGGGCTTGTAAACCGACTTGCAAGCATGGCCGGGGAAAAACAAGCGGAGAAATTAAAACAAAATTTTATCTGTTACGATACGGTCAAGAAAGACAGTAAGTATATTTTTTATTACATAGACGAAATCGAGCGAGCAATAGAACAAGGGAATAAAATCTCTTTTTGCTACTGTTATCTGACCTATAAAGCAGAACGCAAATATCGGAAAGACGGGCAGAAATATATAGTGAATCCGCTTGCGCTCGTATATAGCCGCGAGAATTATTATGTCGTATGTTATGACAATAATCATAAAGGATGTGCTAATTACAGGATAGACCGCATAGCTGATTTGAGAATAGAGCCAGAGAGGATTGATCAAAGAGCGGACTTTGAAAACTTTAATATAAATACTTATCGCCGACAGGCATTTTCCATTTCCATACAAAAGACTGGGTCATCAGCTTTTTAAAAAATCAAAGCGTTTTGAAATAAAAAATAATCGGGAGCATTGCTTCCTCAAAAAATACGGCAATCAATCGGTTTGCGGAAATCGTTATCGAAGTGCATATCGTCAAAAAACGGAAGACCTTTTTTCGGAGCTTTGGCAAAGGGCGTTGTTTCAGAGAACTGCGCTAAATTATGCTTTTTATGTCCCTGCGGGAGGATGCGGATATAAAAAGCCGTGTTTAATTTTCGGAAAAAGTATTGCATGAAATATTTCCGCGTGTTATAATAAAAATGTCGGATTTTGGGGAACGGAAAGTTGTTCCCGCGCCGGCAGTTTACGCAAACGGGAGGAACGGGCCATGCCGCGCAGGTCGATCGATTGGAAGAAAACGGGCAGAAGACTTCTCTTATTGAGAAACGACAACATTTCTTTGCGGCGGTATGTCTGCCGTGCAAACAGGTACGGCAGGGGAAATTGCAGCGGCGTTTGCGATACCTGCAAATATGATATGGACGTCAGCATCAGCCGTAGCGAGCTGGCTAAAGTGTTCAACGTTACGGAAAGTGTTGTGTTCAACTGGGAAAACGGGATCACGCCCGTTTCGCTGGAAGATATGCTGTTTTACTGCGAGATCGCGGACGTTGCGTTGCCGGACATCATCGTGTTCAGCGATTAAAATAAAAATGGGGGAGCGCTGCGCGCGGGTGCGCGGGCGCTCTTTACGTATAATAAAAAAGAGGGAAAAGACTTTTGCGTTTTGTACGCAGGTCTTTTCCCTCTTTTTTTGCTTTTGAGAGGAAATTGTTCAGCGCTTGGGAAAAACTTGTAAAAATTAAAAGAAAGGTTTCTGATTTGCGGGAAACCTGCAAAAGCCCAAAGACAGGGAGGGTGCGCTGTGCGGACGAACATGGTATAATGTTTACAGTTAAAGGACGGAGGGAAGCGCGGACGGCAAAAAGCCCGTTCTCATTCAGGAGGACAGCGGCGCGGGCCGGGGAAGCGTGGCACAATGTCCCGAAAACGGACGATCCTGCGCGGAAAGCGTTGGGAAAAATACATTTACAAGGAGTGAAGATCATGGAAAATCTTGAAAGAAAAAACAGGTGTATCGACATTGTATTTTGCATCGACGGCACGGGAAGCATGAGCGACTGCATCGAAAACGTAAAAAACCACGCGCGCAACTTTTATTCGATGCTCGTTGAAAAGATGACCAGGTTGGGGAGCGATATCGACGAAACGCGCGTAAAGGTCATCGTGTTCCGCGATTACGGTTACGACGGCGAAAATTCCATGCAGATCAGTCCCTTCTATACGCTGGATCAGGATGCGGCCGACTACGAAAACTTTCTTTCCAACGTCAGGGCGCAGGGCGGCGGCGACGGTCCGGAAAACGGGCTGGAAGCACTGTACTACGCCATGCAGAGCAAGCTGGAAAGCGGCGACGACGACCGCCAGGTCATCGTGCTGTTCACGGATGCGGACGCGCTTGAACTGGGGGCGCGCGCGGACAGGGACGTGTATCCGAAAGACATGGTGGATGCGACGGGGCTTGCAAAAATGTGGATCGGAAAGGACCAGGAGCGCGCAGGGTATCTCAACCAGCTGACAAAGCGCCTCGTCATCTTTGCGCCGGCGGGTACAAAATACGAAGAGCTTGCCAAGAACTGGAACCTTACCTGGTACAAGGCGGTTGCGGGCGACAACGGACTTTCGGAGATCTCTTTTGAGGACATCATCGACCTCATCGGCAAGTCCGCTTCCGCAAAAGTGAGAAAATAAGGTAAAAATATCGGGCGAAGCCCCTGCCTTTTGGCGGGGGCCGCGGCGGGCGGCAGTCCGGGGAGGAAAAAATGAAGTATCACGGCTATGAAGTGGATCCCGAATACATCCTGGATGGTTCGGACGTGCCGGATTGGCATTCGGCGGGACTGGGCGAATATATCGTGGGGCGAAAGGACGGTGTGCGCTGGTTTATCAAGCGCAACAACGAGTACCGTTTCCCCACCGAAAAAGACCAGCCTGACAAGGAACTGCGCGATTTTTATCTGATCCCCGCCCAAAAATACCGCGAGGAAAGGGAGCAGCTGCGCAGGCTGATGGTCAGCAAGGGAAAGCTGACAGCGGAGAAAGATCACATCATTCCCGAAACGGAGCATTTTATTTCGGAAAGCAGGATCGTTCTGGTCAGCCGCTTTGTGGAAAACATCGACAGGGACGCGGATTTCGTACACATGAGCGCTTCGGAATTTATCCCGTTCTGTGCGGATGTAGCGCATCTTCTGGTCAGACTGCACGGCTGCGGCGTCGTCCACGGCGATCTGAAGGTGGGGCAGGCGGGCGACGTGATGAGCGGCAACATTGTGGCGGCGCGTCAGGGCGGGAAACTTGTTCCGTACCTCATCGACTTCGATCTCTCCTTCCCCGCACCGCCTGCAAAGAACCCGGAGGGCATTCCGCATTCGGACAATTATGAAAGTCCCGAGATCATCCCGTACATCGACGAAGACGAAGAAAATTGCAGACCGGTCACAACGGCGACAGATATTTTTACCTTGGGGATCGTCTTTCATAAATTGTGGACGGATTCCTTCCCCGGGGTGGAGGAGGAACGCGCTTCTGTGGGGCGCTGCGTCGCCAACGGCAAGAGCGTTGCCGTCAACAGAAAGTTTGACGTACGGATCGGAAAAAACTGCGGCGCCACATTTCTTTCCCTGCTTTACTGGATGTTTGCCAAAGACCCGGCTGCGCGCCCCACGGCAAGTCAGGTGGAAGAGGTGCTTACAGACAGGCTTTGCGTGCCGGAAATGTACCATAAAGGTTCGGACGTCAAGATGTTTACGGAACTTTGGGAAGCGCACAAACTTGCCGCGGAACTCTTTTTGGACAAATTGCGTGCAGGGGGCGTGGTGTCGTTCAGGCGCATCAATGACGGAGGCCGTCTGAATTATCTTGTCCGCACGGCGGACGGAAAAGAGGAAAGCCTGTCTCTGGAACGCGTTATCGCGGCGGGCTACGCAGCGCGCAGACCCGCAGTCCTTTCCGAGCCGTGGCCCGAACACAACATTGTGATGGCGTCCGCGCAGGAGATCGCCGCAAAGGGCTATGTGGAAGTGTCGGCGGGGAATGCGGGCGGACACCGTTATCGCATCGTTACCGCCGCGGGCGCGGTGTTCACGCACGGCTGCGAGTGGCTGATTTCAGAAGGGCTTGCGTTCCGCAAGAAGGCGGAGCCCGTAGAAGGGGATAAGCCCTGGCCGGGCGACGGACGGTACGCCGACGCGGAATTTCTCGCCGGGCGCGGCGTCAAAAAGATCCTGCGCGTCAAGTACGGCGCAGAAAACAGATACCGCGTGGAATTTACGGACCGTGAACCTCTCGACTGTGTCAACGCGGGAACAATGAAGAAACTGAGGTATATCGTATGACGGATCTTTCCTTTGTTTTTCACGTAAATACGCCGAACAACGAGGACGTGGAGCCTCTTTTGTGCAAAAACTGGCTTGCCGTTGCCGACGGCATGGGCGGATCGGGCTGTATGCGGCACAGGGTGGACAGGAAATTCCGCGCTTCCCTTGCCAGAGTACTCGATTGCGTTCTGCCCGAATACAGGCAATGTCCGGCAGAGCTGGCGCCCTTTGCCGAAGGGGAAAACAGTTACCTTTCGCGCATTTTTCTGCCCTGTATGCGCGACGAGGTCAACACGTCCGCGCTTTGGGCGTCGCGCATTGTCATGGCGCGTTTTCTTTTCTATATTCTGGCGGCGGATGCGGCGGGGGAAAACGATCTCGATGACATAAAATTTGCAAACGGTATGGCAGAATTTATCCGCCGCGGTCTTACGCACGCAAAGGAAGTGCTCAGGCTCACGGTGGATAACGCCGGATTATCCGTGCTTCCCAGCACCTTTGCCGCTCTGCACCATTCTCCCGTATCGGAAGGGGAATGCCTTGTCCATGCGCTGTGGGCAGGGGATTCGCGCTGTTACGTCCTGGATGCGGAGGGACTGCGCAAGCTGTCCGAGGACGACGAGGACGAAAGCAAACTTCTCACCAATTATTTCAGCGCGGACGCGCCTGCAAAAGTGCATTGCCGCGCTTACCGCCTGAAAGCGCCCTTTGTACTTCTCTGTGCGAGCGACGGATTTTTCGACGCATACGATAAATACGGCCTGACAGTCGAGGCAAAACTTTTAGAGGATATTCCGGCTTGCTCCTCTGCGCGGGAACTGAAAGAAAAACTGGTCGAAAGATACCGGAACAATCTGTCAGACGATACCAGTGTGGCGTTTGTTCCCGTCGGGTTTTCCTCGTATGAGGAGATGCGCCGCCTGTTTGTTGCCAGGCAGGCAGACATTGCCGGGCTGTATGCCATACACAGGAAATACGCGCCCGTCCTGTCCCTGGTCGACAGACCGGAATTTCGCGTGACGGCAAGCATATGCGACCGCTTTGAAATGAAATTTGAAGACATCGTCCGCACGCTGGCGCAGACGTATTATAAAGGGAAAAAGGACGTACTTCTCACCGACTGGTGGAAGGAAGCGATCGCGCAGTGCGAAGCCGAGTTCAGGCAGGAGTTTTCCCGCCGCGCGGGAGAGCGCAGGGAACAGCTGAAACAACGGGTGTCAGAGGAGATCGAACAGCGCGGCGTCCGGGCGTGTTTCCGAAAAAATATCACAGTGGGCGGCTGGTTGGCAGGTCTCATCGAAGGATTGCGCGCGGCGGACGATGCGCTGGAAAAGGCGAGGGCAAGGCAGGCTTCCCTTTGCTCTTCCGACGGGCGGCTGCTTGCGGAAAGACAGGCAATTTTGCGCGACATCCGCGCGGAGCAGCGCGCGCTTGCCGAAGAGATAGACTCCTTGCTGGAAGCTGAGGAGGATACAACTGCCGAAAGAAGGGCGCGCTGCAGCATCACTTTCTGGCTGAACAACCTTTCGAGGATAGAGATGTATCTGTTCGACGAAAAATTCAGGCTCAACGACGGTGAAAAAAACGGAAAGTATAAACGGCTGTTCCGCAGGACGGAGGAATACCACGCTCGCCGCAGGCAGGCGGCCGAAAACGCGGCAAAGGCAAAAGCGGACTGTGCTCAATGCGAAAAGGAGTACAGAAACGCCCTCAGAAAGGTCCGTGAACACACTTCCGCGCTGTTGCAGGAGCGCCGCAGTGTACTGGCGGTGGATTTCATCGTGGAAATGGACATGGACTCCGTCATGTACGGCAGACCCGTGCGGGAAGAAATGAGCGAATGCGTATCGCAGAAACTTGCGGAAACGTACGGCAGGGACGCGCAGATGATCGCGGACACGCTGGAAGTGTACAAGCGCAACCCCGGCGCGGTTTCCTGCATCGATTTTCTGTTTCCCGCCTCCAAACTTTCCGATTTCCGCCTGTATTACCGCTGCAGGGACGAGGCGCGTTCGGAAAAATACGCCGCCTACCGCGCCCGCCTTGCGGCGTACGAAGAGGGAACGGATTCCCTTTTGCACGCGCCCGTACAGGCGCCGTCCTCCCCCGAAGCGGGGCAGGGCAAAGAAAATAATCAGGACGGAGGAGAAAAATGCTGAAAGATTATGTTTGCCCCGACTGCGGGCTGTGCATCGGAGACGGTTCCACTTCCTGCATCCGCTGCGGCTGTCCCATGCCGCAGGTGCGGGAGGGGAAAAAGACGAGCGTCAAGCTCCCGTACACGGAATGGGCGGGACACAACGACGTCAAGTCTGCCCCCAAGGACAAATACGGCAATCCCAACGGCACCAATTACGACCTGCTGCGCGACGGGAGCATGAAGGGGTATAAGATCCTGCTCATCAATTTGTGCCCGGACTGGGATGTCTGCGGCAAGCGCGTCAGTTACGAAAACCCCATCCGCGCATTGAACAATAAGGGGTTCGAGGTCATCTATACCTCTTCTTTCCCCGAAGATCTGGACAATGCCACGCACGACGTATGCCAGCTCTGGCTGATCAGCGGCAACCGCCAAACTATCACGCCGGACCAGATCGACCAGGTCATCCGCTTTTACGAGCGGGGCAAAGGTCTGTATCTGTGGGCGGACAACGATCCCTTTTATGCGGACGTCAATCCCATCATCGGCAGGATGTTTTGCTCGTCTATGTCCGGCGATTATAAGGGAGACCGTGTGCTGGGCGTGCAGGGAAAAACCGGCGGAACGGGTATCGTGCGCGGGCATCTTATCTCTACGGGGATCGCAAATTTTTACGAGGGGATCACCATTTCCAACGTCTTTATGAACCAGTCTCTCAAACCGCTTGTGTATTCGTCGGACGGAAAGGTGGTCACGGCTTATTCGGACGCGGACGGAAAACGTGTCCTCATCGACGGCGGATTCACGCGGCTTTGCACCAACTGGGACAGCGCGGGGACGGACAGATACGTCGTCAATGCGGCGGGCTGGCTGGGCAATTTCGAGCGTTTCGGCTGGCGCATCCCCCGTTGAGAGGGGCTTGCGGGGGCGTACGTTTTTGGAAAAAAGGAAAGGGATTTTGGGCAAAAATCCCTTTCCTTTTTTTATACAAAGACCGGGCGGCATAAAGGCCGGGAATGCTAAGGTAACTGCGGCAAATGCAAGGGGCACGGCGGGAGCGCTGTCTGGAAATATACTGCGTCGAGGAGCGCGCAGAGGGGTGCGGGAGAAGTGCTCTGTTCCCATCTTTTGCAGCAGACTTTCGGCACGGAGCGCGGCAAAAGTCGGGCAAAAGAGGGCCGTGCGCGGGCGGAAAAGAGAAAAAATTTTTTTGTTTGTGAAAAGTTGGCGAAATCTTTGCGTTTTTTGTCGGATAATGGTATAATAGAAAAGATAGCGTTCCACACTCTGAAACGCAAAAATTCCAAGAGGGGTATTTACCTATGAAATTGATTTACGGCGTAAAAGACAGACCCAGACCTTTGCAGCTGGTGCTGTTTGCCCTGCAGCAGTTGCTCGCCATTCTCGCGGCAACCATCGCGGTGCCTATGATCATCGGGAACGGGATGTCCGTCTCCGCAGCGCTGTTCGGCGCGGGCGCCGGCACATTCGTCTACCTGCTGTTCACAAAGTTTAAGAGCCCTGTGTTCCTGGGCAGCTCGTTTGCATTTATCGGTTCCATGTCCGCGGCATTTGCGGGCGGCGTTTCCGCTTCTCTGGGCTATCTCGGGCTGATCATCGGTGCTGTGTTTGCGGGACTTGTGTACGTCATCATCGCTCTCATCGTCAAGTTTGTGGGCGTTAAATGGATCGATAAAGTCATGCCCGCCGTTGTCATCGGGCCCACCGTCGCCCTCATCGGACTTTCTCTTTCCGGCAACGCCGTCGGCGATGCTGTCGGCGCTTTTTACGATCCCAATGCCAGCGCTTATATTATGGATACCCATTCCATTCTCTGCCTGCTTTGCGCACTGGTCACGTTCGGCGTTACCATTGTCTGCTCCGTGTACGGCAAAAAGTTCCTGCGCATGATCCCGTTCATCATCGGCATTCTGTCCGGCTATCTGCTGGCGGCCATCTTCACCGTCTGCGGCATTGCCTTCAACGCCGAAGCGCTCAAGATCATCGATTTTTCTCTCTTCAATTCCATGGAATGGTACCCCGACTTCACCTTCCTGCAGATCTTTAAGGGCAGCCTTACCCCCGCGGAAGGCAGCAGCATCGGCTCTTATATCGGCACCATCGCCGTGGCTTACATTCCCGTCGCTTTCGTTGTGTTCGCCGAACACCTGGCTGACCACAAGAATATCTCTTCCATCATTGAAAGCGATCTGCTCACCGATCCCGGTCTGTCCAGGACGCTCCTCGGTGACGGCGTAGGCTCCATCGCAGGCGCTTTCTTCGGCGGCTGCCCCAACACTACATACGGCGAATCCATCGGCTGCGTCGCCATCTCCGGCAACGCTTCCGTCGTTACAACCCTTCTCACAGCCGTTTTTGCCATCCTTTGCTCCTTCATCGGTGTTTTCACCTCCTTCCTCGAAACCATTCCTTCCTGCGTCATGGGCGGTGTTTGCATCGCACTGTACGGCTTTATCGCCGTCAGCGGTCTGAAAATGCTGCAGAAAGTGGACCTGAACGAAAACGGCAATCTGTTTACGGCTTCCGTCGTCCTCATTGCGGGCGTGGGCGGTATGGCGCTCAAGTTCGGGGCTGTCACCGTTACGGCGATCGCGTGCGCGTTGATTTTGGGTATTCTCACCAACCTGGTCGTCAACATCGGCAAGAAGAACAAACAGCAGCCCGCACAGGAAACGGTTTCCGAAAGCACCGCGGCGGAGAGTGCCGCTCCCGCACAGGCGGAAGAGAAAGCGGAGTCTGCGGAAAAATCCGAGTAACGTCAGCATTGCCGTTCCCTTTCCGAGAAGGGGACAAAACTGATTTCATAGCGATACGGTATGCGCCCCCGCACATTTGCGGGGGCGCATTTTCAGTATTTCTAGTGGTTTTTACGGAGGTTTTTTGCCTGAAGTCGGGAAAAGCGATCGGAAGTGACTTTTTTTGACAATGTTATCCGTTATTTTTCATGCGCATTGTGATAAGATACGGAAAAAGCCCTTCGGGAGAAAGTACAATGCGGTTGCGGTTCAGATACGGATACAAGACGGCGCTCGTCTATTTTGCGGTGTTTGCGGGAATGGTGCTGCTCAACTTCACCATGCGTTCTTTTGAACCTTTTTCCCTGCCGTTGTATGCGGCGGCGCTCGCGTGCGGATTTCATCCGCTGGCGCTTGCGGGAATGTACATACTGGCAGGGGGACTGTCCCTGCTGGCGGGGTTTGAGGCATTTCTCGTTTTTTTGATGCAGGGCATCTTTTTGGGCGCGGTCTTTTTTGTTTACGAGCGCACGGGCAGAACCATGCGTGCAGAATTCGGGTTGTGGTGCGCGGTCGCCGTTTTGCCCTTTTTGTGGCGGTTCGGGGGATACGTATATGAAGATTATGTGCAAAGCGCCCTGATTTCGGCTGCTCTGTTTTTGCTGTGTCTGCTTTTTTTGGGGGCGGGGCGCAGCTTGCTTTTACACGTGGGCAGGCGCAGGCTTTCCCCGGAAGA
The DNA here is from genome assembly GCA_949292885.1 of uncultured Bacillota bacterium. Classification (GTDB taxonomy): domain Bacteria; phylum Bacillota; class Clostridia; order Christensenellales; family Borkfalkiaceae; genus Borkfalkia. The sequence goes on from CASFBD010000029.1 coordinate 12,951, forward strand.
GCTTATTTTTCTGGCGGCGGGCGTTGCCGCCGTGGGGATCGGGCTGTACAATTGTCTGGGGGAAAATGTTTATCAGTCTGTCGCGCTCTTTCTTCTTTTGCTTGCGTGCGCGCTGCTGCGCAGCGCATCCGCCGTGTATTGCGCGTTGGTGCTGGGCATTGCGCCTTCGGTGTGCAGGAGCGTTGCCTCCATGTCGCCCGATCTCTACCCCGTCGCCGCTTTTTGCCTTTGTTCAGCGGCGGCGCTTCTCCTCCTGCGTGCAGGCAAGCTGCCATGTGTACTGGGCGCGTTTTTTGCGGATGTGCTGCTGCGCACTCTCTCCTGTCTTGCGAATACGGGAATGCAGGGTCTGACGCAGATGCAGTTTTATCTGACTTTGCTTGTCCCTCTCGTGCCCTGCCTGGTATTCGCTTTTCTGCCCGAACAGCTGCTTCGCCGCGGCGCGAGGACGATCCGCCTGTACGGCGAGCGCCGTCTGACGCGCACCAGCATAGACAAGAACCGCGCGGAAGTGGGGGAGCGCCTGTTCGAGATGTCGGCGGCATTTCGGGAGATCGAAAACGCATTTTATTCGTTTGCCGCCGAGCAGAGCTTTTCGGGCGCGCCGCAGATGCTTGCCGAGCAGGTGCGGGCGGAGGCTTGTGCAAATTGCGAAAAACTTTCCTCCTGCGACGGCAAGACAGACGGCGGACTGTTAAAATTGGCGGAAGTGGGGTGTGAAAAGGGGAAGGCGAGCCTCATTGACCTGCCGGGGGCTCTTTCGGCGGAGTGCCCAAACCCTGCGGGAGTACTGTTTTCGCTCAACCGCGTGCTGGCGGAATACCGCCGCGAAGCGCTGGAAGCGGAAAACGCGGCGGCGGCGAGGGAATTGTTTGCAAAACAGGCGCGGGCAGTGGCGGATCTGCTGAAAGACCTCGCCGTCCGCCAGAGCGTGCCGACGGGCGCAAACGTACAGGCGGAGCAGGAAGTGCAGGCCGCGCTGGCGGGCGCGGGTATCCCTTGCGACGAAGTTTTTGTCCTGGGGGAAACTCCGGAAATTTATCTGACCGTCTGCGGAAATTATGCGCAAAAGCGAATTTGCGGCGCCGTTTCGCGCGCCATGGAGCGGGAGTATTCTCTTTCCTCCCGCCGCAACGTTTGCGCAGAGAAATATGTGTATGTTCTGCGTCCCACGCCCGTGTATGACGCGGCGTTCGGAGTTGCTTCCGTCACCAAAGAAGGGGAAAGCGCCTGCGGCGATACCACTTCCGTCCTGCGCATAGACGAGCGCAATTTTCTCTGCGCGCTGGCGGACGGAATGGGCAGCGGACAGGATGCGCGTTCCCTTTCGGACGCCGCACTCAACCTGGTGGAAAGTCTGTTTCGCGCGGGAATGGCGGGGGAAACCGTTCTTCTTACTGTCAACAGGCTGCTTTCTTTCCGCAAAGGGGAAGGTTTCGCCTGCCTGGATGTTGCTACGGTCAACCTGGATACGGGCAGGGCAGACATCGTAAAGGCGGGTTCCCCGCTCGCCTTTCTCATCACCCGTTCCAAAGTGGAAACGCTGGAAAGCGACTCTCTGCCCTTGGGCATTCTCGAAGGGGTACATCCCACAACGCTTACGCGCACACTGTCGGACGGAGACGTGCTGGTCTTTCTCAGCGACGGGATCTCTTCTGCGTTCGGTTCGGGCACGGATGTCGCGCAGTTTCTCAGCCGCAAGATCGCAGCCAACCCGCAGGCGCTGGCAGACTCGTTGCTTTCCGAGGCTCTCGCGCGCAGCGGCAGGGCGCAGGACGACATGACCGTGCTGGCTGTCCGCCTTTTTTCGCGGATCCCGCAAAAGGCGGAGTAGAGAACAAGGGGTTGCTTTCGGAAAAAACAGGGCGGAACGGAAGGAGGAACACATTGCGCCGTTCTGCCCGGCCTTGTCGCTAAATATATTTTCTTTGTCGAAAAAAAGAAGGGACGTGTCCCTTTTTTTTTATGCAAAAAAACAACTCTACGGACAGTAGAGATTCGTTTTTGAAGAGTAGAGAGGATGAAGTAAAGAGTAGAACGATTTTTTTCGGGAAGTACTTGAAATCTTACGTTTTTTTTCATAGAATAGCAAGCGGAAGGAAAACAAAAGCGTATTCGGCGCGTTCGGAACGGCTTTTTTCCGACCGTAAAGAAAAGCTGTCTGCCGCGCGAGAGGCGCGCGGCTTAGAAAAGGAGAGACTTATGCAGGAATATGTATTGTGTTGCGGTTCCACGGCCGATCTTTCGGCAGAGCGTCTGCGCGAGCGGAACATAGAATACATTCCCTTCCATTTCAGCCTGGACGAAAAACAGTACACGGACGATCTGGGACAGAGTATTTCCTATCCGGAATTTTATGCCGCGATGGCGCGCGGAGCCATGACACGCACATCGCAGACCAACGTGGACGAGTTTTTGCAGGCGTTCACGCCCTGGCTGGAAGAGGGGAAAGATGTGGTGTATGTTGCGCTTTCGTCCGGAATTTCCGGAACTTACAATGCCGCGCTTCTCGCCTCCCGCACATTGCAGGAAAAATTCCCCGAGCGGAAGGTATACATTGTCGATTCGCTGGGCGCATCGTCTGGGTACGGCTTGCTGATGGAAGAACTTGCCGACCTGCGTGACGGCGGCATGGGCGCAAAGGAACTTGCCTGCCGCGCGGAGGAAATGCGGCTGTTTGTACACCACTGGTTTTTTTCCACAGATCTTACTTACTATGTGCGCGGGGGCAGAATTTCGCGCGCGATGGGCTGGTTCGGCACGGTGCTGCACATCTGTCCGCTGTTGAATATGGACAATCTGGGCAGGCTGATCCCCCGCCGCAAGGTACGCACAAAGCCGCGCGTCATCCAGGAGATCGCACGCACTATGAGCGAGCACGCGCAAAACGGAACCGCGTATGCAGGTCGCTGCTATATTTCCCATGCGGATTGCCTGCAGGACGCCCTTTCCGTAAAAGAACAGGTGGAAAAACTTATGCCAGCTCTGCGCGGTAAAGTACAGATCTTCGACATCGGCACCACCATCGGGGCGCATACCGGCCCCGGAACAGTTGCTCTCTTCTTTTTGGGCGACGAGAGAAAAGATTAAAAAAAAGCGGGGAACGTTCCCCGCTTTTTTCGTTTTCCCCTTGTTTTCGGCGGCAGGGGGATAGTAAAAAAGTTCGGGAGCAGAGGCTGTGAAGCGCGTTTATAATTTTTTAAAAGAGGCGCAGACGCATTATCTTGCAACGGCGAGAGAAGATCAGCCGCGTGTGCGGCTTTTCGGCACCGTGCCTATTTTTTGCGGTCGATTCTGAAATTTGCAGGCAATGTCTGACCGGTTGCCGCCGAAGTGACGGCCGGATAAAAGAGGCAGACCCGA
>CASFBD010000030.1 GCA_949292885.1 uncultured Bacillota bacterium
GGCAGAGAACACGCCGCCCAATACGAGAAGCACGGCAAGAAGCACGGCGTTGTAATTTTGCCAGTACCATACATCGCCGAGGTAAACGACCGTACCCGCCAACGCAAAAGAGAGAACCAGGTCAAAAATGCGGAAAAAATTTTCTGTGATCCTGTTCATTTTTCCGCCTCCCCGAGTTTTTCCAGAAGATACCCTTCCAAATTGTCTTTTTCGCTGACGGAGAGTTTTTCCGCGCCCATCTTTTGCAGAACATAATACAGTAAAAGCGCTCCGCCGCCCAGTATATCCGCACGGCGTTTGTCCATTCCCTTGAGTTTAAGCCTTTGCTCCTGCGGCATAGACAAGAGGCGCAAAGCCCAATCATGGATCCTTTCGCGCGTGAGAACAGCGCCATGCGTAAGCGCGGGATCATACGGTTCCACCTCGTATTCAAGCGCGGCAAGAGACGTTGCCGTCCCGCCGATCCCAACCACAGAGCAACTCGGAACGTCTCCGAAAACAGAGATCTTTTTCGAGATATATTTTGCAAGCTGTTGTACGTCTTCGCCGCAAAAGTCTTTCAGCCGTACCGCGCCTACGTCCGCACTGACGGCATATAAGATTTTTCCGTCCTTTCCCACGGTGATCTCCGTGCTTGCTCCGCCGACGTCCACAATGCCCCCGTCTTTACCTTCCAATGCGCCGAGGATGCCCAACTGCGCTTCTTTTTCGCCGCTGAGGACATCGATCTTTAATCCGAACCGATCAAAGACAGCGCGCACAAAATCCTTTCCGTTTTCCGTTCCGCGGACGGCTGCCGTGGCAAAAGCGTACGTTTTCTCCGCGCCGAATTTTTCCGTTTCCCGCAGACATTCCCCGATCGCATCCGACGTGCGCTGCATTGCCTGATCGCGCAAGACGGGAGAAAAGGCAATTCCTTCCCCCAGCCGCGTAGTATATATTTTTTTATTGAGAGAACAACCGTCCGCCCACAACAGCAGGCGGACGGAATTTGAACCGATGTCGATGACCGATAATTTCATTGTCAAAAAGCTCCCGTATCAAAAGGTACGTACACGACGACGGACGCCGTATCCGCATCTGCGCTTTCACCGCGCAAAGCAAGCAGTTCGCGCACGGCAATTTCCAGCCAGATCCTCCCCTGATATACTTCACAGTCGTTTTGTGCCGTTTCAATATATTGCTCATATTCTTCGATCTGACGCAGAAGTTCTTCCTCCCTGCTCTTCCTCGAAGAAATGGAAATCAACTGACCGATGAGAAAAATGAGCAAAAAGGACAAAAGGATCACCGCCGCGACCGTAGAACCTATGACAAGTTTTTTGAATTTTTCTTCCTGCATACTTTCCGCGACAGCCGCAACATAATTCTTTTGCAACTGCTCCTGTATCTATTATACAGCTTATTTGCGAAAAAGGCAAGTATTCTGTGAAAACTTCTCTTCCAAAGCCAGAAACCCGCCGCACAGAAAAAAAGCATATACGCACGCAGGTCAGGCAAGGCAAAAGCAGTAAAAAACAAAACAAACACCAGCGCCGTAATGATACCGCAAAGTACATCCGCCGCTATCCTGACTGCCTTGTTTCGGGCAAGAAAAAAAAGCACAAAAAGCGGCTCGCAGAGCGCTCCTGCTGCAAGCCCTGCAGAAATGCAGGCAAACGCCTGCCATACCTGCCCCATCAGCCGAACAGCCTTTTGGAGATCTTTTGCTTTTTCTCCGTAAATTGTACGCCGCAGATCTTGCCCGTAGCGCAGAATCCGCCGCCCGACTGGGAAAAGGAAACAATCTTAAGTCCCTCGCCCGCAATGATCGCCTTTCCGCCGCACACGGTAAGCGTGATCTGTTTTTCCGTAAACGAATCCACACTCTCCACACCCGTCAGGGTAATTTTTTTCTGCTGCTCAATGAGCGCCGTCTGCACCTTTTCTTCCATAAAAAAATATTCCCTCCGATTTTCATCGTCGGGAATATTGTATGCTTTTTGAAAGAGATTTTATGCCTTCTTTTCTTTTGCCCTCGCTTTGGCACGCAGCTCGCTGTCGAGGATGCGTTTGCGAATCCTCAGCGAAACGGGAGTGACTTCCAAAAGTTCATCGTCGTTGAGGAATTCCAGGCATTCTTCCAAACTCATCTTTTTGGGAGAATTCAGGCGCATCGCATCGTCGCTTCCTGCCGCACGCGTGTTCGTCATGTGTTTCTTCTTGCAGACATTCACATTGATGTCTTCCGTCTTGGGAGATACACCGACAACCATGCCTTCATACACCTGTGTACCCGGATCGATAAACAAAACACCTCTGTCCTGTGCGTTGAACAATCCGTACGTAACGGCTTCGCCCGATTCAAAAGCGACAAGCGAACCCGTATCCCTGCGCTTGAGATCTCCCTTATACGGCTGATATTCAAAGAATATAGAGTTCATTACGCCTTCGCCTTTGGTCTGCGTGAGAAATTCACTCTTGTATCCGAAAAGGCCGCGTGCAGGAATCAGAAATTCCAGGCGCATACGAGATCCTACGGCACTCATATGAACGAGTTCTCCCTTGCGTTCGCCCATACTCTGGAACACAGAGCCTGTACCGTCCTCGGGTACGTCCACGATCAAGCGCTCTACGGGTTCATAAAGAACGCCGTCATACGTCTTGTAAAGCACTTTAGGGGTGCTCACCTGAAACTCATATCCTTCTCGGCGCATATTTTCAATGAGGATGGAAAGATGCATCTCTCCTCTGCCGCTCACTTTAAATGCTTCCGCCGTGTCTGTGTCTTCCACTTTCAAGGACACATCTTTGAGAAGTTCACGGTACAACCTGTCGCGCAGATGGCGGGAGGTGACAAATTTTCCCTCTTTGCCTGCAAACGGACTGTCGTTGACGGAAAAGGTCATTTCCACCGTCGGTTCGCTGATTTTGACGAACGGAACCGCTTCCACTTTGTCGGGAACACAGACAGTATCACCGATATTGATTCCTTCCAAACCGGAGAAACAGACGATGTCGCCCGCCTTTGCTTCCTGCACGGCCACGCGGGACAGCCCCTCGATCTGATACAGGTTGACAAGTTTTCCACGCTTGTTGAGAGAAGGAATGTTGTGGTTGCAGACGGCAACTTCCTGGTTTGCTTTGACTGTGCCGCGCTCGACCCTGCCAATACCGATCCTGCCGACATAATCGTTGTAGTCGATGGATGAAACAAGCAACTGCAGAGGCGCTGTTTCGTCCGCCTCCATGGGCGGGATGTGATTGAGTATTGTATCAAAGAGCGGAGTGAGGTCCTTTCCTTCCTTGTCTGCATAAAGGGACGCAGTCCCCGCCCTGCCCGAACAAAACAAGATAGGCGAATCGATCTGATCGTCATTTGCGTTGAGGTCGATGAGAAGATCGAGGATCTCATTTTCCACCTCTGCAATACGCGCGTCGGGACGGTCTACCTTATTGACGACAATGATAAGTTTATGGTTGAGCTCGAGTGCCTTCTGCATGACAAAGCGCGTCTGAGGCATGGGGCCTTCCGCCGCATCCACGAGGAGCAGAACGCCGTTTACCATTTTCAAAACGCGCTCCACTTCTCCGCCGAAGTCTGCGTGTCCCGGCGTATCGATAATGTTGATCTTTACGCCGTGATAATGAATGGAAGTGTTCTTTGCAAGAATGGTGATCCCTCTTTCGCGTTCGATGGCGTTGGAATCCATCACGCGATCTTCCACAACCTGATTTTCTCTGAATGTTCCGCTCTGTCTGAGCATCTGATCCACAAGCGTCGTTTTGCCGTGGTCAACGTGCGCGATGATCGCCACGTTTCTCAAATCGTTTCGTATCAAATTCGTTTCTCCTGAACCTTTGTATCTCTATCCTAACTATTTTAATACTTTTTTGTTTTTTTCGCAAATATTTTACACAAAAAAAAGACGGATACAGCCATTATAATTGCTTATATCCGCCTTTTTTGTCAAATTTTTTACGACGCCCATGCTGATGGCATCTTTCTGTTGTTTTTAAACCAGTCCGTATCCTTTAAAAGCGTATTATTATTGGAACAGTTGACCGTCACGCCCGCTCTGTTTGATGTAACGACGATGTTGCCGTTCATGGAAACATATCCGTTTGCCGCACTTTCATCACCCAAGGAAGTGACATAGACTTTGTCCGTATAGACAGAAACCCTGTCAATCATCGCCTGTGTGGGAAACTGATTTTCCGGAGTTTCCGTATATTCGTCCGTTCCCGCACAGCAACAGACACAAACGATCTCCGGTTGGATTACCTTCAGCAGGCAATCGTTGGAGGAAGTTTTGGAACCGTGATGCCCCGCCTTGAAAAGTTCAACCTTAGGAAGCTGATTGTGAACAACAAGCTGTTCCTCACCATCTTCTTCCAGATCTCCTGTAAACAGAAAATGTTTATCGCCTTGGTTGAACATCAGACAAACAGAATAATTGTTTTCGTATTTGCTCTCGTTTTCATAGTAGTAATTGTACAAGATCTCCATTTCCACACCGTCAGAAATCTCGTAAACCCGCTGTGCCCCATCCGTTTCGTTCCAACACTGCAGTGCCGTATAATGTACCGCACCCGCCGCAACGGCGGCGTCACGCTTTTCCACATATGTCTGATACGTCTGCGTGTTCTTGTTTGTCAGTGCAAAATCAATGATCGTTCCGACTTTGTATCTTTCAAACATACTCGGAGAACCGCTGCTTCCGGCAAATCCCGCAATATGATCCTGATCCGCATGAGTAGCGATAACATATTCGAGAGTCCCGTCCGTACAGTACTGATCGATGTATGCCGAAGTGGTATCCGTGCTGTTGGTGCGTGAGCCGGCATCTATGAGGATGTCCGTATCCCCAGCCTTAATATAAATGCTGTCGCCCGTGTATTTATTGCCCAATTCCATAAAATGGATCTGCAGATCGCCGCTGACATAGACGTCACCGCCCGTCGGACGTTTGATGTATGTATAGAGTGCAAAAGCAGCAATAAATCCGATAAGGAGCGCCAGCAGGCAACACCCCAAGGTGAGTACAAGGCTGAATTTCTTTTTAGCCATAGGTTACACCTCCTTTTCCAAAGAGGCGATAAACTCGTCTGCGCCTTCGGGATCTCCCACGATCACCACGCGGACGCGCTGAAAATCGCCCCAACGGAGATCGTCGATCGTATAGACGATCTGATAGATCCCTTCCTCTGCGCCCTCTTTCAGGGAATCGGCGTCGCCGCCGCGCACCGCTTTGTCGGAAACATCTTTCCCGAAAGAAATCACCGTGACACCCTGTTCGGTATAGCTTTCGCCCATTTGCAGACGAATAACTTTTTCGCCGTTCAGATCGAAACGATCGTTTTTTGTCAGCGTCATGGAAGCAAACACGCCGCCGGCGCACCCGATCAGAAAGAACAAAACAGCCAGAATTATCGTGGCGGGATGCGTCTTTTTCACAGCCGATTCCGCCGCTTTTTGTACTTCGCTTTTTCTTCGAGCCATAAGCACCTCCTGTATAATTGCGCCTATTTTACCATATATTTTTTTAAATGTAAACAGTTGGACGCAAAAATTTTAAAGAGGAGAAAGCACCTTTTTGAGGCAAAAAAATAAGAGAAAACATACTTAGCACGCACGTTTCCTCTTATTTCTGATCCCTTTTCGGTTTGCAAATTTTCTTTTCCTTTCGCAGACTGCATCTGCATTCAAATACTGTTTGCCACCTTATAAGAGACTCTATTTGAAAGCAACGTCTTAAGATGACAAACATTTTTCTTGTTTCCGTCTTTTAAAAAACTTCTTTCCGATACTTTTTTTGCCTTGCCGTTGCTGACATTCTTATTATCTGCGGTTTTCAGATTTTTATGCAAAAAAATTTTTCAGCCGCGGATCTGACCATCTCCAAAGATCTGGTATTTGTATGAAGTCAATTCTTTCAGCCCCATCGGCCCGCGCGCGTGAAGCTTTTGCGTGGAAATCCCCATCTCCGCACCAAGCCCGAATTCAAAGCCGTCGGTAAAGCGCGTGCTGGCGTTGACGTACACTGCCGCACTGTCCACCTCTTTCAGAAATTTTTCCGCCGCAGCCTTGTCCTCGGTCACAATGCTATCGCTGTGATGCGTTCCGTATTGATTGATGTGCGCAATCGCCTCGTCAACTCCGTCAACCACTTTTACGGAAATTTTCAAAGAGAGGAATTCCGTCGCATAATCTTCCTCCGTCGCCGCAGTAAGTTCAGGCATGATCTTCCTGCATTCTTCGCAAGCAACAATTTCTACGTTTTTGTCGCGCAAAGCTGCAACAATCTGAGGAAGATATTTTTCTGCGATCGAGCGATCCAGCAGCAAACTTTCGCAAGCATTACAGACAGAAGTCCTTTGCGTCTTAGCGTTGATGAGAATAGACAGACCTTTTGAAAGATCGGCTGTCTTTTCAAAATACACGTGACAGTTGCCCGTGCCCGTTTCGATTACTGGAATGGTGGCGTTTTCCACGGCGTTACGGATAAGCCCCGCGCCGCCGCGAGGAATAAGCAAGTCCACGATCCCGTTCATTTTCATAAACTGCGTGGCGCCTTCATGCGTGACATCTTCGATCAACTGAATAAATTCAGGATTGTATCCCGCCTCACGGATCGCGTCCTTGATGACTTTTGTTACCGCTTTGTTGGAAAGAATGGCGTCCTTGCTTCCGCGCAGAACAACGGCGTTGCCGCTCTTGACGGCAAGACCGATCGCATCCGCTGTAACGTTGGGGCGCGCCTCGTAAATGATACCCAAAACTCCGAGCGGCACGCGCACGCGACGCAAATGTAATCCGTTGTACAGTGTTCTCTCTTCCAGAACTTCCCCGACGGGGCAGCGCAGTTCAATGAGTTTTTCCAAACCCTGTGCAATACCATCGATGCGTTTTTCGTTGAGCATCAATCTGTCGGCAAACTGCGCACCGCGCGTGCAGTTTTGCAGATCCTTTTCGTTCTCAGCAATGATATACGCCGCCTGCGTGCGCAGTGCCGCGGCGGAAGCCGCAAGCATTTTGTTCATATCTTCCTCGCCGGCAAATGAGATGGCGGAAAGATTTTCCTTTGCTTTCAGGCAAGTTTCTCTGACGGTCATCACAACCTCCTTTATGCGCTTTCGGGCGTTTTATGCCACACAGAGTACTTTATAAACAGATTTATTCTTCCTCTTCATCATCAGGAAGTTCCACATTGTGGTAAACGTCCTGCACGTCATCCAATTCTTCCAGTTTGTCCAGAAGCTTCAAAAACGTCTGTGTATGTTCGGGACTGAGCGTCACCTTATTCTGCGGGATCATGCGAACATCCGCTTCCAGGAAAGAAATACCCTTCCCTTCCAGAAATTTGCGCACATCCGAAAAAGCGGCGGGATCCGTGTAGATCTCGTACGCATCGTCCATCGTAACGACATCGTCCGCACCTGCCTCGATGGCATATTCAGTGATGGTGTCCTCATCCAGATCGACCGTTCTTTCCACAACAAGGAGTCCCTTATTGCTGAACATATAGGAAACACAACCGGTGTTACCGAGTTCACCGCCGCACTTGGAAAGGGTTGAACGAACGTCGCCTGCCGTACGGTTTTTGTTATCCGTCAGCGTGCTGATAATAAGCGCGGAACCACCCACGCCATACCCTTCATATACAAGCGTTTCATAGGTAGCGCTGCCCAGTTCGCCAGCCGCCTTTTTGATGCAGCGCTGAATGTTGTCATTGGGCATATTGTTCGCCTTTGCCTTGGCGATCACATCCGCAAGTTTGCTGTTAGTATCAGGATTGGGGTTGGATTTTGCCGCTACGGCGATTTCTCTTCCGATTTTAGTGAAGATCCTGCCGCGTGCCGCGTCCGCTTTGCCTTTTTTTGCCTGAATATTATGCCATTTGCTGTGTCCTGACATGATTTTACTCCTCTATAAATTTAAAAATGATTAACGATGTTCTCCCGCCGCGAGCTCGTACATCAAAATGCCTGCGGAAACGCCCGCATTCAGGCTCTCGCAGCTTTCTCTCATGGGGATCCTGACGGTCGCGGAACAAGCCTGCCGCACAGACTCACTCACTCCGTTCGCCTCGTTTCCGATCACAAGACAGAATTTTTCGGGCGGACGGAAACGGAATACGTTTTCCCCGTCCATATCCGCACAAAGCATAGGAACGCCTTCCAGCGCACGAAAGATCTGTTCTTTGGCACCGATATGAAGACGCACAAAAAATATTCCGCTCATGCTGGCGCGCACACACTTTGAAGAAAACGGATCGGCACAGGAGAGAAGGTACACATCCTCGTATCCCGCCGCATTTGCCGTACGCAGAATGGTTCCCACGTTGCCCGGATCGGAAACGCCGTCCAGAAGAAGGCACTTCCCCCTCGGCGCACGCACGGAAACATCTGGCATACGGATCACCGCAAGGACTCCCTGCGGTGTCACCTCTTCGGAAAGTTTCTCAAACACACTGTCGGAAACAACCTGAGCAAGATCGGGGAAAAATCTTTCCCCGGAAAAACTCTCCGCATAGACAATACAGGAAAACGCACACCCGCAGGCAGCCGCCTCGCGAATCTGTTTAATGCCCTCTGCAATGTATTCTCCTCTTTCCCGGCGAGCCTTTTTGTCGCGCAAGGAAAGAATACTTTTGACGAGCGGATTGCTCCTGGATGTAATGACCATATTTTTATAAATGCAAAAAAACCTTCTTGTTTTGCAAAGAAGGTTTTTTCATCATTCGGATTAAGCGATAGCCGCTTTCGCCTTTTCGGCGAGCGCCGCAAACGCAGCCGCATCGCTGACAGCGATCTCGGCAAGCGCCTTTCTGTTCAGATTGATGCCAGCAACCTTCAGGCCGTGCATGAACTTGCTGTAAGAAAGGCCGTTCATTCTTGCCGCCGCGTTGATACGCGCGATCCACAGCTGACGGAAATCTCTCTTTCTGTTCTTTCTGCCGACGTAAGCGTACATCAGCGACTTCATCACCGCTTCACGGGCGATCCTGTAAGACTTGCTCTTGGAGCCGAAGTAGCCCTTGGACAGTTTAAAAATCTTTCTGCGCTTTTTAACAGCGTTGACACCTCTTTTAATACGCATGACTTCTTCTCCTTATACCTTATTTCTTATACGGGATGAGCTGATTCTTCACCGTGAGTTCCTGCGTTTCGTTGACAAACGCCGTCTGACGGAGATTTCTCTTTCTCTTCCTGGGTTTTGCACCCGTCTTGTGGTTTTTACCGGACTGCGCCCTTTTGACTCTTCCGCTTCCCGTAATGTCGAAACGTTTCTTCGAGCCGCTATGCGATTTCTGTTTAGGCATACTTGTATTCCTCCGAATTTATTTTCACTAAAGCGCGGGCTTGTCTCTTGGGCAAACCGCCGCACTGTATTGACTTTTTACTGTTTTGCAGGCGAAAGGAGCATGGTAATGTTTCTCCCCTCGTTTGCAGGTTTTTTGTCCATTACTGCTTTACCGCCCAGCATCTCGAAAAATTCATTCATGACGTCGACGCCCATGGATGCGTGCGCATTCTGACGGCCGCGCAGACGAATGGAAACCATCACCTTGTTGCCTGCTTCCAGAAACTTGACTGCCTGACGGGATTTGACATTCATATCGCCCGTGTCAATGGTCATGGAAAGGCGAACCTCTTTCACTTCAACGACTTTCTGGTTTTTCCTGGATTCCTTTTCCTTTTTGCCCTGTTCAAACTTGAATTTGCCGTAATCCATGATCTTGCACACGGGAGGATTTGCCGTGGGCGAGATCTTCACCAGATCCAAATCGCTGTCTTCGGCGAGGCGAAGCGCCTCTCTCGAGCTCATGATTCCGAGCTGCTGACCGTCCGAACCGATCACTCTCACTTCCTGATCGCGGATCTCTCCGTTCACCTGATGCTGGTCTTTAATTGCCATAAACCGTCCTTTTTGTTAAATTTCCCTGCTCGGGACAAATAGAAAAGCGGGCCGCATCTGTTACGTCCCGCTTCAAACATACCCAAAATACGCACTCAGTGCGTTTGCTATCGGATTTTGTTTGGCACTTGCCGACTCGATTGCCGCAAGGCGAGAAGTAACTTCTGCTTTACTGATACAGAATACCACAAATCGGCAAGATTGTCAAACATTTTTTATTGTTTTTTATATTTTTTTAAAAGACCGTCTTTTCGTCATTCTCTTTTTTAACGCGGGCGGCGAAATCGCCCAGCACCATACTGCCTATATCGCCCTTTTCGCGCATACGGACGGAAACCGTCTTTTCTTCCTTTTCCTTGTCGCCGATGATCAGCATATACGGAAGTTTTTCCAGCTGTGCCTCACGGATCTTATAACCGATCTTTTCGTTGCGGCTGTCTGTTTCCACGCGAATGCCCTGCTCCTTGAGGAGTTTCTCTACTTCAAGAGCATAATCCAAGGATTTGTCCGAAACCGGCAAGATCTTGACTTGTACGGGCGCCAACCACACCGGGAATTTGCCTGCGTAATGCTCGATAAGAATGCCGATGAAACGTTCGATGGAACCAAACACGACGCGGTGGATCATAATAGGACGATGTTTCTGCCCGTCTTCACCCGTGTATTCTGCTTCAAATCTCTGCGGGAGTTGGAAATCCAGCTGAATAGTGCCGCACTGCCATGTTCTGCCGATGGAGTCAGTCAGATGGAAATCGATCTTCGGTCCGTAGAAAGCGCCGTCTCCTTCGTTCACGACGTAAGGAAGATTGAGCTCATCCAATGCAAGGCGCAGAGCGTTGGTAGCGTTATCCCAATCCTCGTCGCTGCCGATGCTGTTTTCGGGACGCGTAGAGAGTTCGACGTGGTATTTGAACCCGAACAGAGTGTACACTTCGTCAATGATCCGCACGACGCCTTTGATCTCGCTTGTGATCTGCTCGGGAAGCATAAAGATGTGCGCATCATCCTGCGTAAAGCAGCGCACACGCATCAGGCCGTGCAGCTGGCCGCTCTTTTCATGGCGATGGACAAGTCCCAGCTCGCCCATGCGGATGGGCAGATCTTTGTAGCTGTGCGGGTTGAGTTTGTAGACGAGCATTCCGCCGGGGCAATTCATCGGTTTGATGGCACAATCCTCCCCGTCGATCTTTGTCGTGTACATATTTTCTTTATAATGATCCCAGTGTCCGGAAGTTTCCCAAAGTCCTCTGTTGAGGATGATGGGCGTCTGCACTTCCACATATCCTTCGCGGGTATGGATCTGACGCCAAAAATCAATAAGTGTATTTTTAAGAACCATTCCCTTGGGCAGGAAGAACGGGAAACCTTTGCCCTCGTTGAGGAAGGCAAACAAGCCGAGTTCTTTGCCGAGTTTGATATGATCGCGCTTTTTTGCCTCTTCGAGCATGGTGAAGTAGGCGTCCATCTCATCCTTTTTGGCAAATGCCGTACCGTAGATGCGGGTAAGCATCTTGTTTTTCTCGTTGCCACGCCAGTATGCACCTGCGATGCTGGTCAGCTTGAACGCCTTGATCTTGCCCGTGGAAGGCAGATGCGGTCCGCGGCACAGGTCTGTAAAGCTGCCCTGCTTATAGAAAGAGATTTCCTCTCCTTCAGGAAGGTCTTTGATGAGTTCCACCTTGTATTTTTCGGAATATTTCGTCATCAGCTTGATGGCGTCCGCGCGAGGAAGCGTAAAACGCTCGATGGACAGATTGCTCTTGATGATCTTCTGCATTTCAGCTTCGATCTTGCCAAGATCTTCCTGCGTAATGGGCGTTTGGAAGTCGATGTCGTAATAGAATCCGTTGTCGATCGTGGGCCCGATGGCCAGCTTGCTGGTCGGGAAAATGGTTTTGACAGCCTGCGCCAAAACGTGTGCCGTCGTGTGACGATAAACCTGCAGGCCTTCCTTGTCTTTCAGCGTAACGATCTCCACTTCCGCGTCGTTCTCCACGACGTGCGCGAGGTCGACGAGGACCCCGTTGACTTTTGCTGCGACCGCCGCACGGGCAAGCCCCTCACTGATGTCCTGCGCGATCTGTTTGCAGGATACTGCCGCGGCGTATTCTTTCTTATCGCCGCCCTTCAATGTAATGATCATGGTACACCCTCCGTATTTCGGAACGTTATTAAAAATAAAAAACGTCCTTAAACTTGTCGTTTAAGGACGCATAAATTTGCGCGGTTCCACCTTAATTGCCGGAATTCCGGCCACTCTCTCCGTTTTTCAGCACGGATGCTCCTGCGAAAAAAAGCGGTTTCGTCCGAACAAACCTCTGCGGAAGTTCCAGCCTTGCCCCCGCTCTCTGAAAGTTGCATTTGTCCGTCTACTTGTCTTTTCCGTATGCAGATTTATTTATACATAAATTTTAAACTCTTTCCGCGTTTTTGTCAACGGATTTTCGCAAGAAAAAATAAATATTTTATCTGGCCGCAAACGCAACCCTGCCTGCGTAGTACTGTTTTAAAAATTTCTCCTGAACGGGCGAAAGGGAGCCGAGGCATTCTACCTTTCCCGCCCCGCTGAGTACGATCTCACGCAGCACAGTCTTTTCGTCCTTCCCTTCTGCAAGAAGAGAGGCATAGCGCAGGCGGCGGCAGCGCGCATCGTACACTTCTCCGCCCTTTAAAAAGATACGCCTCTTGCTGGATGAATGCAGATACTCGAGAAATGCGCACAACTGATCCCTCGTAAACGAGCGGGGAATACACGCGGCGATCTCCTGCCATTTTTCGCGCAGTTTGCGCATACGGAAATCATAAAAGCCGTCGATACAGTGCTGTCTGATGTCGGCAAGTCTTGCAAGAATGTATTTTTTATCCTGCAAAAAATCCGCTGCAATGACGGCAGAAACGAGGATCTCCCTGTCCGAGGCATCCAATCCGGCCGGACGTACGGCCTCGAGCGCCTCATACTTATAACCGATACAGAGAACGTCTGCGATCTTTTCCTCCGCAATGCGGCGCAGCGCCGCGCCGCCTGTTTCCGCTTGCAGAGTAAAACAAATTCTGTCCCCCTCAAAGCTCACGCGCGCATCGCCGCTTTTAAACGATGTAAGCGCTCCTGCAATGTAAGAAATGTAACGGCAATGTTCCGCCCTGTCGGAAATGTTGATAGATTCCATATTTTCAGTGTATGCCGAAAATAGCGAATTATTTACGCGAACTGTGCCTTTTCAGGCGAAAAATAAAAATTTTCGGCGGAATACGCCTCTTAACTTGACTAAATTCTCAAAACACTTTATAATAAAATGAATAATTATGAGGTAATTTCTATGCCGTTGCCTTTTCTGATCGCACTGATCGTCGTTTTGGCTTTGCACTATATACTTGCCATCTCGACCATCTATCTTCTAATGAAAGATATGGGAATCGTAAAAGCGATGATCCCCTGGAACATCGTCATTCTGCTCCTTCCCCTGATCGGCCCGGCAGCTTATCTCGTTTACAGACAAATTGCTAAGAAAAAATGAGGCTCTTCTCTGAGCCTGCGGAGGTTTTTTGAGTTATGGACATGAAATCCGTTGAAAGCAAATGGCAGCAGCGGTGGGAAAAGACCAAGGAAAACAACTTCAACAAGAAGAACATAGACAAAAAATTCTATGTTCTGGAAATGTTTTCCTATCCTTCCGGCGCGAAACTTCACATCGGACACTGGTACAATTACGGCCCCACAGACAGCTACGCACGTTTCAAGAGAATGCAGGGCTACGAAGTGTTCCAGCCGATGGGATTTGATGCGTTTGGTCTGCCCGCGGAAAACTATGCCATAAAAACAAAGATCCATCCGAAGGACTCCACAGAAAAGAACATCGAAACGATGGAACATCAGCTCAAAGCCATGGGCGCCATGTTCGACTGGTCCGCGGAGGTAAAGACCTGCGAAGAAGATTACTACAAATGGACCCAATGGATGTTCCTTAAACTTTACGAAAACGGTCTCGCATACCGCAAGGAAGCACCTGTCAACTGGTGCCCCAGCTGCAACACCGTTCTTGCCAACGAACAGGTCGTGGACGGATGCTGCGAACGTTGCGGCACCACCGTTGTCAAAAAAGATCTGACACAGTGGTTCTTCAAGATCACGCAGTATGCCGAAGAACTTTTGCAGGGATTGGACAAGATCGACTGGCCGGAAAAGACAAAGCTGATGCAGCGCAACTGGATCGGCAAATCCGTCGGCTGCGAGGTCGAGTTTGAATGTGAAAGCGGAGATAAATTCCGTGTGTTCACGACCCGCTGCGACACGATTTTTGGCGTTTCCTATGTTGTGCTCGCCCCTGAACATCCGCTCGTGAAAAAGCTTGTTTCCGATGAACAGCGTGAAGCGGTGGAAAAATACATTGCAGAAACAGCAAAGACCAACGAGATCGAGCGTCTCTCCTCTGCAAGAGAAAAGACGGGCGTGTTCATCGGGCATTATGCCATCAACCCGATCAACGGGAAAAAAGTTCCTATCTATGCGGCGGATTACGTCTTGTATTCTTACGGCACAGGCGCCGTGATGGGAGTTCCCGCCCACGACGAACGCGATTTTGCGTTTGCGCATAAATACGGGCTTCCTATTCAGAAAGTCATCGAAAACAAGAATGGGGAAACGGTGCTCCCCTTCTGCGAGGACGGTATTTGCGTAAACAGCCTGCAATTTGACGGACGGTTCGGAGAAGAAGCTCGTACGGAGATCGCAAACCACCTCGCAAAAATGGGAAAAGGCGAACGGAAAGTCAATTACCGCCTGCGCGACTGGCTTGTTTCCCGCCAGCGCTATTGGGGTGCCCCTATCCCTGTGGTTCACTGCCCCAAATGCGGCATTGTTCCCGTCCCTTACAAAGATCTGCCCGTAAAACTTCCCTACAACGTAGAGTTTGAGCCGGACGGAAAGTCCCCTCTGGCAAAGTGCGAAGAGTTCATGCACACCAAGTGCCCGCACTGCGGCGGCGATGCCTTGCGCGATCCGGATACATTAGACACCTTTGTCTGCTCCAGCTGGTACTATCTCAGATATGCGGATGCACACAACTCCAAAGCGCCCTTCGATCCGGAGATCGTAAACAAACTTCTGCCTGTCGACAAATATGTGGGCGGCGCAGAACACGCCTGTATGCACCTCCTGTACGCAAGGTTCTTTACCAAAGCCCTGCGTGACATGGGATATTTGAATTTCGATGAACCCTTCCGCTCTCTCGTTCACCAGGGCGTCATACTCGGACCCGACGGGAACAGGATGTCCAAATCCAAGGGCAACGTCGTTTCCCCCGACGAATACGTTTCCGCATACGGTTCGGACGTATTCCGTATGTACCTGATGTTCGGATTCTCCTACACAGAGGGCGGCCCGTGGAGCGACGACGGCATCAAATCGGTGGCCAAATTCCTCGACCGCGTGGAAAGATTTGTCCTGCGCGTGCGCGACATGAAAGCCTCCCATGGCGAAACGTTTGGCGCTGCGGAAAAAGAGCTTGACTACGCACGCAATTACGCGATCAAAAACATCTCCCGCGATATGGAGAACTTCTCCTTCAACACTGCAGTGGCAAGACTGATGGAATACGTCAACGCCCTCTATAAATATGAGAGCGCCGCAGAGAAGAATGTCACGTTCCTGCGCGCCTGCACAAACGATCTTCTGCTCCTGCTTGCACCCTGCGCCCCTCATTTCAGCGAAGAGCTTTGGGAGCAGACGGGCGGAAAATATTCCATTTTCGATCAGAAATATCCCGTCTGTAACGAGGCAGCCCTCGTTCGTGAAGAGACAGAATACGCGGTACAGGTCAACAGCAAGATCAAGACAAAACTGATGATCTCCGCAAACGCGACGGAAGAAGAGATCCGTGCGATCGGCAAAGTAGTGGAAGAAGCGGGGATCTGGGTGCTTTCGGACGAAATTTATTCCAAACTCATTTATGACGGTGTAAAGCATTTTTCGATTGCGCGGGTGAGCGAGAAAGTGAAAGAGCATGCGGTCATCGTGAACGGCGTATCCAAAACGTATGCGATGACTGGCTGGAGAATCGGCTGGCTTGCGGCGCCGAAGGATGTGGCGAAGGCGATCGACTCATTCCAGAGCCATGCGACGAGCAACCCCGCGAGCGTCTCGCAGTACGCCGCCCTCGCCGC
>CASFBD010000031.1 GCA_949292885.1 uncultured Bacillota bacterium
TTATATAACCATTGCGGTGACGATAGCAGAGAGGATCCACCTGTTCTCATACCGAACACAGAAGTTAAGCTCTCTTACGCCGAAAGTACTTGAGGTTTCACTCCGGGAGGATAGGTAGTTGCCGCATCCATATTGCCCCTTAGCTCAGTCGGTAGCCCAATCGTTTCGGTTAGGTTACTAACGAATAGGAGCACAGCAAGTGCGAGGCTTGCAGGAGCAACTCACAAATGTCAGTTTTTTAGCTGACCATACTGCCCCTTAGCTCAGTCGGTAGAGCATTCGGCTGTCAAGAGCTTAACAATTAAGCTAATAGCAGCCTTACAGAGAAATCTGTAAGTGATAATCCCGCTAAGTCGGTGAAATCTAAGTCGAAAGATAAGACAACGCCGAGCAAGGAATTGCAAGATTCTATGTGTAGAGACTTTACACGGGATACCTAAAAGCGAAAGCTCATGGTAAAGACAAAGTCCGGACTACAATGTGAAAGCGATGTAGTGAAGTAACCGAAGTGTCGTCAGTTCGAGTCTGTCAGGGGCAGCCAAAGAAAAAGAGAGGTTTTAACCTCTCTTTTTCTATAGGGAATTTTTTTTGCAGCTATCCATGGATGGCTGCTTTTTTTATTTTATAAGGAGTAAATAATAATGCATTGTCCGATGAAATTCGAATGGGTAAAGCTGTTGCGAAGCAGATCGCCCGAGGGAAAGGGAATCATGGGGGCATGGGCAAAGCTTGCCGCCCGCGCCGCTTTCCGCAAAGGACAAGCGCATTATTGCGGATATACAAATGAGGTTGTTCCGGGGATGTGGTCGGGAGGAATTGTCGGATTGAAAAGCATTCTCGGAATTAAGAATCGAGCCAAAGCATTGAACGTCTTGGAGACGCTTGCCGGTTTCGGGTATATAGAATATAGCTTGGACTCGATGACAAAAAGGTTGACATATTCGATTAAAGATTGGGTAGTAAAGTGTTCCGGCGAAGAGTGCATGGTCGGTAACGTTTATACGACGGAAGGGTTCGGTTTTCTTTGCTTGCCGCGCGATATAACCGAACGCCTTGCGCAAGATAATTACATATTTGAGGAAGCAGACGCATGGCTGGATCTTTGGTGCCACACGGTATTTGAAGATCGCAGCAATGCGTTTTCTTTTTTGGCTCCGACAGTGCAGTACACGCACGACGGAGCCGTTTTGACTTTGGAAACCCTGGGCCGTCGTTGGGGCTGGGAAAAGACAAAGGTATGGAGATTTTTTCAGAAGCACGGGGATGTCTTTGCTCTGTACCGTCTTCCCGGTTCTTACGGCTGCCTTATATTCAATAGAGAGTATCCTGTCGGGGAAACGATCGTTCTGCCCGAACAGGGAGAAGTGGAAACGCTGTTCAGGAAATTGAGCGGCTGTTCCAACCGTTGCGTAAAGGATAAGAGGATCGGATTGAATAGGGCCTTGGCGAATAACAGCAGGCGGATACTGCCCCAAGAAAGCCAAGCTACTCAAAAAGATCGCGTTGCACTTTTTGCACATATAATACGCGCGTATATTTCTCCTTGCAGGGATTGTAGTAAATATGACTGCAAAGGTAGCTGTATAGGCAGGGTAGTCGAAATTCAAACGATACGGGGTTCATTCAGGGTTTTGGATCTCGATTTATCAGGAGGAGAATTTGACAATGAAAGAGAATAAAAACATCTCCGCGGAAACGGTTATGAACGTATTGTTGAAGAGGGGCTATATCGCGGATCAGCGTATCGCAAACGAAAAGGCCCGAGCTGCTTCGAAGGAGAAACAGCGCAAAACCTACCACAATACCGAATTGCTGTTGAAAAACTATCGCACGATTTCTTGGATGCTGGAATGTTTTCCGAGTACGATTGCGGAGGAATTGGACAAGCCGTTTGAAAGCACGGACGAGATGATTGAAAAGCTGGACGTCGAGATGACTTTCGGTAACAGAAAACTGGAAAATCGCATGGAAAGCGTCAAGAAAACGCGGCTCGTATTGGGTCGCATCAATGACGCCTTGGCGGTACTGAAAAAGAAACCGGAAGACGGGGAACGGCTGTACGAACTCATTTATCTGACGTACATATCGGCGGATGTGCTGAATCACAATGAACTTTTGTATCGGCTGAATTTATCGTCGCGGCACTATTACAGACTTCGGGAACAGGCGATTGCCGTGATTTCTCTGCGCCTTTGGGCTGCCCCGAACAGCGAAACTGATGCGTGGCTTGAAGTTCTTTCCGCTTTGGAAGAATGAATCAGTCGGCGACAGGCAGAAGAGCCTGTTTGCAGGGAGAGGAGAGAGTGTCTGCGGCAAACGAAATATCGCGGAGCCACTTTTCAATATCGTTTGGTTCAACTAAAATCGGGATTCTGTCGTGAAAGGCATCAACGGGCGGCGTAGCTTCTTTTGTGAGGATGACGAAAGAGGCTTCGCCGATTTTTTCATTGCGGTAAATTCCGCCGAGAAGGAGCGGCAATCTGTCTTCGCGTTGGAAAAATACTTTTTGTTTATCTTCCGTCCATTCGTAAAAACCGTTTGCGGGAATAAGGCAGCGCCGCTCGAAAAAGTCTTTTCGGAACGTAGGCTTTTGCGTTACCGTTTCCGACCGCGCGTTGATGAGCAGTCCTTTTTTGTCGAATCGCTCATAACCCCAACGTGCGAACAGCGGTGTTTTGTGTTGCGCTAACATGGGAACGACCGCGGACGGGTAAACATCGCCGGAGGAAAACCGCGTATTGTTTGCCTTCAGTCCATACAATAAGTTTTGTATATTTTTGTCCTCAAAGTCAATAAAAAATCTTCCGCACATAATAAAAGTATGTTCTTCAGAATGGGAAACATTCGAGAGGGAAATCGTGTTACAATGAGATTGTAAAAAGCATTAATAAGGGGGTGATCGAAATGAGCTTAAATACCGTGGGAAAATTAGTAAAATTTGGTAAAAGTACGTATTTTTACCAAGAGAAGTTCTGATATTATAGAAAGGAGAAATAGAGAATGAGAATGCGGTATTGACGAAAGAGAAGATAAAATATATCATCAAAAGAATGCGGTATTATATAAAAATGATGTCAGAGGGGAAAACGGCAGATGATTATTGGATCAGCAAGAAAAAGGAGCATCTGGTTATCGACGATGAAGTTCTTGGGGTATTCGATGTGATCGAAGAGATCATCGAAAGTGAAGAAGAGCCATGGTTGCAAGCACTTCTTAAGGATATAAGGCGAGGTCGTAAGGGGTTAGCTATTGAAGTAGAAAGTCCCGTACAGCATACAAAGTTTAATTTGACGAAAGAACGGTTTATCAGCAAAGTATATGAATGTTGTATTTATAAACACTTTGTTACATACGAAGATATCCTGAAAAGCAAGATAGGGTGAAAGGACATGCGAAAGAAGAGAATTAAAAGGATATTAAAGGAATTGTCGAAATATTTGATTTTATGCATCGAGGAGCTGCGCGAATATAAAGATACAAAGGAACAAGTGTTTCAATATGGGGAAAGAGTAGCGTATACGGAATGTTTAGAGTGTTTGCAGCACTTGGTAAAGGATAGCCGTTGCGTGCCGGAAATTGATATTGAAAAGAAGTATCCTTTGTAGAATGTTATAAGAGAAGGCAAAAGGGAGAAGTCGATATGCTTCTCCCTTTTGCCTTTAGCTCTGTACATCTTTAGTTGCTTTTAGGATATTTATTGTCAACAGAAAATTATGCATTGCTTAAAGACAATATTAAAGGAATTTCAACAAAGGATAATGAGGTTCCTTCAACAAATTTTTTGCGGTTGCTGTCGTGTCTTGAGAGTAATGATACCGGCTGGATAAAAGCATTGTCTGAACTGTTAGAAAGTGAAGACGATTGACGGAAAATAGCAATTAGATGCTTTCTATTAAGTTTAATATTATTCTTCTTTTTATTACGCCCCGGGAAAAAGAATGAAAAACAAGCCATACTATTCAAAAAGGAGAATAGTATGGCTTATTCATATAAATGCAGTATCGCTCGACAAAAAGACGATGAGCCGCGTAAAATACAAAAAGACGTGCGAAGAATGCGGCGACAGAGAAGTAAAGCCGGAAGATATCGTCAGGGGATTCGAATATGAGGACGACAAATACGTCGTGTTTACCGACGAGGATTTTGAGAAGCTGAAAACCAAAAAGGACAAAAACATTACCATTGAAAAATTCGTGGACATCTCCGAAGTCGATCCGATTTATTACGACCGCCCGTATTATGTGAATCCGACTGGCGCGGAGAATGCCTACGCGCTTTTGCTCCGCGCGATGGAAGAGGAGAACAGGGCGGGCGTGGCAAAGGCGGTACTCGGAAATAAAGAAACGCTGCTCCTTTTGCGCGCCCGCGGCGGGCAGATGCTGGTAAACACCCTCTTTTTTGCCGACGAAATACAGAAGAATCCCGCAAAGGAAGTCAATGCAAAATGCAGCGGCTCGGAACTAGCCCTGGCAAAGTCTATCATCGAGGGCATGAGCGGCGAATTTAAGGCGGAAGAGTATAAGAATGAATACCGCGAGCGAGTGAAAGAGGCGATCGAGCGGAAAGTTGCGGGCAAGGAGATCGTACAGGCGAAAGAGGGCGCGCCGAGCGCAGCGGTAAACCTGATGGAGGCGTTGCAGGCGAGTTTGAAAGATTTGCATAAGCCGGCAAAGAAAGCTGTGCGCAAGTCTGCTCCCGCCAAAAGGGAAAAGAGAGCATGAGCGACCTGTTTGAAGAAAAGGACATCACTCCTATGCTTCTCGGCGAAGAGAAACAGCCTTTCGATGATATCGAATATATCTATGAGTTAAAGCTGGACGGCATCCGCTGCATCGCTTATCTGGAAAAAGGGAAAGTAACGCTGCGCAACAAGCGGAACAAAGACGTAACGGCGGTCTATCCCGAACTTGCCCATATGCACAGATGCGCGAAAAAGCGGTGCATTCTGGACGGAGAGCTCGTAGCGTTTACGGGCGGCAAGCCCGATTTTTATGCCGTGCAGCGGCGCAGCCTGATGACGGACGGTTTCAGGATAAGTATGGCGGCAAAGCGCAATCCCGTACAGTTCGCGGCATACGATATACTGTACGTCGGGAAAGAGCGCATCACCGATAAGCCTTTGCTGTACAGAAAAGAAATTTTGTCGCAAACGGTGGCGGAAGGGCAGAATCTGAGCATTTCCCGCTATATCGAAGGGCGCGGAACGGACTTTTTCCGCCTGACGAAAGAGCAGGGATTGGAAGGCATCGTGGCGAAGAAAAAGGACGGGCTGTACCATATCGGCAGGCGCACGCGCGATTGGATCAAAATCAAGGTGATGCAGGACGAGGATCTTTTAATTTGCGGGTATCAGCCGGACGAAGAGGGGGACGTGAAAGACCTCGTGCTCGGGTATTTTGACGGAAACGGAAAACTGAAAAACCGCGGCAAGGTGTATCTCGGCGTATCGAAAGAGGATAAAAAGATGGTGCGGGAGTTTGCGGCAGCAAACAGGGTACAAACGCCGTGGTTCCCGCAATACAAAAACATTATCTGGATAAAGCCGGAACTTGTCGGCACGGCGCACTTCATGCACGAAACGGAAAACGGCACCATGCGTCAGCCCGTATTTAAGGGTATCCGTTCGGACGGATGATCATTCGAGGGGATATCTCTTTTCTATGTCAAAATCAAGCAGCGGCTAAACGCTTGCAAAAGTTCCAGACAATCCGCATAAGCGTACCTTTGCCCGATAATAAAATCATCGGCAGGGGCACAGCACCGCAGTCCGTCGAGAGGGGACAGAATGTGCTTTACCAATTTGTTAAAAACATCAGCTTTTGTTAATTTTTAAAATCCCGTAAGCAATTATCTGTTTCGCATTTTTTTAATTTGATTAAAATTGCGCAATAAAGTATAATGTTTGTAAGTGATTCAACTGTTTTGTTTTTGCACAAGTATAATGCGCTCAAGAAAATATCCTTGGATTTTTGTTTCGTAAAGATTAGACTGTGTTCATAACAAAACGGTTAAAGTTAGGATATAATGAAAGGATGATGAACAATGGAAAACAAAAAATGCCCTTATTGCGGGGCGGAGAACAGGAATCTGAATCTGAGCGAATCGGACGGATTGTATGAGTGCTGCAACTGCGGCAAGGTAGTCGATACAAAGACGGATAAAGTGGCGGCGGAAAGCCGTAAAAACGATAAAAACTAAATGCCGAAAATATGGCAGAAAAACGCTTATGCTTCGCTAAAGCAAATATGCTATACTGGTATCATCCAAAATTACAGGTAAAAGGAGACCTCTTCCGAAGGAAAATTCGGGAGAGGTCTTTCTTTTGCGAAAAGCGGGAGGCAGAAGAATGGAAAAACAAGGCAAAAAAATCAAGGCAAGCGTCGTGATATACTGGATGCTGGTAGGCATCGTATGCGTGTTGCTCGTGTCGGTTCATCCCGTCATGGCAGCGGAAACGGTTTGGGATCGATTCAGTACGATAGTGCGGGATTTCTATGCGCAGATCCTTGCGATCAGCACAATCGTAGCCGTAACCGTTGCCGCGGTCGCGCTGATCGTGCGCATGGTATCGCGCAACCAAAAGGCTGTGGATGAGGCGACGGCTGGGCTGAAAAGAATCGTCGTGACATGGATCATCCTCAATTCGTTGGGACTGATCGTCGCATATATCCAACCTTTGATTGCCGGCGGCAATTATACCGGATAAAGGCGAGGTGAAAAAGCTATGCTCGATTGGATCTTTGAGGGGATCGTCGATTGGGTGGCCGGAATCGTAACAGACGTAATGGATGCCATATCCGGTTTGTTCCTGAATGCTCTCGGAACGGATATGACAGCGATGGAAGTATATTTTCCTTTTGTCGGGAAAGCATTTACGATCATGCAATACGCAGCTTGGGCCATTTTGCTCATAGTAACGGTATGGCAGCTATTCCGCGCGTTCGGCGGCCCGGTTACGGAAGCGGAAAACCCGTGGACGCTACTGCTGCGCTCCGCTCTGTTTGCTTTCCTTATCTGGTTTGCAAAGCCGATCTTTCTGTATGTTTTGGAAATTGCAAAGGCGCCATACGATGCTTTGATGGACGTGTCGCTCGGAAAAGAGGATTTTACGTTTGCAGGCATCGAGGAGGCGCTGAAAAACGGATTGGTCACGATTGTATCTGTAAATACGGTCGTCGGCTCCATTCTGCTCATCATTTTGATGATTACGCTGGGCTGGAACTATTTCAAGCTATTGCTTGAAATAGTGGAGCGCTACATCGTGGTCGGGGTATTGTGCTACACCTCGCCGCTTGCGTATTCGATGGGAGCATCAAAAACGACGAATCAGGTGTTCAAATCTTGGTGTCGAATGGTAGGTGCGCAGTTGCTGCTCCTTATCATGAACGTGTGGTTTCTTAGGGCGTTCAACAGCTCGGTCGGACAGTTTATCGGCAACGGCGGCGCGCTTCCGAACGGATACGGGAGCGTTTTTCTTTGGCTGTTCTGTGCGATCGCTTTTCTGAAAACGGCGCAGCGTTTCGATTCGCATCTTTCCGCGATCGGCCTGAGTGTGGCGCAGACGGGGACAGGGCTCGGCATGGAAATCATGTTGGCAGCGCAGCAGGTATCGGGACTGAGCAAAGGGTTCCGTTCCGCAGGGCAGATGTTTGGCGGCGGTTCGCCGTCTTCTCCCGACGGAGGATTTACAGGGACGTTTACGGATAAGTTCAGGGGGAATTCCTATGTCAGGGACGCAGTCGTGCAGGGCGGTACGAGAATGGGGGCCGGCGGTGTTACGGGACTTATAGGCCGTATGTTCGGCGGCCTTGCCGCAAAGAACGGCGCAAGCCTTACGGGGCTTTCGGTGTCATCGGTGGCGGGGCGTTCGCCGGACGCATCCGGCATGATTGCTGGCAATATAGCGGACAGGAGTCTGGGCAATTATTTGCCGCACTTGCAAGGGAAAACCTTATCCGGTACAGAGATATCCGGAGGGCATATAACAACCACGGCAATCGGGGCGGACGGAAAAGAGGCGAATCTGGAATTATTCAGCGCATCGCAGTTCGAAAAGCCCGACTTTCCGCATACCGAAGTCACGGCATCGGACGGCAGCAGTTGGTATCAGGTCGCATCCGGTGAAGGAGCGAGTGCGTTCAACGATGCTCCGAATTTTACGGGGGATGCTGCAGAAGCGTCGCGCGTTGCGGAAATATTTCCCGAGGCTCCGGCAGGCACTACTTTGACAAGCATGGGGGACGGAGTATTGGAGGCGCAGACATCCGACGGCAACTCCCTATGGTACAATGGGGCATATTACGAGGAACCGGACGCGCCGCATACGGTCATGCACTCTTCGGACGGAATGGAGTGGTACGCAATGCAGCCGAACAGCGAACCTCCCGCGTTCAGGGGCGAGGAGGGTGCTGCGGAGTATAACTGCGCGCAGTTCCGCAACTCGTTCCCCGAATACGAGAGGGGTATTATATCCGTGGATATAGCTGGTTCGGAAAACGGAAGCTTTTCTGTCAGACATGAAGACGGCTCGGCCACCGCGTTCTATGATGCGGCGAGGTACAATGCTCCGCGAGGAGAATATGCAAGCTATCGGGACACGAACGGCGGCAATTGGTATGCCGTACATGGAGAAGCATCGGTGGAGCGGCGGCCCGTTTACGAAGACGGAAAGCCCGTTTATGACGGCGGGAACGTCCGCACCGTGACGGTGGAGAGCGTACGCTATAAGACGACACCCGAACGATACGGGGGACCCAAAGAGCGCGGTGATAATAAAAAGCCTAAACCTCCGCGCCGCAAACGCTGACGGGAGGTGAGAACAATGGCTGAGACCGATAAAAAGCAACCGGGCGACGGGCGGGATAATCCCGGCAACGCGGCAAAGCAAGCCGCGAACGCGGCGAAAGAAATCGGCAAAAACGCAGGGAAACAAGCGGCGGCAAAAGGCACGGAAGCGGTGGCGAATGCCGCCGCTTCCTCTGTAAAGGCGGGCGTGGCGGCAGGGAAAGCGGTATCCGGTATAGCGGCCGGTGCTGCCGCAGGCGGCGTTTGGGGTGCCGTTATAGCGGCGGCATGGTCTATGCGGCATACCCTGTTTAAGGTTCTGATCTGTATCTGCCTCAGCATCGTTTTCCTTGTCGTTCTCATTGTCTCTTTGCCGTCGATCATTTTTGAGAGTCTGTTCGATTTTGGCGAAAGCGGGGGAACGCAGGACGTTTATGCAGTCTATGCGCAGTTGACACAGAGGGTGGACGGATGTATTTTTGAAGGATATACCTGCGCCAAAGAAAGGGTGGAGAAGATCATATCGGATGAAAAGTACGATGCAGAACTGTCCGCGGCTGCGCTTGTGGACGAGGCGGAAGATTCGCTCGGGTTCAATGCAGGGTATATCTTGGCCGCTTATTCCGCGTCCATGGAGCAGAGGGATACGGATATAAACGATCTGGTATTCAAGCTGGAGAACTATAAGGCAGAAATGTTTTCCGTAACGTATGAAGAAAAGGAGGCAGGAGATGAAGACGGCGATACGGTTTTGTATGTCGCCTGTACCATTCATCCCTTTGATACGGAAATCATATGGAAGGCGTTTGACATCGATCCGAATGCGCAGTACGGGAACTGCGACGCTACCTATGCGGAAGTGATTCAAACGATGGCGGGCGCGCTGTCGGGAACATTCGACGAGAAATAGTGAGGTGCTGAAATGGAAGAAAAAGAACAGGAAAATATATATTCCGTTCCCGCAAATTATACCGATTCAGGGAAGATACTCGGCGGACTTTTATCCGTGCGGAACGTTATCGAGGCGATTATTCTTGTGGCGTTGCTTGCGGTTGCGGAAGTCAAATTACTCCCGCTGGAGGATACCGCGTGGATCGTAGTGATGGTTGTAACATTGCTGCCCCTCGGTATCGTCAGCCTGATAGGGATCGACGGGGATTCGCTGATCCAATATTTCGGGTACATTGTGCATTTTTTATTCCGTCGCAGAAAGCTGCATTTTCAGGAGAAAAGGATATGAGCAAAAAGGACAGGGTTCAGGATTTTATCCCGATCAAGGATATTGTAAACGGCGTCGTGCGGACGGCCGACGGGCGATACATAAAGATACTGGAAATCGAACCGATCAATTTCATGCTTCGCTCGGAAGAGGAGCAGTGCGGCATCATTGCTTCGTTTGCAGGGTGGCTGAAAATATCGCCGCTCCGCCTGCAATTCAAAAGCATAACTAAAAGAGCGGACTCGGCAAAATACATCGCCGCGTTGAAAAAGGAACTCGATGCGGAGCCGAACGAGGCGTGCAGGGAACTCGGATCGGACTATATCCGTTTGATCAGCGAGGTCGGGAACCGCGAGGCTTTGACGCGGCGGTTCTTCCTCATTTTCACTTATGAGAGCGCCGGCGGTATTGCGGAGGATTCCGGACGGATTTACGGGGAACTCATGGCGGCGGAGCAGAATGCGCGGGCGTATCTGGCACTTTGCGGAAATTCTGTCGTGCAGCCGAAGGACGTAGACGAAGCCGCCGCGGAAATCCTTTATACTTTCTTCAACAGAAATTCGAGCGCAGAGGAAACTTTTCCCGCGCACGTCGAGCGCGTTGTAGTGGATACAATGCTTCGTCAGGAGAGAACGATTGGTATCGATCCCACGCCGTACATCCCGCTTGCCGACTTTATCTCGCCAAAAAGCATCGACCTGAGCAGATCGAATTGTATCGTTATGGACGGAACGTATTATACATATTTGTACATACGCGGAAACGGCTATCCGTCCCGCATCCGCGGCGGCTGGCTCTCGTCTATCGTCAATGCCGGAGAAGGGATCGATGTAGATGTATTCTTATCGAGGGAAAACAGGAGCCGGGCGGTCGATAAAGTAGCGCAGAGGATCCGCCTGAATAAGACCAAGCTCAAAGACAAACAGGATACGAGTACAGACTTCGAGGAGCTTGCCAATTCGGTGCAGTCCGGGTACTACATAAAACAGGGACTTGCGAACGGCGACGATCTGTTTTATCTGTCCGTTTTTATTACGGTTTCGGCAAGGAGCATGAAGGAACTGACGTGGCGCAAGCAACAGATATCCCTGATGCTGCGTTCGGCGGATGTCTATGTTTCCGAGTGCCTCTTTCGGCAGGAGGCGGCGTTGAAGACCTCATTTCCGCTGTTATGCCCGGATGCGAAGCTATTGCAGAAGGCCAAGCGGAATGTTCTCACGGGCGGGGCGGCAGCGAGTTATATGTTTACGAGTTTTGAGATGTCGGACGACGGCGGGGTACTGCTCGGAATCAATCAGCATAACCGCTCGCTCTGCATCGTCGATCTTTTTAATACTAAAAAGAACAAGAATGCGAACATGAATTTGCTCGGAACGAGCGGCGCGGGAAAGACGTTTACCATGCAGCTTTTGGCTCTCCGTATGCGTATGCGCGGCATCCAATGTTTCATCCTCGCTCCGATAAAAGGACATGAATTTCGCCGCGCCTGTAACCGGATCGGCGGAAGTTTCATCCGCATCGCACCCGGCTCGCAGCACTGTATCAACGTGATGGAGATCCGCCCGACTCTTTCGCCGGAGATGGAACTCATCGACGAGGCGGATTACATGGAAGACGAGTCGCTTTTGATGCAAAAGATACAGCAGCTCATGCTGTTCTTTTCCCTGCTTGTACCCGATATGACGAATGAAGAGGAGCAGATTTTGGACGACGCGCTCATCAAGACATATGCAGAATTCGGGATCACGGAGGACAATGCGTCGCTTTACGAAGACATCGGCAATCCGAAAATGAAGCGGATGCCGGTTTTAGGTGATTTACAGAGAAACCTGTTGAAAGAGCCGCTTGCAAAGCGGCTCGCTGTCGTTCTGAGCAAATTTGTGACGGGTTCGGCGCAGTCGTTCAACAGGCAGACGAATGTCGATTTGTCCAACAAATACATTGTGCTGGACTTGTCGGAACTGAGGGGGAAGCTTTTGCCGATCGGCATGATGATCGCGCTCGATTTTGTATGGGATAAGATAAAATCGGATCGCACGCAAAAGAAAGCGGTGATGATCGACGAGATATGGCAGCTTATAGGGGCTTCCTCCAACAAGCTCGCCGCCGAGTTTTGCCTCACGATTTTCAAAACGATCCGCGGATACGGCGGTGCAGCGATATCTGCGACGCAGGATCTATCTGACTTTTTCGGGTTGGAGGACGGAAAGTACGGAAGGGCGATCATCAACAACAGCCAGAACAAGATTATTCTGAACCTCGAACCGGACGAAGCAAAGTATGTACAGGATGTGCTGAAACTGACAAAGACGGAACTGCGCTCCATTACAAATTTCGAGCGCGGCGAGGCGCTCGTGTATGCCAACAACAATAAGATACCCGTAATCATCAAGGCGTCGGATGCGGAAAAGGAAATCATTACGACGGATCGCGCGGAGCTGGAAGCGATACTGAACGAGCGGAAGAAAGAATGTAAAAAGATATCGGGGAAGGAAGGTGAAGGAGATGCTGTTACAGGATGAGCAGTATGTATTGCAGTGGCTTTCGCAGTACGGTGCATTGCCGAGAGCGCAGCTTTTGCGTTTATTGAAAAAACCGCAATCTACCGGCGAGAAGATTTTGCGAAATCTGAAACGAAGCCTGTTGATATCCGACGTCAGCGGCGGGTATTATCTCGGTACAGATGCGATGAGCAAGCCCGACCAGCGCACAATTCTTGCGATTTGGGTGCTGCTCGAATTTATAGATCAAGTGAACGCGCAGGCGCATTACCCCGCGGTATATCCCGCGCAGCTTTTCTTTTTGAAAGAGAATGTCGGCTACGAGGTCATCGTGTTGTACGAGGGGGAGGAACATCTTCTGAAACTTCTTCGGCCGGAGGAGGATCTGAAATATATCATCGTGCTGCCTTTTGCCGGAATGGTAAGTAAATTGAAGCTGCCGCCCGTCCCGTGTCTGTTTGCTACGGTCGATTTCAACGGGGCGGAAGAACCGAGCGTTACGTTTTATGCGGAGGCGGATGCCGATGGCGCGGAATAATAAATTTACCGATGTATTGGATAAAATCGACGGACAACTGAAAATGATGCAGGTGCGTGCCGCCATGACTCGGTTTTATTATGAGTCGGATGAATTGCTGCTTGCTTATGAACAGGCTTTGCGCCTTGAAGAGCATTCGGAAAAATGCGTTTTGCAGACGCGCAATCTTCCGGTATATACAGGAGTACGCGAGGCCTGTGAAGCTGTGAGCGGAATCGTGTGCAACTGCATCGGAGCAAAGATCGGCTTTACGGAGGAGGGATGGTTTTATCTCTCGATCCCGATGCTGCTGCCGAAAAAAGAGTCCGGCTCGGCGGAATATATCCGCTCGGCTTTGTATCCGGCGATGCGCGATTACTTTTCGCATTGTCCGCCCGTGCGCTTTCAGGAGAGCGTGTTGATCTTCCGCCACGTCTATGATAAAAGGCGCCCTGAACGACAGTGGCGGGATCACGACAACATCGAGGTCAATATGGTATCGGACATCGTGGCAATGTATGTGCTGGCGGACGATTGCCCGTCCGTCTGTTCACATTACTATTGTAGCGCGGCAGGGGAAGAGGACAGGACAACTGTCTATGTCGTTCCGAAACAGGATTTCCCAAAATGGCTGCGAAGAGAGAACGGGGGATAATACATTGAAAATGAGCAAAAACAGGAGCAAAAAGATATGTAAAAACAGTCCGAATGGCGCACACAAAAAATACATAAGAATCTGTACGGCAAAAATGCTCTCTATAGAGGCGTTTTGGGGGCGATTTTTGACTGAAATTTGCGCCAGAGAGAGCCGTCACCATGTCGCAAAATTCATAAACCGAGAGGAATTCAGAAAATGATTTATATTCGAGCGGGCAGTCAGATCTACAAGCTCATCATCCTGCTTTCCGTCGTCGGTGAATACCCGATATGCTCCATTCATCTCCTCGGAAACGAGCGCGTATATAAGGCATTGATCCATAACCTTACCAAGCCGCAGAAGATTCGCGTCGGAACAGAAGAGCTTTGTTTGCCACGATTGTTTACGATAAGCGGAAAAGGAAAGGAGAGAACGCTCCGATTTTACAGAGGAGCATTGAAGGTTCTGGATATACTCGGGATACGGGAGCATTACGATGCCGTTTCACGGAATCATAGGTTTGCCGGCGATTCAGTACACCGGGGAAGAAATCACAGGCTCGCAGAAGCGGCCGCCGTGTGTATGCAGGCTGGGATCGAATGCAGGCCGTACCGCTTGCCGGTATTGCAGAACGAGGAGCGCCTCGAGCGGATCCGTGCGGAGCCGAGTTTCTATCTTTCCAAGGCATTAAAGCAGGTCGGAGAGATCGAGGCGAATAAGACGATGTTTACGCGGCTGGTCGGAGCGGTGTTTTCTTACGGCGAGTGTTTTGCCGTGTACAATACGCGCAGCAACGCGATGAAATGGAACGGTATGGGCGAATTCAAGGCTCTGTATTCCCTTGCGGAACTTGCAAGGTTGAATGCGTCGGATATCAGAGTCGATTCAGCAATTCTATTCGGTTCGCCAAGCAGCGCAGCGGAAACGATTGCCGAAGCGGGGCGGGAACGGCGCAGAGAGTTTCGTTTCGATTCGATCTATCGGCATATTCACTTTGTCCCGCTGGACGACACGGGTATCCGACAGTTGCGGCTGCTGACATTGCCGCATTTCAGGGCGCGCGTCGAGGAGATATTGTTCGAGCCGGATGACCGCTCATACGGGCAGGGCAGGTTCGAGTATGACGCCTGTATCGGCGGGGTTTATGTACTGAGTTTCCTCGACGGCGATCTCGCGCGGCTGATGCGGTTTTCGCAAGCTGCGTCGGGTTTTGCGGCGCGGTGCGAGGTGGTCTGTTTCCCCGATCAGCGGGAAATTGTGCAGGCGGTTTGCTGCGCGGCAAGCGTGAAGGTGATCGACAGGGAGGTGGTGGAACATGAACTGAAAATAGGGAGGAGGGATATTTTTGAAGAATAAAAAGAAGATCGCAATCATCGCAGCGGCGTGCCTCATCGGGTGCGCCGCTGTTCTATACCTTTCGGGGATGCTCGGCCAACTGCTTTCAAACTATGCGGAGTGGACGGAGAACGGCGGAATGAGCGGACAGGCGCAGATGCGGCCCGTGGATTGGAATCCGCTTACCGCATTCGGTTATGCGTTCACCCGAAGCGGATTGCAGGCACTGTTGGGCATCCTGTTGTTGGGTGGAGGCATCTTTGCGATCGTCAAACTGCATGACAAGTTTGACGGAAAGGAGCGGGACCCCCGGCTGGAGGTGGAGCTTCTGCCCCTTTCTCCCCACCTGCCGGAAAGCGGCCACTACTTTGACGGTCTCCACTTTGATGAGCGGGGGCTGGTGCTGGTGTTTCGGGACGGGGACAATCTCCATCCCAGGACTTATGAAATGCAGGTGGTGTTCTCCGGGGCCTTTGACGGCCTGCGGGTCACCCCGCTCAGCGTATTTCAGGACGACAAATTGATGCTGCTGGCAGAAAAGGCAGGGGTGTCCCGGCCAAAGTTCTGGGCCTTCTCCTGCCGGTATACCAACTACTTCAACTGGTGCCTCCAGCAGTTTCTGGACGGGGAGGAGTTGGAGGCCCACGGCCGCCACTATGTGCTGGCTGCCACAGACCAGATGGTGGAGGTCTTCAGCACCCAGCCGCCCCGGGTATTTTTCGCCGCCTTCGGGATGGAGCTTCCGGAAGCGGAAGAACAAGCGTATCCCAGCTGCAATATCCTGTACGAATTGCCCTGAGGCAAACAGGACCAAAAGACAGGAAGTGAACCTATGGCAATTGATTTTTCCAACACGGAATTTGAAAACGAACCCTACGAGCCCCTGGTTACCACCTCCCTCACCCGGGAGGACGAGGGGGAGTACTCCCTGCGGCCCAA
>CASFBD010000032.1 GCA_949292885.1 uncultured Bacillota bacterium
AGAATAACAATAAGTTTTTTAAACGGCGGAGCCGCGCAAGTTTGCGCGGCTCCGCTTTTTTATCCCCAAAAGAGGCGCCGCAAAATGCGGCGCCTCTTTTACGTTTTAAGATTTGAGGTACTTCATCGACCAGAAGGCAACCGCCTTGCAGCCCTTTTTGTACTTGATGTTCTTGCCCTTGGTGGTGCGATCCTCAATGGTGATGTCCTCTTCCGTGTCCGCCTGCACAAGTGTGCCGTCGTCCATCTGAACGGCAAATTTGTACGGTTCGGTGACGTAATCGGAATAGGCGACCTTGCGCCCCTTGCCAAGATCGACGATCTTGACGCCCTTTCTGTACCGCGCCATGGGATCCACCTGCGACGCGATGACCTTTTTGATGGTGTTGCCGTCCGTCGCAACGATAATTTCCCCTTCGCCGTCGATCTGCCCCGCATAGACGACGTAATCGCCTTCCGCCAGGTTGATGCCGCGCACGCCCGCAGAGATCCTGCCCTGCGTGGGAATGTCGTTTTTATACGCATTCAGGCACATTCCCTGCGCCGTGACAAAGAACAGCGTGGTGGTAGGTTCGGGATCGTCCTGCTCGATGCCGATGATCTCGTCCCCCTCGTTGACCTTTGCCGCCTGGAACGCATATTTGAGAATGTTGTACTCTTTCCAATCCGTCTTTTTGACGTAACCGAGTTTGGAATAGAAGAGAAGGCTGCCCTTGGGCATTTTTTCGCCCACTTCGCAGAAATACACAGGCTTTTCCCCGTCGAGCGCGTCGGGACACAACTGTTTGTACGGCATTCCCTTGCTCTTGAGCTTACCCGGTTCTATATCCTCAAAATCGATCTTGTAGCAGTTGCCCATGTTTGTGAAGGAATAGACGATTTTATCTGTTTCCGTGCGCAAAGACAGGCGGATGACATCCGAGAGAGTGGATTTTTCTCCGATGTTCTTGTCCGACATATTGAAGTTCTTTTCCGCAACCACCTTGACGGTATCGTCCGCGGTGTAGACGAGCACGCACTTTTCGGAGGGGCGCACGTCGTCGAACTTTTCCACCTTGATCTCGGTGACGTCGAACACGAGGTTGCTCTTTCTCTCGCTCTTGTACTGTTTTTTGATTTCTTTGAGTTCGTTTGCGACCACTTCCATCTGCAATTTTTTGCTTTCGACGATGGCGGTGAGGCGGGCGATAAGTTTTTTCAGCTCTTCCAGTTCCTGTTCCAGCTTGTAAATTTCCAGCTTGGTGAGACGGGCGAGCCTGAGGTCGAGAATGGCCTGTGCCTGACGTTCGGAGAGATCAAACCTGTCGCGCAGGCGCTGCCTTGCCACGGGCACGCTCTCGCTGGTCTTGATGATCTCGATGACCTCGTCGATGTTGCGCACGGCGATGATCAGCCCTTCGAGAATGTGACAGCGCTCCTTCGCCTGTGCAAGGTCGTACTTTGTGCGGCGCAGCACCACTTCGCGCTGATACGCCACATAATGTTTGATGATGTCGAGCAGTCCCATCTGCTGAGGCTTGCCCTCGGCGATGGCGACCATATTGATGCCGAAAGTGCATTCCAGGTCGGTAAATTTGTACAGAGCAGCGAGAATTTTGTCCACGTCCGCATCTTTTTTGACCTTGATGACCGCGCGCATCCCGTTGCGGTCGGATTCGTCCGTGATCTCGGAGATCCCGCCCAGGATGTCCTTTTTCTCTTCGCGCAGTTCGGCGATCTTGGTGAGCAGGCGGGCCTTGTTCACCTGATAAGGAAGTTCGGTAATGACGATGAGCTTTTTGTCGTTGTCCCCCTCTTCCACATTGACCTTGGCACGCAGAAGGATCTTGCCCTTGCCCGTCTGGTATGCCTGCACGAGTTCGTTTGCGACGATGTAGCCGCCCGTGGGAAAATCGGGCGCCTTGATGTACTTCATCATCTCGAACAGCTTGATCTTGGGATTGTCAATGTAGGCGACAATACCGTCGATGACTTCTCCGAGGTTGTGCGGCGGGATATTGGTGGCAAGCCCTACCGCAATACCCGACGCGCCGTTGACCAGCAAGTTGGGGAATCTGCCGGGCAGTGTTTCCGGCTCTTTCAGGCTGTCGTCGAAATTGAGGGTGAAACGGACGGTGTCTTTTTCGATGTCGCGCAGAAGTTCGAGAGCGAGCGGTTCCAACCTGGCTTCCGTGTAACGCATGGCGGCGGCGGGGTCACCGTCCACCGATCCGAAGTTTCCGTGGCCGTTGACGAGCGTCATGCGCATATTGAAATCCTGCGCCATGCGCACCATTGCGTCGTACACAGACGAGTCGCCGTGCGGGTGATACTTACCCATGCAGTCACCGACGATACGCGCACTCTTTTTGTGCGGTTTGTCGGGCGTCAGCCCCATGTCGTACATGGTGTACAAAATTCTGCGCTGAACGGGCTTCAGCCCGTCCTCCACGCGCGGCAGCGCGCGGTCGAGAATGACGTATTCCGCATACGGAAGCATGGAATTGGGCAAAACCTCTTCCAAAGGCGTGAGGAACAGATTCCCCTTCGGCTCTTCCGGCTGCTGCGGGAGATCGTTTTCGTTATTGTTTCTCTTCTTTCTTGCCATACGTCCCTCCCGTTAAATGTTCACGCGGTCGATAAAAGTATCGACCTTGTTGAAGTTTGCGTTCTGCGCCAGAAATTCCTTGCGCGCTTCTACGCGGTCGCCCATCAGCGCCGTGACCATCTGTTCCGCTTCCGCCGCGTCCTCGATGTTCACGCGGATGAGATTGCGGTGCGCGGGATCCATCGTCGTTTCCCAAAGCTGGTCGGCACTCATTTCGCCCAAGCCTTTGTAGCGCTGGATCTGATACCCCTTGCCCACGATCTCGATTTTTTTCTGCAATTCTGTATCGTCGTAGGCGTATTCCACCACGTCCTTTTTATAGACCTTGTACAGGGGCGGCATTCCGATATACACATGACCGTTGTTGATGAGTTCGCGCATATACCGGAAAAAGAAGGTGAGCAGGATGCAACGGATGTGCATACCGTCCTGGTCGGCATCGGAAAGGATGATGACTTTATGGTATTTTAAATCGTCCATGCAGAAGTCGCCGCCGTAGCCCGCGCCCAGCGCGGAAATAATCGTGCGGATCTCCTCGTTGGCGAGCACCTGTTCGATGCGCTTTTTCTCGACATTGAGCGGTTTTCCGCGCAGCGGCAAGATCGCCTGTGTCTGGCGCACGCGCGCCTGCTTTGCGGTGCCGCCTGCGGAATCGCCCTCAACGATGAAAAGCTCGTTGAGTTCGGGTTTTTTGCCCGTGCATGCGGCGAGTTTTCCCACCAGCGTGAGGTTGTCGATGGAGTTTTTGGCGCGCGCAACTTCCTTTGCCTGCCGCGCCGCGATGCGCACGCGCGCCGCATTCTGCGCCTTTTTGATGATCTCTTCAAAGACGGGCTTGTTTTCCGGCTTGGCAAAGAGCGCGTTGATCCCCTCCACCGTTGCCGTTTCCACGGGCACGCGCGCCTCGGCATTGCCCAGTTTGGTCTTGGTCTGCCCTTCAAACTGAACGTTTTTCATCTTGACGGACAAGATCGCCGTCAGGCCCTCGCGGAAATCCTCGCCCAAAAGGTTAGCGTCCTTTTCTTTGAGCATTCCCAGCGAACGGCCGATGTCGTTGAGGCTTTTTGTCAGTCCCGTGCGGAACCCCGTCTCATGGAATCCGCCTTCGGGCGTGGGAATGTTGTTGACAAAGGAAAAAAGGCTTTCGGTAAACTCGCCCGTGTGCTGGATGGCAAACTCGATGAGAATGCCCTCTTTTTCTGTCTTGTACCCGATGGGATTGAGATACAGCGGCGTCTTGCCCTCGTTGAGGTACATGGCAAAATCGTGCAGGCCGCCGTCGAATTTATAATTGACTACGATCGGCTTTTTGTCCTCGGGAACACGCTCGTCCACAAGGTTGATCTCCAACCCTTTATTGAGGAAAGCCAGCTCTTTGAGTCGCTTGGACACGACGTCAAAGTTAAAATTGACGTTGTCGAAAACGGCCGCATCAGGCTTAAAACGTACCAACGTACCCCTTTTTTCCGTCTTTTCCTTGGTGTCTTTGAGGTGTTCGTCCGGCACGCCCGACATATATTTTTCTTTTTTCTCGTCGTAATAAGAGTGAAAGGACATGGTGTACACGGTGCCGCGGTACACTTCCACTTTCAGCCATTCGGAAAGAGCGTTTGTAACGGACGCGCCCACGCCGTGCAGACCGCCCGAGAAAGAATAGTTGTGTTCGTCGAACTTGCCGCCCGCGTGCAGCTGTGTAAACACGACCTCCACACCCGAAACGCCCGTCTTGGGGTGGATGTCCGTAGGGATGCCGCGCCCGTTGTCTTCGACAGACGCGCTTCCGTCCTTGTAAAGCTTGACTTCCACGCGGTCCGCATACCCGTTGGACGCCTCGTCGATCGCATTGTCGACGATCTCCCACAGGATATGGTGCAGGCCTTTCACGCCGGTGGAACCGATGTACATACCGGGGCGCAGACGCACGGCGTCCAGCCCTTCGAGTATGGTTATATCCTCCGCACTGTATTTTTTTTCAGCCATTGTTTCCTCCGTATAACCCGGACGGCGCCCTGCAAAAATAGCCGCCCTATTTTATACACATTATACCATATCTTGCGTTTTTTTTCAATCAAAATCCACAAATTTCCCGTATTCTTTTGCATTTTGCAAAGCGCGTAAAATCTGCCCGCAGCGATCTTTTTTGCCGCAGACAAAACGGCGCCCGCCGCAAAACTGCGGCGGGCGCCGTTGCGCTTGCTTGTCCGCCTCCGTGCTCAACGGCTGCGGCATTCCACGCTCTTTAAAAATGCGGAGATCTCCCGCATTGCCTCTTCAAAGTGTTCGGGCTCATTCAGAAATTCGTGACGGCTGCCCTCGATCAGGTGCATACTCACCCTCTTCATGCCCTGTTTTTTATAGAACTCGTACAGCCTTTTTACCCCCTTTTCCCCGCCGACGGGATCGTCCGCTCCGGAAAGGAGCAGAATAGGGAGTTCCCGCTCCAGTCTGCGCGCGTTTTCCGCCTTGTACAATCCGGACAGTCCTTTAAAAAAGCAGGAATAAAAATTGTTGCTGCATACAAAATTGCAGAAAGGGTCTTCCCTGTATTTTTCGTTGCTTTCCCGATTGGTGGAAAGCCACTGCCAGTCCCCTTCCCCGATCTTCTTGTCGTAGCCGCCGAACACGACGGAATTGACCAGCTTAGCGGGCGCATCCTTGCCCTTGAACGCACTGCTCATGGCGGAGAGCAATCTGCCCGCCGCAACGGCGGCGCCGTTCTGGCGGGAACTGCCCGCGATCACCGCCCCGTCAAGAAAGCGCGAAAAGCGCTGGATAAACGCCTGCGTCAGAAAAGAACCGTAAGAAAATCCGAACAGAATGTATCGGATGCCCGCATATTTTTTTCCGAAATGCTCGGCGATCCCCGCCATATCCTTGAGGGTGTCCCCGAACATATCCCCTTCGGAATACCCGGGCGTCTCCGCATCCGTATCCCCGTGGCCGCGGTGATCGTCCGCCACGACGACGTACCCCAGTTCGTTGAGCGCGCGGGCAAACTTTTCGTAACGCGCCGCATATTCGTTCATGCCGTGTGCGATCTGGACAACGCCCGCAGGATCCGCCACGTCCGTCCACTCCCGCACAAAGATCTCTTTTCCGTCATAAGATGTGAAAATCATACACGCCTCCTTCTTTATTGTACCGCACTTTTGCCCGTTTGTAAAGGGTGCGAAAAAAATTTGCGCTCCTTTTTCTTATATTTTGTGCGATCGGAAAATATACTAATCCAAAAGGAGGCAATATGAAAAAAATCGTCTTGACGGGCGGAGGGAGCGCAGGTCACGCGGTGCCCAACCTTGCCCTGCTTCCGCTTTTGCGGCAAAAATATGAGGTAGCCTACCTCGGCACGGACGGAGTGGAAAAGCGCATTTTTGCCCCGACGGGCATTGCGTTTTACACCATCCCTGCCGTTAAACTTGTGCGGGGAAGCGTAACAAAAAACCTCCTTCTGCCCGTGCGGCTGGTGAGAAGCGTGCGCCGCGCACGCAGTGTGCTTAAAGAGATCTCGCCCGACCTGCTCTTTTCCAAGGGCGGATACGTTGCCCTGCCAGCCGTGCTGGCGGCAAAAAAGCTGGGCATTCCCGTGCTGACGCACGAGTCTGACCTGACGCCGGGACTTGCCAACAAGCTGATTGCGGGAAGATGCCGCGCCGTGCTGACCAGCTTTCCGGAAACGGCGCAAAAACTGAAAAACGGAAAATTTGTCGGCTCGCCCGTGCGGCAGGAGTTGTTCTGCGCAGACAAAGCCGCCGCCCTGAAAAAGTACGGATTTTCCGGGGAAAAGCCCGTACTGCTCTGTTTCGGAGGCGGGAGCGGCAGCGCCGCCATCAATGCCGCCTTAGACAAAGCTCTGCCCGATCTTTTAAAACACTGGGACATCCTGCACATCCGCGGCAAGGGACATTTTTCCAAAAAAGAGGGGTACGTCCCCCTGGAATACGAACAAGACATGGCTTCCGCCTATGCCTGTGCGGACTGCGTACTCTCGCGAGCCGGTTCAAACACGCTGTTTGAATTGCTCGCCTTAAAAAAGCCCGCGCTCCTCATACCCCTGGACAACAGGCGCTCCCGCGGGGACCAGGCACAGAACGCGGAGTACTTTCTGAAACGGGGACTGTGCCGCGTCCTGCCCGAAAAACAGCTCTCGCCCGCAAGACTTACAAAGGAGTTGCTTGCTCTGTCCCTCGACAAAGATCTGTGCGCGCGTCTTGCGCGCGCCCCCTTCACGCCTGCCAACGAGCGGATCGTACGAGAGATTGACGATCTTGCAGCCAGAACTATCCGTTCTCGGGAACAAAAGTGATTTGCACATTCCCGTTATTACAATCCGCCAGCAGAGCTTTCTGCCCGTCCGTCTTTTCTTCCGGAAGATTGCTGTCCCCTTTTTTGACCTTGCATCGGATGGAAAAATCGTCCCACCCGCCGACAAGCGAACCGGATATATTCCCGTTTTTTACGGTCAGAGATACCTGCGCCCCCACTTCGAGCCCTTCAAAACTTACATTTCCCCCGTTTACCGAAAGAGATACGTCATCGCTAAAGGAAAGAGATGTAAGAGTTATGTCCCCGTTTGTTGTTGACACACTGAGGCAGGAAAGCAGGGTATCGGGAACATACAACCTGATTTGCCTGTACTCCTGCGCAGGTTTTGTTCCGAAGTAATCCGTCCAGTTCTTACGAATAACCTGTTTCATTTCCAGCGTCCCGTCCGACAGCGTGATCTCGTAATATTCCTTTTCGCTCTCGCTATATTCAAGACGCACTTCCCTGCCCTCCCACGCCGAAACTTCCACCGTCCTGTCCTTCACGTCCAGCGTGACACTGCGGACAACCGCTTCACCCGAAGCGTAGCTTTTCTTTTCAAAGGTCTGCTCCCCGCACCCGCAAAGAGCAAACAATACAGCGACCATTACGGCCGCAAGCATCCATGATACTGTCTTTTTCATTTTTTCTTTCTCCTTTTCCTTGACTGTTGCACCGATCGATGTTATCATAAGTATAAACCTTTGTGTTACACAAAAGTCAAGGGAAAAAGAGATGGAAAAATATTTTTCGGTAGGAAAAGCAGCACAGGAATCGGGCCTTACGGCGGAGACACTGCGGCATTACGACAGGATCGGGCTTGTCCGACCCTGTAAAACAGACAAATGGACAGGATACAGATACTATTCAGAAGCGGAAATCGTACAACTGAGCACAGTGCGCGCCCTGCAATGCCTCGGCTTGTCCTTACAGGAAGTCGGAGAAATACTGGCAATGGAAGGTCTCGACAAACTTGTATGCACGCTGGAAGAGACCATGAAAAAAGCAGACAAGAAAATAGCGGCGCTCAACGAAGCAAAAGCGCGCATCGGGCGCGCCCGGGATTTTTACGCAGCAAAATCAAAAACAGTTCCCCTCACCTCAGGAGCGTTTTTAAGAACCTGTCGTGAAAGAGTTATTCTGCTTTCGGATACAATGACACAGCCGACTTTGGACAACCTCTGGAATTATCACCGCCATTTTTTTGCCCAACTCGGAGCGGAAAAAAGCCCTCTTTTTGCCTTTGAGGACCTTGCCGGCGTCTACGAAAAGGAGGAACGGACGCAGATGTTTGCACTCTGTTCCAAACACGTACCTGTCCCGGGACTGAAAATCCTCCCTGCGGGAGATTATCTCTGCGAAGTCTGTTCGCGCGAAGAAGCACCCGATGCCATCTTGCGGCTGAAAAAACAGTCCGAACAAAAAAGCGGCGTACCCGCTGCTTTTTGCGTAAAATTGGTCGTTCTTACAGGCATTCTGCAATGGAAATATGAAATTCAGGTCCCTCTGTAACAAAAGGGTGCGCCCGCACAGAAATCTGCGCGGGCGCACCCTTTTGTTCTCACGCGTCGCAATTATGCAAGCGTTTTTCATACATTTTTAACAACAAAACCGAATCTCTTTAAAAACTCCACGGAGAGGGGCAGCCATGTGCTGATGTGACGGAATGTGATATCGGAAGCATCCCCTTCGTTGACCTCTACGTCACAACTGGACATTCCGTGCCACCCGTCCGCGTAAATGTGCAGTTCTACGGGAACGCCTGCCTTACGCAATGCATTGTACAAGAGTATGGAATTATCTACGGGAACACAATCGTCCGGAGTATTTGCCCAGATGAACGAAGGCTTTGCGGACGCGCGCACCTTTTTTTCCAAAGAGTAATCCTTTCTGTCCACAACGTCCGCGCAGAGGTGGTCAAAAGAATCGCTGTGCGCCACCGCCTTGTCGCTGCTGACAACAGGATAAGAATAGACGGACGCATCGGGACGGATACGTTCGCACTCATCACCCCACATCGCTTTGAGGGCGGGATCATCCCAAAGCAAGGAAATAGATCCGCAAAGATGTCCGCCCGCGGAAAATCCGATTGCGGCAATATGTTCTCCGTCTATGTTCAATTTATCCGCTTGACGGCGCAGATACATCATCGCCATACCTGCCTCCGTGATCTGAACGGGATAATGCAAAGGAGCAACGTCGTAATCCAATACAAAACAATCGAACCCCTGTGCCAGATATTGCAAAGCAATGGGTTCCCCTTCTCTTTGCGAAACAAAACAGTATCCGCCGCCGGGAAAGATAAGGATCGCCGGGCGCGTTTTGCGCACATT
Source organism: uncultured Bacillota bacterium (assembly GCA_949292885.1). GTDB lineage: Bacteria > Bacillota > Clostridia > Christensenellales > Borkfalkiaceae > Borkfalkia. The sequence goes on from CASFBD010000032.1 coordinate 9,222, forward strand.
CATTTCCGTAACAACCATGTGACGGTAAGAATAAAGATACCCTTTCTCCGCACCCTTGCGTTCTATCCCCGCCCATTCATACAAATCAATTTTTTCCGTGATCATTTTATCCTCCTTGAAAAAAGACCATAAAGTCTTTCCCCCCTTTTCTGCCGTAAGCCCGGTCCGGCTTGTCCCAAAACTCTCTTTTCGGCACCCCATTATTATATTCAACAAAAAGAGAAAAGTCAACAGTTTGACAATAAAAAACAGTTACTCGTATTCCGTGTAATCCCGACGGGATTTATCGTTTTTTGGAACGGAATGCCCGCCCTTCAGTTCGACGAAGATGACGTCCTCCCCGATCTTGGAAATGCACCGCAGGGGAATGAACAGGTCGTTCCTGTGCAGAAAGGAAAATTTTCCGCCCGGCACCACGATCCCGAAAAACTTTCCCTCCGGAAAGCTGAAAACAACGTCGCACGGTCTGCCCAGATTTTTTCCGTCCGCAAGATTGATCACCGGTTTTACGCGCAATTCACGAAAGGATATTTCCATAGCACTCCTTTGCCGCCCGTTTGCGGCAGCCTTTTTTCCATTGTATGCAAAAAGGAAAAAAAAGCTGCCTGTCCTCGGCAAAAAAGCGCAAAGCATCAAAATCCGAACAGCGTGTCCGCCGCCTCGCGGATCTGTTTCGCCGTTTCCTGCACTTCCTTGCGGCTCTGCACGACGACGATCTTTTCCTCTCCGCCCAGGCGGCTGAAAAGCTCGAAATACTTTTTGCGCACGCGCTCCATGTTGTCCAGTTTTTCGTACCGCTCCGTACTGCCCCGCCTGTTTATCCTGTTCAGGCTGACCTGCGGATCAATGTCGATGTAGATGTTGATGTCCGGACGCAGCTGCTCCGCACACAGCGAATTTGCCTGCAACACCCAATCCAGACTGACGTGCGAACCGTTATACGCGTACGAAGAAAGATAATAACGGTCGGACAAAACCGTGACGCCGCTTTCTATCTTGGAGAGGATCCCGTTGACAGGATTGCTGATATGATCCAGCCTGTCCGCAACGAACAGCGCGGCGATCGTCCTCTCATCGGCGGGGATCCTGCCCGTCATGCACTGATGCAAAACCGAACCGATCGGCCCGTCCGTCGGCTCGCAGGTCGTGTACACGGACACGCCCTTTTCCCGCAGATAATTTGCAAGCAGTTTGATCTGCGTGCTTTTCCCGCTGCCGTCGATCCCTTCAAAAACAATAAATTTTCCTCTCTGCATGACGTGGGTACCTTCCTGTAATTCTATCCTATTTACTCTACCACAAACCCGAAAAAAATTCAAGCAGAAATGACAAACCGGGAAAACAGTTTTTCAACGCACTCGAATACCCTGCGAACGCAACAAAAGAGCGGCATGAGCAGAGCTCACCGTAGCACCGCGCAATTCGTGCAGGTCCTGCGAAAGAACAATTCCCTCCAGCGCGCAATCGGATAAATCAACCTCCTTAAAGGAAGTCCCGTACAAATCAGCTTTCGTAAGATTCACATTTTGCAGCAACAAATCCTTGACCTTACAAGAAGACAGTGCACTGTCGGAAAGGTCACATTCGGCAAACAAAACGGAACGAAGTTTACATTCGCTGAAATTTGCATACGAAAAATTGCATTTTTCAAATCGGACGTCGGCAAACGCCCCTTCCGCAAAGGTAGTACCCAATCCTTTACAGCCGCAAAAGAGTGTGCGGTCGAACCTAGACTCACCCATGGCTGCCCCTGAAAAGTCGCAGTCTCTGAACTCAGCATTACAAAAATCCGTATGGCTCAGATCGGCGCCGATCAGCTTGCATCCGATAAAACGAACAGCAAAAAATTCCTTCCCGGCCAGAGAACAGGAGGAAAAATCACACGATTCAAAAAAAGTGTTTTCAATGTAATCGTTTAATGCGGAGGGCGAAGACTCCCATTTCGTCAGGCACTCCGTAAATTCTGGTGAGACGATCTTTTTCATGTCTTTCATTATACAGGATCCCATGCACCCTTGTCAATCTTTTGCAAAAATGCCTTCCCGCTCTGTTTTCCGAACGCCGAATTGGTCGCAAAAACGCCTTAACGTTACCCTTTTTTCATTCACTTTCACCCAAAATACTTTTTGCTTTTTCCCACGTGAACAACAAAAAAGAGAGGCAATAAGCCCCTCTTTTTTGTCAGCCGATAACTGTTTTTTTATTGAGCCAAATGAAATCGTCTTCTGCGTCTTTACATTCACTCCGCCTGATCTATTTTCATTTTCAGGCCGCACGCAGAGAGAAACTCCGCGGAAAGATCCAACCATTTCCCCACGTGTACCAAAAGATCATTGTGCTCCACGCTCCTCTGCACCTCGGGGCTGCAAACGGACAACCCGTGAATGCCTGTGCGAAAAATATGCAATTCCGCCTCTACGCCCGCCGCCACATAAGCTTCGTACAGCCGCACAGAATTTCCCACAGAAACGGAAGTATCATCGCTCGTCGTCCAGATAAAAGCGGGAGAACATTCCGAATTGACTTTATCATCAATGCGATACTCTTCCCTCTCACGCTTTCCGTTGCAGAATTTGTCGATCGAATCGTCGGGATCATCCCCTTCATGGTCGTCGTATACCACCGCATAGCCATACACGGAAGCGTCCGGGCGCACTTTTTTCCAATCCTCCCCAAACACTTTGCGCACAGCGGGATCGTCCGGCAAGACGGAAATACAGCCAAGCAGATGCCCTCCTGCTGAAAATCCGATAGCCGCCACACTATTTTCTATCGTGTCCGTCTCTTTCGCCGTGCGGCGAATGTACATCATTGCCATGGCTGCCTGTTCCAACGTGTAAGGATACGTGTTCGGAAGAACATCGTATTCCAAAACAAACGCGTTAAATCCTTTCTGAAAATAGTAAAGTGCTACGGGTTCCGATTCGTAAGGAGAAACAAAGTTATACCCCCCTCCAGGTAAAATAAGGATCGCCGGGCGCCTGCGGCGCAGTCCCTGACATCGGATCTTTTCATGCACATATGTCACAAGCCGCCCCGCTTGTGCCTCTTTGCGTTCCCGATGAAAATACTTGTATAAATCGACAGTTTTGTTTTCCATACTTATCCCTCCCGACTCTTTTCAAATTTCTGCAACCGTGCAAATTTTCTTTACAGACAAAAAACATCTTCGCCCTTTGGGAACAATTTAAAACGGAGTTGGTTTTATCATTCTACCCGTTCTATTGTGTTTTGTCAATACCCATTTTCACAAAGACAAAAAACGCAACATAACAGATAAAAAATTCATACCCCTGTTTACGAGTATCTGCCGAAGTCCCAAAAATGGTCCCCCTCGGCAGAGCGTCGCTGCGCTCGCACGAACAGCCGCGGCTTTGCCGCGCCTGTCCCCTTTTCGCATGAAATCACCACGAAAAAAGAGAGGTTAAAAACCTCTCTTTTTTCGTGGTGACCCTTTTGAAGTTAAAGGCGAACTATTCAGTTCTTCAAAAGTTACCGTCTTGCTCTGTCCTTTGTAATTGTATGTAATTACAAAATGGTCGTCGTACAGGTAAATACTGTTTACAAAGCCGTCAATCAGCCGCTGCTTGCCTTCCTGTGTGGAGATGTCTATCTTGCGGAAGTTATAGAGCGCAAACAGTATCTGTTCCTTTGTCAGTACGGGATTGCGCGTCTGTGCCTCGAAAAGTTCTATTTCAAGGTTTCGCTTGCGTTCCTCCAACTCGTCCAGAGCCTTCTTTGTCGTGGAAAAATAAATGCCCTGCGTGATTGCCTCCACAAGATTGTTCAGTTTGGTTTCAACTCCCGTGAGCTGTGCCTGTATAGAAGTTGCTGTGTTATCTTCCTGCAACTGCAATTCATAGATGCGGTCGGCAAGCTCTTCAATCACTTCGTCGCTTGAAAGCAATTCCTTTATCTCGTCCAACACAAGCTCTTCCAGCCATTCCTTTTTGACGGTCTTTTTATCGCATTTGCCCTGTTTGGAGTGGTTGCACTTATAGTAGCGGTATTGCCGCGAGATGTGGCTCGTCCCAATAACGCCTGTCATCATAGCTCCGCACTTTCCGCAGAAGAGCTTTGTAGTGAGCAGATAGTCATCTTCACTCCTGTGCATTGCTGGAGCTTTTTTATTTCTGGCCATACGCTGCTGCACACTGTTGAACGTTGCTTCGTCTATGATTGCAGGAATGGCGTTGGGAATTACTATGTCGCCGAACTTATATTCTCCGATATACTTGCGGTTGGTGAGAATACGAAACACAGCGTTGTACTTCATCTCAAAACCCTTATGCTTAATGCCGCGCTCGTTGAGATGTTTGGCAATATCGTTCACGCGCATACCGTCTAGATAGAGCGTAAAAATTTCCTTAACGATGGGTGCGAGCGTTTCGTCAATCTGATAGTGATCGGTATCGTCCACATAATAGCCGAATGGCGGGCGCACGCCGTTGCTTTTTGCTTTGAGCGCATTTTCCGTCATCCCTCGCTTTACCTTTTCGGAAAGCTCGGCGGAATAGTACTCGGCATAGCCTTCGAGGATAGATTCAAGCAAAATGCCGTCCGCACTCTGCGAGATGCTCTCTTTGGCGGAGATAACGCGCACACCGTTCTTTTTGAGTACGTTTTTATAGTAGGCAGAATCGTAGCGGTTGCGAGCAAAGCGGTCGAGCTTCCAGACAATGACGCAGTCGAACATACGCTTATTGCTATCTTTTATCATCTTCTGAAAGTTGGGGCGATTATCCGTCTTGGCAGACTGCGCCCTGTCTATGTAGTTGCCGATGACTTCTATATTGTTGAAGTTGGCGTAGTCCATACACTCGCGGAGCTGTCCTTCAATACTCGCCTCATTCTGCTTTTCAGATGAGAACCTTGCGTATATAACTGCTTTCATAACTTTTACCTCTTTGACGACATCATGACATAAATATGACAGATATATGTATCTATAAAATTTTACCAAATAATTTTATATGTCTGCTTTTGTAACACGAATATTCGGCTTAAATCTTCATTTGCCTCATACATATTCTCGATTAATTTTTCAAGGCGCTCAAAATAAAAAGTCGGATCCGTTTCTATATATTTCAGCTTTAAATCGTCTTTGAATAAATGATGGACAACAAAATTGCGTTCTTCACAGATTTTATGTAAGCGTTTAAGAGAATCTTCAGTAAAGAAATTTATTTCTTTTGCTCGCTTCAATCCATAACCGAATGTACGCTTGCTGAATTCATTATATAAGTTATTTGCCTTTGAAACAAAAGTGTTGTATTCAAATAAATACATTGAATCTGCATTATCAAATCCCCTCAATATTTCGTCAAAAGCGAGTATGTTGGCGAGATTATATTCGATCATTTGAGAAAGATTGACAATAAACCCAACCTTCCCCCAAAGTTCTTCTAAATGCTGTTTATAAGTCTTATCAAAATCATTCATATTCAGATTACCACGATATTTCCTTGGTCTATTATAGGAGGCTGTTGCCTTTGAATATAAAACTCTGTATAATCAGTTTCAATATCTTTTATGTGCGACAACAAATATTCCTGATATTTATTCATGACGCGTCTCCTTACTTCATTTCACAGATATATTTAATACAAAAATCAAGTTCTTCTTTTGTCATGCCGTCAACTTTCTTCTCTGAATGAACTATGCTATTGCGGTATTTGCGAAGTTTTTGAAGGTATGTAACGAACTCATGCGTGCGAGTTTCTATATAGCCCCAACCATCGTCTTCTTCATAAACTCCGTACTGGGAACAATATTTTTCAAGCATTTCCGAAAAATCGCCTTCATAATGATATTTACTTTTTAACACGGTTTCTAACCGCACGCAAAGTTTAATTGCCACTAACTCGATATTTCCCTTATCGAGTTCTTTGCGGAAATATTCCTCACTTAACTCCTCGATAATTTTATCGGCGTTATGGTTTGCTTTAAAATCATCAACAACTTGTTTTTTGCAATGCAAGAGATATTCGGCAAGTTGATCCATGGTTTTAATTGTCACTACTCCTGATTTTGGTTCATGCCATGTTAATCCTTCATGTGAATGAACAAGTCCTGAAAATATACCTTTATTTCTTAACTTAAAGTATTTTATATTTGAATTATCTTTTTCATAATGTGCAAAAAACTGTTCTACTGGTGCTCCGATAAAAGGGGGCAGCTTATTTTTTGACGAGATCCATTTTTCAATTTTCTCTTTATCCCCATTCTGAACATAATATATCAATGAATCATCGTCGTGATCGATAGCATATTCAAAAATAAATCGCCAATCATCACTTTCAACAGCTTGTCTCATTTTTCCCAAAACAGTATTCAGTAATTCATACTTTGAAACAGGATATGCTTTCAATGTTTTTCCAATCAAATCAGCATCATTTACCGCTAAAAGTTCATCTATAATAACTATTCCGTTATGTATGGAGGATTGAATAATGATATCTTGCGCTGAAACCGATTTATCAAGCTTTAATTTTGCTATACGGATTTCATCATCAGAAACAACTCCACATTTAAACCCGCCATAATATTTCATGACAGCTTTATTCAAACGATTCATGCGCTCAATCATAACAAAATCGTTTTTTTGCAAAGCGGAT
>CASFBD010000033.1 GCA_949292885.1 uncultured Bacillota bacterium
ATCAAGGTGATCGGCGTCGGCGGCGCAGGAAACAATGCCGTCAACCGCATGATCGAAGCGGGGATCCAGAGCGCAAGCTATGTTGCGGTCAACACGGACAAGCAGATCCTGCTCTTATCCAAAGCGGAAAATAAAATTCAGATCGGTTCTGCGCTGACGAAAGGACTTGGCGCGGGTGCCGAACCCGAAGTGGGCAGAGCGGCGGCCGAAGAGAGCAAAGAAGTTCTTACGGAAGCGGTGAAGGACACCGACCTTCTCTTTATTACGGCAGGCATGGGCGGCGGCACCGGTACGGGCGCAGCGCCTGTCATTGCCAAGATCGCGCGCGATCTGAAAATTCTCACCATTGCCATCGTCACCGAGCCTTTCGGTTTTGAGGGCAAAAAGCGCATGGACAATACGGCAAAGGGATTGGAAAATCTCAAAAAATACGTCGATACGCTTATCATCATCCCGAACGATAAGATCACTTGTGTCGTTCCCAAAAACACGCCGATGGTGGAAGCTCTCCGCGTTGCGGACGAGATCCTCAAACAGGGTATCCGCGGCATTGCCGACCTCATCGTTAATCCCGCGCTCATCAACCTCGACTTTGCGGACGTGCGCACAATCCTGAAAGACCAGGGGCTTGCTCACATGGGCGTAGGCGTGGCAAAGGGCGAAAACAGGATCGTCGAGGCAGTGCGCCTTGCGGTCAACTGCCCGCTCCTGACCACGACCATCGAGGGCGCAAAGGGCGTCATTCTCAACATCGTCGGCGGCAACGACCTGACCATGGATGAAGTGCAGACGGCTGCAACTCTCGTGCAGAGCGTTGTCGACTATTCCGCAAATATCATTTTCGGTGCTTGTATCGACAGCAATATCAACGATGAAGTAGAGGTCACTGTCATTGCGACGGGCTTCCCGAATATCGAAAATATGTACAATCCTAAGGACGAGCGCAACGCCAGCAGCCGTAACTTCTTTGTCAATCGCGGTCTGCCCGAACGCTCTCCCGAAGAGGGCGGCTCTTCTCAGCCTGCTCCTTCGCCTTCCTATGTTCGCACGCCGATGAACAATACCTATGCAGGCCAGCAGCCCGCGGTATACCGTCAGCCTCATCAGCAGGTTCCGCCTCCGCAGTATGGCCAGCCTCAGCAGGCACAGCAGCCCCAGCAGGCGCAGCAGCAATATGCTCAGCCTCAGTATGCGCAGCAGCCTCAGCAGGCACAGCCGCAATACGCTCAGCCTCAACAAGCGCCGCAGTATGCACAACAGCCTCAGCCGCAGTATGCACAGCCGCAGCAGCCTCAGCAACAGTACGCACAGCCCCGTCCGCAGGCTCCTTCCCAGTATGCGCAGCCTCCTCAGCAAGGCGAAGGGGATAAGGAACTCCCCACCTTTGTGCAGCGCTTGTTCCGCAGAAAATAATTGCTTACTTTTCCCCATGTTTTACTGTTCGCTCCTTCCGATGAAGGAAGTACACGGGGAGATTGTATGCTGTTCCGTTTTTTTATGATACAAAAAGCGGAAAAATGTTTAATTTTTGAGGAGAATGCCGCACCCTGTTTTACGGGCGCGGCTTCTGACCTATACAGAGAAACGCGGTTTTCCGCAACAAAAGAGGAGAAAAAATGACTAACAACAAGCGTCCCGAACAGATGGCGCGCATTGATAACGCGTCACTGGCACAGAAGTTTATTCAGGAACAGATTGCGGCCATCAAGGCGCAGGTAGGCGACAAAAAGGTATTGCTCGCACTTTCCGGCGGTGTAGATTCGTCCGTAGTCGCTGCCCTGCTCATCAAGGCGATCGGCAAAAATCTCGTGTGCGTGCACGTCAACCACGGACTTTTGCGCAAAGGGGAGCCCGAACAGGTGGTGGAAGTGTTCCGCAACCAGATGAACGCCAATCTCGTCTATGTGGACGCGGTTGATCGTTTTCTCGATAAGCTTGCGGGGGTTGCCGAACCCGAAAAGAAGCGCAAGATCATCGGCGCGGAATTTATCCGTGTATTCGAGGAAGAGGCGCGCAAGCAGGACGATATCGAATTTCTGGCACAGGGTACTATTTATCCGGACATTCTGGAAAGCGGCCCTGTCAAAGCACATCACAATGTCGGCGGCCTGCCCGAAGATCTTCGTTTTGAACTGGTAGAACCTCTCAAATTCCTGTACAAAGACGAAGTCCGCGTTGTAGGTAAAGAATTGGGTCTGCCCGACAACATGGTTTATCGTCAGCCTTTCCCCGGGCCGGGACTGGGCGTGCGTTGCCTGGGTGCGATCACGCGAGACAGGCTGGAAGCTGTGCGCGAATCGGATGCGATCCTGCGCGAAGAGTTTGCCAAAAACGGGCTGGAAGGCAAGGTATGGCAGTATTTTACTGTCGTTCCCGACTTCAAATCCGTCGGCGTAAAAGAGGGGAAACGCACCTTTGAATATCCCGTGATCCTGCGTGCCGTCAACACTAAAGATGCTATGACTGCAACGGTCGAGGACGTCCCGTTTGCACTTTTGCAGCACATTACCGACCGCATCACCAAAGAGGTGAAGGGGGTCAATCGTGTCCTGTACGACCTTACACCCAAGCCCTGCGGCACCATTGAATGGGAATAATTTGCAGCATAAATATGGTTTTTGTCTATTAAATAAAACCTCTTTGTGAAATTTTCGCAAAGGGGTTTCTTTTTTTTCGGATATGTGCTATACTAAGACGATAGCTTTCTATGGAAGGCATAAGCGGAAAATGACAAGGGTGAAAATGATGGCAGAAATGACCGAGCGTGAGATGCGCATTTTTATCAACAGCCGCAAGCGGCCGGACAAACAGTTTTTCCTTGATCTGTTAGATGAGGATAAACAGCGTGAGTATGAAGAATTGCACGTGCGCGTTGTGATGTCGCTTTTAAAGACGGGTTACATCAACAAGCTGAAATTGAAGATCAAGGAGGCGCAGGAGCAGATCGCGGCCATGCGACAGGAGGAATTTTCGGCGGAAAATTACAGGTCGATCATTGGCCTTAACGCGCAGATCCGCGGATGGCGCCAGGAGATAGAGGGGTTCAAGTGCTTTTTTGTCGAACCGTATTTTGCGCGCATGGATCTTGTGGATGACAAGGAAGGCTACAACAGCTATTACATCGGCAAGCACGGGGATCTCGATCTGGAAATCGTAGACTGGCGCGCACCGTTGGCGCGCAAGTATTACCAGAAAAGCCAGATCGTCTTTTCTATCAACGAATACAATTACAAGCAGATTCTGCGGCGCGCTCTGCGTGTTGCCAACGGCAGATTCCTTGACTATAAAAACGAGTATCTCAGCCTGCGCGATTATCTCAGCAAGGAAGAGATCGCGGGCAGAGACGAAGAGATCATTTTTGATCCTTATCTCAAGGAGATTCTGCGCGCCCGCAAAGAGCAGTCAGAGATCTCCGACATCATCGAAACCATTCAGGAAAAACAATACGAGATCATCACTCGGCCGGAACGCGAAAGTTTTGTTTTGCAAGGTTGTGCGGGCAGCGGAAAGACAATGATCCTTCTGCACCGTCTCAGCTTTCTTATGTACAACAACGAACGGCTGCGGCCCTCGGACGTTCTGGTCATTACTCCGAGCGATTCGTTTAATGCCTTTATTGATGAGCTCTCGCAGGTGCTGGAACTGGAAAAGGTGAAAACGCGCCGCATCGACGAGTATTTTCAGATGCTTCTGAAAAACGAAGGCGTGGACGTTTCGGACAAGATCGACTATTCCGCACAGGCGCCGTCCGCGTATCTGGGATATATCTATTCCGAACGTTTCTATGCGGACGCGCAGAGCCGTCTGCGCAAGATCTATGACGGCATTTTGGGAATGTTTCTGAGCGGCGAATGCCGCCCGTTTATCCGTGCTTCGGCAGAAAACTGCCGCGCACAGCTGCACGCGTTCGACGTCATTAAAAATTCCAGCATCCGCATTCGTCGTTCGGTACTGGGGGAGATCAAGGAAAAAGCGGAGGGCGGGCTGTATTATACCAAGCCGTTCCGTGAACTGATGAACGAAGTGACTGCTGTGGAGGAGTTTTTCAGCCGCGACCTCAACAGCGAAAAGATCGGGAACATCAGCTTTTTCTATAACCGTCTCCTTTCTTTTTACAGGGCGGGCTCACTGATCAGCCGCGCGCACGCAAAGATCACGGCAAACGCACTTTCCGACCTTGCACAGTTGGAAGAGACCATCCGCAAGGAGATTTCCGATCTGCGCCGCTATAAGATCAACCGCGGCGGTGTGGAAGTAGAAACGTACGCGGAACGCATTGCGCGCCGCGGCGAACTGCTGGAAGAGATCAAAGCGGTGATGCGTTGTGTGGAAGAGATCGAGGAAAACTTTGAAAATTTCTGCGAATTGTTTGAAACACTCAAGGGCAACGATTGGTTTGTGCGCATCGGAAAATGTGTCACGCACATAGAACTTGCGCGCTTGTTTTATAAAGAGATCGTCCGCAAGGTCAAGGATAAGTACTCGATCGGAAAGGGGCTTTTGCGCAGCGATCCGTATGCTCTTTGTCTGATTTTCGCGCTTTTGGGAAGGCGGTTGCAGCCGCGCTATGCTCTTGTATTCATCGACGAGGGGCAGGATCTTTCCGCCAACGAGTATAAATTGCTGCGCTTTTTCAATCCTGACGCGGCGTTCAACGTGTACGGAGATCTTGCGCAGAACATCACGGGTTACCGCGGGCTGACCGACTGGTCTGCCGTCGGGGCGGACTGTCGGTACGAGCTTTCGCAGAATTACCGAAATACAAACCAGATCGTCGAATATGTGTCCGAACATCTGAAAATCGCTATGCAGCCCATCGGGTTTGACGGGCCGCAGGTACAATCGGTCACGGTACGCGGGATCAGCGCATTTTTCCGCGACAAGAAGGGTTTGAAAGCCATCATCGTTCCCGAAAGCGAAATGGAGATCTTCCGCAGGAAAAGTTACAATATTCCGGGCGTGTCGGGGCGCATTTCCAAAAACAGGATCAATTTGATGACGGTGTACGAATCCAAGGGGCTGGAATTTACCTGCGTCGTCGTCTCGGATAAAAATATGACCGCAAACGAAAAATACATTGCTTATACGAGGGCGCTGAAAGAGCTTGCCGTCGTTGAGGAAGGGAGTCTGAATGACGATCAATAATTTTTTGCTGGATGCGGATGAAACCATTCTCGATTTTGTGCGTTCCTCGCGAGAAAGTTTTGCGCTTGCCATGCGGGAAATGGGCTTTGCGTTCGGGGAGGCAGAGTTTGCGCGTTTCAAGGACATCAACGACGGTCTGTGGCGCGAATACGAACAGGGCAAGATCGGCAAGCCTCAGCTCATGAAAGAGCGCTTTGCAAGGCTGTTTTCTGCGCTGGGCGTGTCCGCGGATGCAGAACAGGCGAACGGGTGCTATTTCAGGACGCTGTGCGGCAGAGGGTATCTTCTGCCGGGCGCGGAGGAGTTTCTGCATACGCTCCGGGAATGCGGTAAAATCTTCCTTATTACCAACGGAACACCTCCTGCGCAGTACGGCAGGCTTCGTTCTGTGGGGCTGGAAAATTTCTTTGACGGGATCTTTATTTCCGATGAGATCGGCTACTCCAAGCCGGATGCACGGTATTTTGAGTATGTCTTGAAAACGGCGAAGATTGACCGCCGGGAATGCGCCGTCATCGGCGATTCGCTCACCTCGGACATCCGAGGTGCAAACAATGCGGGGATCGTGAGCATCTGGTACAACGCTAAAGGTAAAGAGGCGAAGGGTGCCAATCCCGACTACATTGCCTGCGATTACGCGGAAATTCTGCGCATTGTCCGCACGCTCGGTTCTTTCTGAGACGGCCGTCTTTCGTTGCGGAGGGGTAACTGCGTCTAAAAATGTTCTGAGGTAAAAGAATTTACCTGTTTGAGAGTTAAATTTTTTAAAAAATTTAAAGACTGTTGCATTTGCAACAGTAATTTATGCGTATCAATGGTACAATAATGCCGAAAGAAAGGGGAGAAATCTTCCCGAAAAAATAAAGAGAGGTTATCAATCATGAAAAGATGTGCTATCTGCGGTGAAATCGTAGAAGATTCTGTTACAGTTTGCCCCGTCTGCAAAGCGACGAAATTTGTTCCCATCGAGGAGAATGCAGAGATCAAGTTTGCCTGCGTTCACGAAGTGGGCGTAGCCAAGGGACTGGATGAGGAAGTTGTTGCCGGCCTGCGCGCAAACTTTGAAGGCGAATGCACGGAAGTGGGAATGTACCTTGCCATGGCGCGCGTTGCGGAGCGTGAAGGGTATCCCGAAGTTGCGGAAGCTTACAAGCGCTATGCGTTTGAAGAAGCGGAGCACGCATCCAAGTTTGCGGAACTTCTGGGCGAGTGCATCACCGATTCTACCAAGAAAAACCTGGAACTGCGCGTAGCTGCTGAAACGGGTGCTTGCGCGGGCAAGCTTGCCATTGCAAAGCGTGCAAAAGAGCTCGGATACGATGCTATCCACGATACCGTACATGAAATGGCAAAGGACGAAGCTCGCCACGGCGCAGGTTTCAACGGACTGCTGAAAAGATATTTCAATAAGTAAAAACGTCAGAGCGCCGCTTTTCGCGGCGCTCTTGTTTTTCAAATGGAAATGCGGACGGGCGCCTTTTTCGGGCGTCCTTTTTTTACGGTAAAGAAAATTGCTTTTTCCTTCTTGCTTCATATGTGCGGCCTGTCCCGAATACAATACAAAAGGGGAAATCTCAGAAATTATTTTTTCAAAATGAGGTAAACTAAATTGAAAGCAAGGATCAGGATCGCACTTTTCACAAACGGATTTTTGGCGCTTGTACTGCTTGTTGTGGGGGCAATCTGTTTTGTGCCGTACGGCGTTGCAACGTCCGGAAAGCTCACTGACCGCGTTTATTACAGCGGGAATACGGACAGTCGGTACGTTTCTCTCATGTTCAATGTCTATTGGGGGACAGAATATATTCCGCAAATTTTGGATACGCTGGACGAATACGAGGTAAAAGCAACCTTTTTTATCGGCGGAAGCTGGGCGGATGACAATGCGCAGACATTGCGGGAGATTGTCGATCACGGCCACGAACTGGGCAATCACGGGTATTTCCACAAGGACCAGAGCAAGCTGTCTGAGGCGGAAAACGTGTCTGAAATCGACGTTTGCGGTAAACTTGTAAAACAGCTCACCGAGGTTTCTCCCGTGCTTTTTGCCCCTCCTTCCGGGGCTTACGGAGAGGCTGCGGTCGATGCTGCGGAATCGCTCGGCTACAAAGTGATCCTCTGGTCAAAGGATACCATCGACTGGCGCGATCACGATCAGACGCTCATCTACCGCAGAGCGACACAGAACGTAAAGGGCGGGGATCTCATCCTCGCGCATCCCACCAAGGAAACGGCTGCGGCGCTTCCGTCAATTCTGCGCTATTACCGTGACAACAACTGGATGCAGGTGACGGTGGGCGAAAATATTTCGGGAGTCGAAAAAGTATAAAATTTTTTCAGGTGCTTGCATTCGGGCAGAATTCATGGTATGATAAACAGTGAAAATACATACGGAGGAATTTATGGTCATAACAAAGCAATTCCCGGGCGGGCTCCGTCTGGTCGTCAACAAAATGGAAGGACTTTATTCTGTCAGCATGGGTGTGCTTGTGGGAACGGGTTCCTGTTTTGAAAGCGCAGAGGAAAACGGCATTTCACACTTTATCGAGCACATGATGTTCAAGGGTACCAACAAGCGCAATGCTTTTGAAATTTCGGATGCGATGGACAGGATAGGCGCTCAGGTCAATGCCTTTACATCCAAGGACATTACCTGCTATTACGCAAAGTCTACGTCCGATCACGCGGAGGAAGCGTTTGAGATCCTTGCCGATTTTGTGTCCGATTCGATCTTTCCCGAAGAGGAGATGGCGCGTGAAAAGGGGGTTGTCTGCGAAGAGATCGCCATGGCGGAGGACACGCCGGACGACTTGTGCAGAGATGTGCTTGCACAGGCTTTTTACGGAGAGGAGGGGTATGGCAGGACCATTCTCGGCCCCGCGGAAAATGTCCGTTCTTTTACCCGGGAAGATCTGAAAAAATATGTCGCCGAACGTTACAATCCGAAAAATCTTGTCGTGTGTTTTGCGGGAAACATCGGCATGGAAGAGGCGTGCGCACTGGTGGAAAAATACTTTCCTTCTGCACTGGCGGATGTCCCGTTCAATAAGAGAGAAAAAAAGATTTCCTTTGCGCAGAGCAGTTTGTATAAGTTCAAGGATATTGAGCAAGTTCATATTGCGTACGGGTATCCATCCCTTCCGCGGGACGATAAACTGATGGATGCGTCCATCCTTGTCAACAACATTCTGGGCGGAGGAATGAGTTCCCGCCTGTTCCAGAAAGTGCGTGAACAGATGGGGCTTGCCTATACCGTTTATTCCTATATTTCTTCTTATACGGAAGGTTCTATCCTGTACGTTTATGCGGGAATCAATCCTTCCAACGTCGGTAAGGCGCAGGAGGCGATTTTCAAGACAATAGAGGATTTCCGCCGCGATAAGTTTACCAAAGAGGAGTTTCTCCGCGAAAAGGAACAGCTGAAATCCTCGCTGATCTTCTCGCAGGAGAGTACCATTTCTCAGATGACGATGTGTGCAAAGCAGATGCTCTACAAGAATAAGGTGATCGATTTTTCCGAGCGTATCAAGGAGATCGAAAACATCACGATGGAGGACTGTGTGCGTGCGCTGGAGCTCAATTACCATACAGAACATCTTGCCGCGGCTGCCGTAGGTAAGGTGAAACAGCCGCTGGTGATCAGATAGTTTTTCCGCCGCTTTTTAGCGGCGGAATGCTTTTTTTCAAAAGAAAAACAAATCTTTTAACATTTATAAAGTACTATGTCAGACATAATTCAAGGTTTTGAGCCTGTTTACGATGCAAAGAGCGGGGTTCTTATTTTGGGGAGTTTCCCGTCTGTAAAGAGCAGGCAGACGGATTTTTACTATGGCAACAGACAAAACAGATTCTGGAAAATGCTGTTCGGATTTTTCGGCGAAGAGCCGAAAGAGGATGTCGCGGCAAAGAAAGAATTTCTCCTTCGTTGCCATGTTGCGCTGTGGGACGTCGTCATGTCCTGCCGTATCAAAGGTTCGTCGGATGCGAGTATCAAAGACTATACGGTCGCGGACGTTCCTTCCCTCCTTTCTAAGACGCAGATCCGCTATGTCCTGCTCAACGGCACGACGGCGTTTAAGATCTTTGAAAAGTCTTTTCCGCAATTTCCTGTTCCTTACAGACTGATGTCGTCCACTAGTCCTGCCAATGTGCGCTATGACGAAATCGACTGGCACACCGCTCTCAAAAGTATTTTTGCCGGCGATTGAATGCCCGTAAAATGCGATAAAATATCTCTTTAAATTATTTCAATAACGCATATTCAGGAGAATATAAAATGAACTACGAGGAGATTCTGGACGAACTCAAAAGTCAGCGCGACGAAACTTTTCGCCGTTTTAACGAGCGTATCGCCAACGTTGCTGAGGGGACAAGCATCGGAGTGCGCATTCCCATCCTGCGTGCTTATGCGCGCAGGATGATCGCGAGAACAGATTTTTCTTGGGATACGCTGGATTCGTTTCCGAATACATATCTGGAGATCAGGATGCTGAAATGCCTGTGTACGGGATACGCAAAACTTTCCTTTCCGCAGCTTTGCGATCGGATCAGAAAGTGCGTGCCTGTCATAGACGGATGGGCAGTGTGCGACGTGTTTTGCTCTACGCTGAAATCCGTACGAAAGCACAGAAACGAGTATCTTCCCGAACTGGAGAACTTTATCGGGGAGAAAAGCGAATTTTCCCAGCGCTTTGCGTATGTGCTGATGCTCGGCTGTTATATGGAAAAGGAATACCTTCCTTTCGTGTTTGAGATGCTGGACAGAGCTCAGTCGCAGTATTATTATACGATGATGGGCGCGGCGTGGTTGCTTGCGGAGGTGCTTGTACGCTTTTATGAGGAAGGGGTTTCGTATCTGCGCACGGGAAAACTCTCGGATACTGCGAAAAACAAGGCGATATCAAAAGCGTGCGAAAGTTTCCGTGTGGACGATTCTCAAAAAAAATTTCTAAAATCTTTGAAAAAGTGATGAAAAAGTAAAAAAAGTATGATACAATAATCGTAACGCTTAAAAAAGCGATTGCTATTACGGAGTTGTTATGGACATTTTAAAGAAGTTGACGGAAGAGTTTCCTTCCATCAGGCAAGACAAAGCTCAGAACATCATCAATCTCATCGACGAGGGGAACACCATTCCTTTCATCGCCCGTTATCGCAAGGAGATGACGGGAAGCTGCGACGATCAGGTCCTGCGTGAATTCAACGACAGGCTGACGTATCTTCGCAATCTCGAAAAGAGAAAAGAGGAAGTTACCAAGTCCATCACGGAACAGGGGAAAATGACGGACGAGATCGCAAAGGCACTGGATGCGGCGCTTACGCTGACGGAAGTGGAGGATATATACCGTCCTTTCAAGCAGAAGAAAAAGACGCGCGCCAGCGTTGCTATCGAACGCGGGTTGCAGCCTTTGGCAGATTTTATCCTCGCGCAGGATAAAGACGCCGACGTTATGGCGGAGGCGCAGAAATATATCGACGAAGAGAAAGGCGTCGCCACGGCGGAGGACGCCATTGCGGGTGCAAAGGACATCATTGCGGAAATTGTTTCCGACGATGCAAACGTCCGCAAAAAGCTGAGAAATCTCTTTATGAAAAACGGCGAGATCGAAACCAAACTTGTCAATGCGGACAAGGACGAGGCAAAGGTCTATGAAATGTACGCCGAATATTCCGAAAACATTGCGGAAATCAAGAGTCACCGCGTGCTTGCTGTCAATCGCGGCGAAAAGGAAGGTTTCCTGAAGGTCAAAGTCTGTTTCAACGACGAGATCGCCAAGCGCATTGCGGGAGCAGGGTATCTTAAAGACGGCGGTTACTGCACACAGCTTGTCAAAGAGGCTGTGGAGGACAGTTACGACCGCCTGATCTTCCCGTCCATTGAACGCGAGATCCGCGCGGCTCTCACCGAAGTTGCCAGCGAACAGGCGATCAAGATGTTTGAAGTCAATCTCAAACCGCTGCTCATGCAGCCGCCCGTCAAGGACAAGATTACACTCGGGCTTGACCCCGCATATCGGACAGGCTGTAAGATCGCCGTTGTGGACGGCACGGGCAAGGTGCTGGATAAGACAGTCGTCTATCCCACGCCCGGCCCCAAGCAGAACATCGACGCGGCAAAAAAGGTGCTTAAACAGCTGATTGAAAAGTATAACGTAGACATTATTTCCATCGGCAACGGCACGGCGTCCAAGGAGAGCGAGATCTTTGTCGCCGAACTGATCAAGGAGATCAAGGAAGAGACGGGCAGGGAGGTTGCGTACGTTGTCGTGTCCGAGGCGGGCGCTTCCGTGTATTCGGCAAGTCCTCTCGGTGCGGAAGAGTTCCCCGATTTCGACGTTGCGGAGCGCAGTGCGGTATCCATCGCAAGGCGTTTGCAGGATCCGCTAGCAGAACTCATCAAGATCGATCCCAAGTCTATCGGCGTCGGACAGTATCAGCACGATATGGATAAAAAGAGACTGGACAGCGTTCTTTCGGGCGTTCTGGAAGACTGCGTCAACAGTGTGGGCGTCGATTTGAATACCGCAAGTGTTTCTCTGCTCAAATACGTGGCGGGGTTGAATGCGGGCATCGCAAAAAATATCGTTTCTTATCGCGAGGAAAACGGGAAATTTGTGTCCCGTAAGGATATTTTGAAAGTTCCCAAGCTGGGAGAAAAAGCGTTTACGCAGTGTGCGGGCTTCTTGCGCATTACGGACGGCTCCAATATTCTGGATAATACGGCGGTGCACCCTGAATCTTACGCGGCTGCGGAAAAACTTCTTAAACTGTTCGGTTATACGGCAGAGGATGTAAAGGCCGGAAAGATTTCCGAACTCCCTGTCAAAGTCAAGGAGTATGGCGCGGACAAAGCGGCGCAGGAAGTGGGACTGGATGTTCCTACTCTCCACGATATTGTTACAGAAATCATCAAACCCGGCAGAGATATCCGTGATTCCCTTCCCAAGCCTGTGCTCCGCAAAGATATTATGGATATTAACGACCTTGCGCCCGGCATGGAACTGACGGGAACGGTTCGTAACGTCGTCGATTTTGGCGCTTTTGTCGATATAGGAGTGCATCAGGACGGGCTTGTTCATATTTCCGAGATCACGGACAGATATATCAAACATCCTTCGGACGTGTTGGAAGTGGGGCAGGCGGTCACCGTTTGGGTGAAAGACGTTGACGTCAAGAAAAACCGTATCGGACTCACCATGAAAAATCCTGCAGCCAAAAAGAAAACTGCGGCAAAAGCTCAGTAATATATTGACAAAGAACAACAATTTTAGTAAAATAGTTTCATAATGCAGGAGGATAACAGAATGTTTGAAAAAGTGCGCGATATGCTCGCAAAACAGCTCAATCTCTCCCCCGATAAAATCACGATGGAAAGCGATGTCGTAAAAGATCTGGGGGCAGACTCGCTGGACGTGGTGGAACTGCTCATTTCTTTGGAAGACGATTACGGCATTTCCATTCCCGAGGACGATATCGTCAACGTTAAGACGGTAAAAGATATCGTCGAGATGATCGAAAAACTCAACAAGTAAAAAGTTTAAAAAAATAAGCACACCGATGCGTTGCATTCGGTGTGCTTATTTTTCAGCGGAAAATTCCGCAGAGTTGTCTTGTGGAAAACGCTTTACTGTACGGCGGGGCGGTCTCGTGTGACTAAAATTCTCTGTTTGCAAAAAGTTTTGCAAGGATTTGGCAGGATATTCGGAAAATAAAAATCCCTGTCCGAAAAGGACAAAAAAACAGGCGCGGCATTTGCCGCGCCTGTTTGGTTATATTTTGGCTTAGTACATACCGCCCATGCCGCCGCCTGCTGCGGGAGCTGCGGGCTCGGGAGCGGGAATGTCGGTTACGACGCTTTCCGTCGTCAGCAGGGTAGCTGCCACAGAAGCTGCGTTCTGCAATACGCTGCGGGAAACTTTCGTAGGGTCGATGATGCCGCTTTCTACCATGTCGGTGTACTGGTTTTTCAGAGCATCGAAGCCGAAGTTTGCCTTCTTGGAGGACATGATCTTTTCTACGATGACAGAGCCGTCAAGTCCTGCGTTCTTTGCGATCTGACGGATGGGTTCCTCAACCGCTTTGAGGATGATCTGTGCACCCGTCTTTTCATCGCCTTCCAGCGAATTGATGAGCTTTTTCAGTGCTGCGGAAGTGGACAGGAGTGCCACGCCGCCGCCGGGAACGATGCCTTCTTCCACGGCCGCGCGGGTTGCTGCCAGAGCGTCCTCGATGCGCAGTTTCTTTTCTTTCATTTCCACTTCGGTTGCCGCGCCGACGTTGATGACGGCTACGCCGCCTGCAAGTTTTGCAAGGCGTTCCTGCAATTTTTCCCTGTCGTAATCGGACGTGGTCTCTGCGATCTGAGCTTTGATGGCGGAAACACGCGCTTTGATCTGTTCGGGATCGCCTGCACCGGAAACGATGGTGGTGTTGTCCTTGTCAACTTTCACCTGGTTGGCTCTGCCGAGCATATCCATGGTGACGTCCTTGAACTCGTATCCGAGATCGGAGGAAATGACGGTGCCGCCCGTGAGGATAGCGATGTCTTCGAGCATAGCCTTTCTTCTGTCGCCGAAGCCGGGAGCTTTAACTGCAACGCAGTTGAATACGCCCTTGAGTTTGTTGACAATGAGAGCGGCAAGCGCGTCGCCTTCCACGTCCTCGGCAATGATCAGCAGTCTTGCGCCCTGCTGAGCGAGGGGTTCGATAACGGGCAGGATCTCCTGAAGATTGGAGATCTTCTTGTCAGTGATGAGGATGTAAGGGGTGTCGAGCACGGCTTCCATCTTGTCGGTATTGGTTACCATGTAAGCGGAAGCATAGCCGCGGTCGAACTGCATACCTTCGACAGTGGTGAGCTCGGTGTTCATGGTCTTGCCTTCTTCAACGGTGATCACGCCGTCTTTGCCGACTTTTTCCATGGCATCGGAGATGAGAGCACCGACTGTTTCGTCACCGGCAGAAATGGAAGCGACCTGAGCGATCGCCTTTTTGCTGTCAACGACTTTGGAGATCTTTTTGATCTCGGCGACAGCGGTGTCGACAGCTTTATCGATGCCGCGGCGCAGGATAATGGGGTTAGCGCCTGCAGCGAGGTTTTTGAGTCCTTCACGGATGATCGCCTGAGCCAGAACAACCGCGGTGGTGGTGCCGTCGCCGGCAACGTCGTTGGTCTTGGTGGAAACTTCTTTGACGAGCTGAGCGCCCATGTTGTCAAACGGGTCTGCCAGTTCGATCTCTTTTGCGATGGTCACACCGTCGTTGGTGATGAGGGGTGCGCCGAATTTTTTATCGAGGACCACGTTGCGTCCCTTGGGGCCGAGCGTGATTTTGACGGTATCTGCAAGAGTATTTACGCCTTTTTCCAAAGCCTTTCTGGCTTCGTCGCCGTATTTGATCTGTTTAGCCATGATAATTTCCTCCTGAAATTCAAACTTTATTCAACGATTGCAAGAATGTCGCTCTGACGGATGATGGTAAACTCTTTTCCGTCAACTTTAAATTCGCTTCCCGAATACTTGGAGAAGAGGATAACGTCGCCCACTTTGACGACCATCTTTACTTCTTTTCCGTCAACGTTTCCGCCGGGGCCTACGGCAACCACGCGCGCGGTCTGCGGCTTTTCCTGTGCGGAAGAGGGAAGGATGAATCCGCTCTTCGTCTTTTCTTCCGTCTGAACGCTCTCAACCACAACTTTATCGAATAAAGGTTTGATGTTCATATGTTACGCCTCCAATTTAGTTTCAAATTTGTTTAGCACTTTCAATGCCTGAGTGCTAATTTACTATATATTATATTCATTTCCATACAAATGTCAAATGTTTGAATGGGAAAAAAAAGAAAATTTTAGCACTTTTCTTAAAAGAGTGCTAACGCAAGGAAAAAGGGAAAATTTCGGGGCAGCACTTGCATTTTTTACAGGGATATGGTAAAATAAAACAAACGCAAAAGAGGTTGCAGGGAATGGATAAATGGGATAAGCGATTTATGGAACTCACCGAAACGGTTGCGGGATGGTCCAGCTGTTTTCAGGAAAACAGGCACGTAGGCGCAGTGATCGTTCTGGGCAAGCGGGTGATGACGACGGGGTACAACGGAGCGCCGGCGGGGATCACCAGTTGTGTGGAGAAAGGGGAGTGCCTGCGCCGCAAACTGAACATTCCCAGCGGAACGCGTCATGAGATGTGCTATGCCGTTCATGCCGAGCAGAACGCAATCATCCAGGCGGCGCGGCTGGGGATCAAAATTGAGGGCGCAACGCTGTACTGTACGCATCAGCCGTGCGTGATCTGTGCAAAAATGATCATCAATGCAGGCATTTCGCGCGTCGTGTATAAAGAGGGTTATCCCGACGAGTTTTCTCTGCAGCTGTTTGCCGAGGCAAACGTGCTCATTCAAAAATACGAAGATCTGGAAAAGGAGCTAACTATTGAAAAGTCAAGCAAAAAAGAGAAAGAATTATAAAAATTTTTGGAGAAAAAAAGAGCACGACGAAAAAGCGGGGTAAGCCGCT
>CASFBD010000034.1 GCA_949292885.1 uncultured Bacillota bacterium
GACGTTGTTGATGCCGCCGGCAATGTATTTTTGCAGAAGCACGACGTCGTCGCTCACGCTCTCCGAAAAGCAGTTGTCGTACAGCCATACGCCGCACCCTACGCTCTTTTCCCCGACGGTCAGAACCGGATACAGTCCCGCGCATTCAAAACAGGACGCCAAAAAAAGCGCAAGTTCAAAAGAAGTGCAGACTTTGTTTTTTAAGATCTTGGTAATATCCCCGACGGGAACCGGCTCGTTGTAATTGTATTCTGCCGCGGATTTTTCGATCGTCTGACGCTTGACCACTGCATAGATGGCAGCGGCGATCTGACGTATTTTGTTCTTATCCCCTTCACTGTATCCGCGCCATTCGCAGCTGATCCCCCATTTTTCCAGCTGAGCGGCGGCATCGTTGAGCACTCGAAAACATTCCGCAACTTTCGGCCGTACAAAACAGGACAAAAGTTCGGCATTCCCGCCGCGTCCGCTCCAATAATCAAAAGGCAAAACGGTGACTTCCGCTTTCTCCTCCGCAAGCACATCCTTTCCGCGCAGAGCACGAACGCAGACAGTTGCGGTACGAAGTTCGGGAAGTTCGGTCAAATAAAGGGGTGAGACGATCGTGGACGCCGCGATCTCCACCGAACTTTCAAACGGAACTTCGTCGAGATGTTTGGAAAAAGGAAGCAGAAAACCATCCGTGTTTTCAATGACGACGTCGATGTCCTCCAACGTTTCCGAACCCGCATTGGAAAGCTGCAGCGTTATAAACAGCGGAACGCGGTTAAAATAGTCCGCATAGCCGTAAAATTGCTGGGCGCGGACGGTCAAAGAGGTGTTTTCCCTGAGTTGTGTCTTGATCGATTTCTTTCCTGCCATATTCCCTCCTGAACAAATACGCACGGTCTGCCGGAGCAGTCACCGCAGACCTTCATTTTTACCCGTCTATTATACACCAAAAACCATTTTTTAGCAAGTGTTGTATAAAATTCCGCAACAAGAAAATTCCCCGCTGTTTTTTCGGCAAAACGCGAAAAAATACGGGGAATTTTTCAAAGCGGCCATTGCTTTCCGGCCGGATCATTTTATAATACGGAACAGTCCCAAAAAGGGCAAACTCTTTTTTTCTTCGCGTACAACGGAAAGAATTCCGAACACGCAGGCAATGACAAGCAGAACTCCGAGAATTCCTCCCACGATCCCGAACAGAACACCTATTCCGGGAATGCGACCCAAAAGTCCGCAGGCAACGCTGGAAATGACACTCGCCAGCAAGATCACAAGCGACTGGTTTGCATGGAATTTTGCAAAGTCGTCATTCGGATAAAAAATAAGCGGCAGAAAGAAAAGAAGCCCGAGAAAATACGCAAGACAGCAAAGGATCTTCTTTTTCTGTTTTTCCTCCGCCAGTTTTTCCTCTTCTTCGGGAGTGCGGAAATGCAGTTCGTCCTCTTCCTCAAACGGATCCTTCTCCGTCATGTTTTTCCTCCTCTCCGTTCTCTTTTGAACGGTCAACAAGTTTTTTGCGAAGATAAGGAGCAAGCACGATAAGCATCGCTCCCAAAGCGATCAGGAAGATCGCCGTCGTCTGCGAAGGAGTAAGCCCCGGAATAAACGATGCGCCGCGATCGTCCGTGCGGAAAAATTCCACAACAAACCTCCACACGCCGTACCCGATCAGGTATACGCTAAGTCCGTACCCTTTTTTCTTTAAGACCAAGAAAATAAGCACCGACGCGAGCAGAAACAGAAAGAGCGCTTCAAAAAGCTGAATGGGAACGACCTTTGCCCAGCCGTATTCCCCGGGAGAGATCTCTACGTATTGCGTAATCCCGATCCAGGAATCGGTGATCCCGCCGTGACAGCACCCCGCTGTCAGGCAACCCAGTCTCCCGAATCCGTGCGCCAAAGGAATACATGCCGCCGCAATATTCACAAAAACGGGAAACCACTGCACGGGCGTTTCCAGGCTTTTGCAGACGACCCTTCCGCCGACAAAATAGATGAGTAGCATACACAGTGCTCCACCGATAAAGCCGCCGTAAAAGGTAGAGCCCGTCCCTTCGTTGACAACAAAATCTCCCGTGGCAAGCGCATTGTAAAAAGCCTGGAACAATACGGCACAGCCGTAACCGACAACAAAAGACACGACTCCGCCGATCAGAACAAGGTTCTGTATCTTTGCGGGCATATCTCTTTTATCCGCAAGAACACGGAAAAGCACCAGCGCTCCGATCACGCCGACAAGAATAAGGATCTCATAAAGCGTTACGCCCGAACCATCGGGAAATGTGAACAGTTTGTACGGATACATTGTTTTTTATGCGTTTGTAATGTCAAGATATTCGTCGTAAGTAACGTTTTTGTCGAATGTCTTTGTACCATTGAGCTCGATGATCCTGTTCGCAACGGTATTCATCAGTTCCTGGTCGTGAGAGGTGAGAAGCATACAGCCCTTAAAGTTCTGCATCCCTGTATTCAGCGCTGTAATGGATTCCAGATCGAGATGGTTGGTGGGTTCGTCAAAAATAAGGAAATTTCCCCCTTCCAGCATCATTTTTGCAAGCATACAGCGAACTTTTTCACCGCCCGACAGAACTTTTGCCTTTTTAAGCGCTTCCTCTCCGGAAAACAACATTCTGCCCAGCCAGCCGCGCAGATACTCTTCGTAATGGTCGTTGGAGAACTGGCTCAGCCATTCCACCAGCGTCAGATCGCAATTTTCAAAATATTCGTTATTGTTCTGCGGAAGAACGGAAAGAGTGATCGTTTTTCCCCATTTTACCGTGCCCGCATCCGGCTGGACTTTGCCCGTCAGAATGTCAAAAAGCATGGTGATGGTCGTACTCTTGTCACTCACAAAACCGATCTTATCGTTTTTCTGCACGATAAAATCCAGATTTTCAAAGTAGCCTTTTTTGGTCAGCCCCTCTACCATGAGAATATCGTTTCCGATCTCCCTTTCAAACTTGAAGTCAATAAAGGGATATTTGCGCAGGGAAGGTTTGATATCGTTGAGAGTAAGGCGTTCCAGTTCCTTCTTACGGGAAGTTGCCTGTCTGGATTTGGAAGCGTTGGCGGCAAAACGCGCAATAAATTCCTGCAATTCCTTGGCGCGCTGTTCCATCTTTTTGTTCTGATCGCGCATCTGCCTTGCGATCAGCTGGCTCGTCTGGTACCAGAAATCGTAGTTGCCCAGATACAACTGGATCTTGCCGAAATCGACGTCGCAAATATAGGTGCAGACTTTGTTGAGGAAGTGCCTGTTGTGCGACACAATGATGATGGTGTTTTCAAAATCCATCAGATAATTTTCCAGCCAGCGGACAGTCTTGATGTCCAGGTTGTTGGTCGGCTCGTCAAGGAGCAGGACATCCGGATTTCCGAACAATGCCTGCGCCAGCAGAACTTTGACCTTCATCTTCGCATCCAGATCGCCCATCAGCGTATAATGGTATTCGGAAGGAATGTCCAGCTCGTTGAGAAGTGTCACAGCTTCCGATTCCGCTTCCCACCCGTTGAGCTCTGCAAACTCGTTTTCCAGTTCGCCCGCGCGGATACCGTCCTCATCCGAAAAATCGGGCTTCGCATACAGCGCTTCCCGCTCGTCCATCAATTCGACAAGCCGCTTATGCCCGAGCATGACCGTCCTGACAAGCGTCTGATCGTCGTAAGCGTTCTGGTTTTGCATCAGAACAGACATGCGCTCGTTTTTATCCATCGAAACTTCGCCCTTGTTAGGCTCGATCTCGCCGGAAAGCACCTTTAAAAAAGTGGATTTGCCCGCACCGTTCGCACCGATGATGCCGTAACAATTCCCCTTTGTAAATTTGAGGTTAACGTCCTCAAAAAGTTTCTTGCTGCCGTATTGCAGGCTGACGTTGGTTACCTGTAACATCTCTACCTCGTAACTATTTCATTCCCGACCATTATAACATATCCCAAACAAAATCACAAACAAAAAACAGCAAAAACCCCGATTCACACGGGGTTTTTGTATTATTTGTCTTTTTCTTTGTCCGCACCCTTTTTTCGGATGCGGACACATTCGTGCAACAAATATTCTATCTGCCCGTTCAGCGAACGGAATTCCTCCTCCGCCCAGGCAGAAAGTTCCTCATAAAGTTTTTCGGAAATGCGCAGAGGGATCTGTTTCTTTGTGTTTTTCTCCTCCATGACCGCGCCCCGTCAATACAACGATCCGCTGTTCACTACGGGCTGCGCGTCTTTATTTCCGCAGAGCACCACCAAGAGATTGGAAACCATCGCCGCCTTGCGCTCTTCGTCCAATTCGACCACTCCGTTTTCACTGAGTTTATTGAGCGCCATTTCTACCATACTGACCGCTCCGTCCACGATCTTCTGCCTTGCGGCAATGATCGCCGAAGCCTGCTGACGCTGCAGCATTGCCGCCGCGATCTCAGGCGCATAGGCAAGGTGCGCAATGCGTGCCTCGCAGATCTCGATGCCCGCGATCTCCACGCGCGTCTGAATTTCCTGCCTTAAGATCTCCGCGATTTCCACGGAAGAACCGCGCAGGGATTTTTCGTCGCCGTTTTCGGAAACATCGTAAGGATACTGTCTGGCGACCTGTCGGATCGCCGCGTCACACTGGGTGGAAATATACTGCACATAATTGTCCACATCAAAGACGGCACGCGCCGTATTGACAACTTTCCAGATGACGACGACGCCGATTTCAATGGGATTTCCCTCTTCATCGTTGACTTTCTGTTTTTCATTGTTGAGCGTCATCGCTTTGAGGGAGATTTTTTTGCCCAGCCCCATCAGAGCACCTTGAGCGGGATTGAAAGCGGAGCAGAAAGGATTTACCCAGAAAAAGCCCTCTTTCTTGATCGTTCCGTAATATTTACCGAACAAAGTCAGAACGATCGCCTCGTTCGGATTGACAGTCTTGAGCCCGCAGAACAGAAACGCACAGACAATCAGCAAAACAATGCCGACCGCTGTCAGCGCAATTTTCAGCCATTCCTGCGACAAGCCGCCTTCGTTGGCGAAAATACAGAGCAGAATACCCGCTAAAATCCCGATAACAGAGAGGACGAGCATACCCCATCCGCTCTTTGCCAGCAAGACCTTTTCGTCGATCTGTTTTTTGTTTTCCATAATTCCCTCCATGGAATATATTTGATATCACAATGATATCATATATCCCATCAGAAGTCAAGGAAAAAATAAAGGCGGTTCGTACCGGAAAATCTCTGCCCGGTGAACCGCCAGATAAGTTTTTATAAGTTTGAAAGATACAACACTTCATCTTCGCTCAGGCGGCGGACTTTTCCGCGCGCAAGGGAACCAAGACCCAGATCGCCGATGCGGATACGTTTGAGAAAATCGACCTGCTTACCCACACACTCGAACATACGGCGAACTTGTCTGTTACGCCCTTCATTGATGGTAATGTGAAGTTTGGTAAACTCTTTGTCAGTCTCGATCACTTTGATTTTAGATTTTCCTGTCAGCTTACCGTCCAATTCCACGCCCGAACGAAGCCTGTTCAATTCCTTGTCCCCGATGCTTCCTTCGATACGGACGAGATACGTCTTCGGGATCTCGTTCTTCGGATGCGTCAGACGGAATGCCAAATCGCCGTCATCGGTAAAGATGAGCAAGCCCTCGGTGTCATAATCCAAGCGCCCCACAGGATAAACCCTGCCGGCGTCGGAAGGAAGAAGAGACATCACCGTCTTTCTGTCCTTGTCGTCTTTTACAGTGCAGACATACCCTTTCGGCTTGTTCATAATGTAATACGAATGAATTTGTTTTCTCTTGACAGGGTTGCCGTTCACCGTGATCTCGTCCTGCTCAGAAACGTCGTCGCCCAGGGACGCCCTCTTTCCGTTGACGATCACTGCCCCTTCTTCGATCAGTTTATCGCAGGCACGCCTGCTTGCCACGCCGCATTCGGCAAGAAATTTGTTGATCCGCATAATAAATCGTTCCTCTTTCCCATCTCGCGTAAAATATCGAGGATGCTCTTTTCTTTCTTCTCTATACTAACGATTTTCTGCGAAAAAATCAACTGATTTTTCAGATATATCTTCAAATTTCCTGCCGCTTCTCCCTCTTCGACGGGAAGGGTAAGCCGATCCGGCAATTCCTCCTCCACACGGACTTGAGAAAGCTCTTCTTCACGCAAAGGATAAACAAAATCTTTTTCGCATTTGCATTTAACAGTTTTTCCCCGAACATCCGTATTCAGTTCAACGATATATTTGTTTTTGTCGAATAATTTTTGCAGCTTATAGTTGCAAAAACCGTTATCGAGCAATTCCGCGCTCCTGTTATACATATCCGGACTGTTGAGGACTGCACATACTACCCGCATTCCCTCTCTCGTAGCGGAAGAGACAAGACATCTGCCCGCCTGCTTTGTATAACCTGTTTTCACCCCGTCCGCCCCGTCATATTGATACAGCATTTTGTTTTTGTTCTGCAAAACGCGCACATAGCCGCAACCGCCGTCCTGTATCGTATACGAGTGCGAGGAAACGATCTGCGAAAAAACAGGGTTTTTCAATGCAAAAGAAGCAATGACCGCCAGATCGCGCGCCGTAGTAAAATGTTCCTCTGCGGGCAGTCCGTGCGGATTGCAAAAATGCGTATCAGTAGCCCCAAGCTGTTTTGCCCGTTCGTTCATACACGAACAGAAAGCTTCTACTGATCCGCTGTGATGCAACGCCAATGCTACGGCACAATCGTTGCCTGAACGCAACATCAGTGCATAAAGAAAATCGCGCACGGTCAATTTTTCCCCTTCCTGTAAATAGATACTTGAGCCCTCCACCCCGACCGCCTGCGCAGGGACAGAAACGACATCATCAAGACGACATTCCTCAATGACGAGCAATGCGGTCATAATCTTCGTAGTACTCGCCATCGGCAGGCGTACCCTTTCATCTTTTGCGTATAGCATACGACCGCTTTCCACCTCGATCACAGCCTCACCGGACGATGGTTCGGCTGCAAGACAAGAATAATTTTGCAAAGGGAAAAGAATGAAAAGAAATACCAATGCGCAAAAGCAAAGCCTTTTAATTTTCATGTTCTTTGGAACCCTTTCAGAAAATCGGATGCCTTGTCAATCAGATTGTCCACGGGATCTTCCCCCGCATGGATATACCTGCATCCATTTCCGTCATCGATCAGAAATCCCGCCGGTTTCATGGTAACAACAGCTCCGCTTCCGCCGGCAAAAGGAACGCTTTCGTCTTCTTTCACTACTTTTGTTTCCCCAAGGTCGCTTCCGCCAGACAAATACCCGACCGTAATTTTTGAAACGGGTATGATCTGACATCCGCTTGCGGTAACAATCGGAGCACCGATCACCGTATTTACGTCCGCCAGTTTATTCAGTCTTTCCATCGAACTTTCTACAAGTTCGTTAACTTTTTTGTTTGCTCTTTCTTTCATGAACACTCCACTCCCATATTTTTTGCAAAAATATTTTAAACGCCGCCAGCATTAGCAAAGCAATATTGAATACGAGTACAGCCCGCAGACTCAGCTTAACATTGTTCCAACCAAGCCGAAAATAAATATCTCCTTTGTAAGCGTCGCACTGTTTTTCGGACTTCAGATAAAGCCCGAAAAAGTCGGAGGCGATCCTGAGGAGCGACGCTGCGAGGATCATATTTGAACCAAGCTCGGACCCCAATTCGGCAACATACTGAAATGCGACAACAGAAAATCCCCGTGTAATCTTAAATTTATTCGGTGCGTTGATCAGTTCCTTATACGGCAGAAGGACCGCTTTCTTTTTTGTCAGATGAAAGGCAAATCCCTGATCGTACATCGATACATACCCGCCGTATATTTTAATTCCGTGCAATACATACAGCGAAAACCAGATCCTCTTTTTTTCCAGGTCGGTATAAATACTTACCGTCAAAAAAATGGGGACAAAAAGGAGGAATACCGTAATTAAAACTGCTATTATCATTGATTTATGTCTGTCATAGTACTTTGTAAAGTTACAAAAACAGTTTATAAAATCCAGTTTTCGGCAATTTCACGAATACCGTCAAAATAACCTCTTTTTGAAACAGCTTCGTTAGCAAGCAAAACGACCCTGTCGCATTCGACACCGTTTTTATACACAATAACCTCGCCTACCTCTACCCCGACGGTAACAGGTGCTTTAATTGCCGTTACATTGTATTCCAATTCTATTTTATCCTCTTCACCTTTATTTCCGAAGACATAACATGCTCGTTCGGGGATCACGGATACTTCTCTCTGCTTTCCGCCGCTTACCTCACATTTGATTTCTTGGAGAACCTTTTCCTCCAAGACACATTTACTGGTATAGTTTGCAAAGGCAAAGTCAAACATCTCACTTACACCATCAAAACGTGTTTTGCTGTCCGCAGCCCCCATCACGACAGATACAACACGCATTCCTCCGCGCATTGCAGACGCAGCAAGACAAAATCCTGCTTCTGCAGTGTAGCCCGTTTTACCCGCATCACAACCTTGATAATTGCGTATCAGTTTATTTGTGTTTGCCATTTGTGTCACTCTTCCGCCGCTGTGAAGCATTTCATCCATCCAAATTTTACTGAACGAATAATAAGCTTGTTTTTTCAAAAGCTCCCGCAACATGACAGATACGTCGCGCGCACAGGAATACTGTCCTTCTTTAGGCAGACCGGTACAATCGGAAAAGGATGTATCTTTCATCCCCAACTGTTCTGCACGCTCGTTCATTTTCTTTACAAAAATTTCCTCACTGCCGCAAATTGCTTCTGCCATGGCAACACAGGAATCGTTTGCAGACGCTATACAGATACTTTCGATCAGATCTTTTACGAAATAGTTTCCGCCGGCTTCCAGAAAAACCTGCGAACCGCCCATTCCTGCCGCACGATCACTGACACAGATCGTATCGTCAAACGAGATCTTCCCGCTCTCTTCTGCCTCAAAGCACAGCAAAAGCGTCATAATCTTGCACATGCTTGCAATGGGCATATGCGCTGTTTCATTCCTTGCATAAACAACCTCTCCGCTCATAGCGTCGCAAAGGTAGGCAGCTTTGCAATTTTTTGCAAGCGCAATCGTCTCCGCATTCACACTAACGGAAAACAAAGACGAACAAAATAAGGTCAAAATAAAAAATAAGAGCATAACCTTTTTCACAGAGAAAATCCTCCCTTCCTTCGTTATGCTCTTATTTTTTGTAAACAAAGTTTTTTTATGCGCAGCTTTCCGTCAGGCGTATCTCTTGGCAAATTCCTGTAAAAGTTCGCAGAACATCTTTTCTCTTTTCAAGGACTGCTGCAACACGTCTTCGTGCCGAATCTCGCACGCCTCCATCCCTGCTCCGAGATTTGTAATGCAGGAAACCCCGGCAACGCGTAAATGCAGGTACTTTGCAAAAATAGCCTCGCATACGGTGCTCATACCCACGGCATCCGCACCCAGTCCGCGGAAAGCCCTTATCTCAGCCGGTGTTTCATAAGAAGGACCCGGAACCTGGATATAAACCCCTTTGCGGCAAACCGCCCCTGCTTTTTTTGCCGCATCCTGAATAGCTTGCGACATCTGTCCGTCATACACTTTTGTCATATCCGCGAATACGGGATACCCCGGCGAAGGCCGCAACCCGATGAGAGGATTTTTACCGGAAAAATTGATATGATCCGTCAAAAGCATCAGATCTCCGGGACGAAATTCCGTGTTAACCCCTCCCGCAGCATTTGTAAGAAGTATGGACTGTACCCCCAACTCTTTCATAACAGCAACGGGAAGAACCGTTTCAGACACCTCACGCCCCTCGTATAAATGAAATCTTCCTTGCTGAATCACAACGGGAACATTGCAGAGTTTTCCGAAAACGAGATTCCCGGCATGACCGGCAACACCGCATTCGCCCATACCTATCTCCCGATAAGCAAATTGCTTACATTCCCGCAACGCCTGCACTACACTGCCCCAACCGCTGCCCAAAACAAGTCCGAACACAGGTGTTTCTACCCCGCCGATCTTTCCGGCAATTTCTCGCGCGCGAAGCTGTCCGCCGTATTCCTCTTTCATACTTTCCCTCCGAAAACTTTATAATAAATTTCGCTCTTCTCTTGCAATCCGTGACGAACGGCAATAAAATCGGAGATACAATCAAATCCCTCGATCGTCCCGAGATTTTGCGCGACAACGTTTTCTCCGCAAACCAAAAGAGGTACATACTCCCTTGAATGATCTGTAGACGGTGTAACAGGATCGCATCCGTGATCTGCCGTAATCAACAAAACGTCGTCATCTTTCATATTTTGATAAACATTTTTTAACTTTTTGTCTATCTCAATGAGAGCATTTGCATACCCGCGCACATCGTTGCGATGCCCGTACAGCATATCCGTATCCACAAGGTTAACAAAAACAAATCCGTCCTGCAACATTTCGGAAAGTTCTAGAAGCTTATCCAAACCTTCCCCGTTGTTTCCAGTATGATAGCTTTCCGAGATACCTCTGCCGCAAAAAATATCCACTATTTTTCCCACGGAAACAACGCGAACGCCCTCTTGAAAGAGTCGGTCAAGAATTGTTACCCCCGGCGGTTCCAAGGCATAATCTTTCCGATCCTCCGTCCTCGTAAATTTCCCGTCACAATGCACAAAGGGGCGCGCGATCACCCTTCCGACGGCGAGCTCCCCCGTCATAACCTTGCGCACTTTTTCGCAGATCTCATACAACTTTTGCAGCGGAATAACAGATGTATCCGCCGCGATTTGCAAGACAGAATCTTGCGAAGTGTACAGAATAGGATATCCCGTCTTTAAATGCATCTCTCCCAAACGTTGAATGATCTCCGTACCGGACGCCACTTCATTGCCAATAAAACGGGTATTGGCAGCCTGTTCTATCAAGCGAACAACACTCTCGGGAAAAGCATTCGGAAACACCCGAAAAGGATGTTCAAGCACAAGTCCCGCCATCTCATAATGTCCTGCCGTTGTGTCTTTAGCATGTGTCTTTTCGGAAAGCCGTGCATACGCCGAAAGAGGTCGATCGACGGGAGAGATCTTCCTACCGTCGGGAAAAACCTTGGTTACGCCATCGATGTTATTCAGCCCGAGGGAAGAAAGGAACGGCAATTTCAAACCCGTTTCACGAACGATGTTTCCATATGTGTCCGAACCTTCGTCACCAAACTCTGCCGCATCCGGCATGGCACCGATTCCAAAACTATCTATAACAACCAAAAAAGTCCGCATATTTGCCTCCAACCATATTATAACATATTGACTTCATTTTGAAAAGAGTTATAAGAAAAAAACGGCACCGAATGTCTCGGGACAAAAGCCCCGAAAAATTCAATGCCGTAAATATTCAGTTTCCCAACATATTTGCAACGGAGATTCCGTATCCTCTGGACGGATCGTTCAGAAAAACGTGCGTAACAGCACCGATGAGTTTTCCGTTCTGCAGAATCGGACTTCCGCTCATACCCTGGACAATTCCGCCTGTTGCTTTCAGCAACGCTTCGTCCGTTATTTTTAAAACAAAATTTTTATTTTTGTTGTTCATCGTATCAACTTTTACAATGCTTACGCTGTATTCCTTAGGTTTTGTTCCGTCTATCGTCGAATAAATAACAGCTTTCCCAGGGACCGCATTTGTACTTGTTTCCACCAGCGGACGATCGGTAAGATCAAACTCTTTTGAAAAGACACCGTAGATTCCCGCGTCGCAATTCCGATCGGCAGACGCAATTCCTTTTTCGTTGATAAAAAGCCCCTTCAATTCCCCGGCACGACCTCTTTCTCCGCGAATTACGTTTACAATACTGCACGCATAGATGGTTCCCTTTTGCAGAGAGAGTTTTTCCCCTCTCTCGTCGGATACTGCGTGTCCGAGTGAACCGAAACGCAGAGAATCTTTCTCAATATAAGTCACTGTTCCGATTCCCGAAACACTGTCACGAATGAGTACGCCAAGCTTGTATTTTCCGCAGGATAAATCCTTTACGGGTGTAATCTTCCTGCTGAATTGTTCTTCTTCCCTGCGAATACTGATTTCCGCATCCTTTCCGCCGCTGGCGGAGAGCGCTTTATCAATATCTGCAGCACTGTCTATTCTCACCCCGCCGTAAGTTAAAATAATATCTCCTACTTTCAGCTGAGATTCCTTTGCCGGACAGCAGACGCCGTCCTCGGTCAAAACTTCACACACGCCTACAATTTGAGCACCGCCAAGCCCCATCGTAAACCCGGCAGGCATCCCACCCACATATACTTCCAAAGATTGCGCCGATACATTGAGCGATGACGCCGCAAAGACCAGCAACAATCCCGTTACAATCAAAACTGCTCGAATTTTTTTAAAAAATTTCTGCATGAACCCCTCCGTATAACGTATATGACTTTACTTTGTGTAAGAGGTGCGCGAAATATACAAAGAAATTTTTCCACGAAAAAACCTCCCTGAAAAGGGAGGTCTGTCTCAGTTGCTTGATTTGTATTTCCGGCAGCTTTGCAGCAATTCATCCGCAAGAGATTTTGCCGCCTCACTGCTCTCGCCTCCACCGAAAAGGCGTACAAGTTCGCTGCGCTTGCCTTCTTCATCCAAAGGACGTATTTCCGTAAGCGTTTTACCTTCTTTTTCGGATTTGGAAATG
The DNA here is from genome assembly GCA_949292885.1 of uncultured Bacillota bacterium. Taxonomy (GTDB): domain Bacteria; phylum Bacillota; class Clostridia; order Christensenellales; family Borkfalkiaceae; genus Borkfalkia. The sequence goes on from CASFBD010000034.1 coordinate 12,620, forward strand.
AGAAAATTCTGATCCGCCATGGCTGAGATCTGCGCCAGATGCGAAACCGCAAGAATCTGCTTGTCCTTTGCAATGTCCGCAAACTTTTCCGCAACCGTCTTGGCCGTATTGCCGCTGATCCCCGCATCGATCTCATCAAAAAGATAGGTAGAGATCCAGTTGATGTCGGACATTTTCGTCTTGATGGCAAGCATCAGCCTGCTCATTTCGCCGCCGCTGATCACCTTGTTAAGAGGTTTTAAAGGTTCACCCGCATTGGCAGAAAAAAGAAACCTCATCTTATCCAACCCATCAGCAGTGGCATGTTCGGCGTCTTCCTGTCCGTAAGCATCGAATTCCGCGCAAAATTCCGCATTTTTGATGTTCAACGTTTTCAGCTCTTTTTCAACCCTTCCGCAGAAATCTTCAGCCGCCTTTTTCCGAATGCCCGTGATCTCTCCGCAGAGCAGATAAATCTTTGAAAGATTATCCGATAGGCGAGCACTCAGTTTTGCAAACTCCTCGTCGCAGTGTGTTAGCAAATCATATTCCTCCGCGATCGAGTCGCGATAGGAAAAAATTTTCTCCACCGTTGCGCCATATTTCTTTTTGAGAGATTTGATAAGATCCAGCCGTTCTTCTGCCTCGTTTGCAGCATTTTCGTCGTAAACAAGATCGTCCGAAGCGGAGCGAAGACTTTCCGCAATATCCTCAGCTTCCAACGCAAGGCTTTCCAGACGCTCACCCAAGGAAGCATATTCGCGATTCAAAGCGGAGATGTCGGAAAGAGCACGCTTTGCACTGTTCAATGTATCCACGGCTCCATTTTCGCTGTTCATGAGTTCCGAGGCTTCCCCGATACTGCGCATGATCTTTTCTATATTGTTGTAAAAAAGTTTTTTTGCATTGAGTTGTTCCTCTTCACCCTCCTGCAAAGCAGCATTTTCGATCTCATCAAGCTGAAATTTCAAAATATCCAGCCTCCTGCCACGGGCCGCCTCGTCCCCGCCGAGAGCAGACAGTTTGTGACGGATTTCCCTGTTTTGCGCAAGGAGAGATGAAAGTTTTTCCTTTACCTGCGCAAGCGGCTGGCCGGCCGCTTTGTCCAACAAGGCGAGCTGATTGGATTCGCTGAGCAGATAAAAATGTTCGCTCTGCCCGTGCACATCTACGAGATTGACCGTAATTCTGCGAAGCATGGATACATTGACGCTGCAGCCGTTCACCTTGATGACGCTGCGACCGTCTGCAGTATACTTTCTGAATACAATGATCTCCTCGTCCGGCTCGATCTCCAATTCCTGCAACACCTGAAAGACGGGATTGTCTTTCTGAGGAAGGAAAACAGCTTCCACACTGCATTCCTTTTCGCCATGACGGATCATAGATTTGTCCGCCTTGGCTCCCAGAACAAAGTTGATGCTGTCCAAAATAACGGATTTACCGGAACCCGTTTCACCGGAAAGAACGTTGAGCCCCTTTCCGAATTCTACTTCCGCGCACTCGATGAGCGCGACATTTTTTATCGTCAGACGGCAAAGCATATCACTTTAAAAACTCGTTGAGTTTTTCGACAACGACTTTTGCATCCTCCGCACTTTCCGTTACGATCAGGAGCGTATCGTCCCCCGCAAGAGTACCGACGATCTCCGGAAGGTTTACCTTGTCCACGATCATACCCGCGTTGCTCCCGTTTCCGCGCAATGTCTTGATAACGACCTGGTTGAGCGCCGGACGCATGGAAAGCACGCATTCCCTGAAAAGATTGTGCATCTTAGGCGAGATCTTGTTGTTCCCGTCGTCGATATACGCATATCTGTATTTTTTTTCAAGCCCCGCAACCTTAAACAACCTTAATTCCTTGATGTCCCTGGAAACCGTCGCCTGCGTCACATTATAATTGCGCTTGGTGAGTTCCGCACACAGTTCTTCCTGCGTTTCGATCTCCATGGAAGAAATAATCTCCAAAATTACTGCCTGTCTTCCGCTTCTCATAGTTCTGTCCTCACTTACTCCATTTAGTCAGTTTTAAAAGCAATTTATCAAAAAAATTGCTGTCTTTTCTTTTAATAAATTCTACGCAGAAATCTGCTTTATTCAGAATTGCCGTATCCTGTGCTCGCAACATACATTCAAAACGCCCGTCACAGTAAAGAGAAAGCCCGGGGCCTTCTTCCGCACTGATCTCCAACGTACTGGAATCGGCGTAGACGATAGGACGATTGTGCAGCGAATGAGCACAAACAGGAGTGAGAATAAACGCTGCAATGTCCGGCGTCAGAATAGATCCGCCAGCCGACAGCGAATAGGCGGTGGAACCCGTCGGTGTACTGACAATAACGCCGTCGCCGATGAAATTATCCACCGTCTTTCCGTTGATTTTGACATGAACATCCACAACATTGTCGTCCGCCGAAGGATTGTAACTCCTTTGAAAGACTGCGTCGTTGAGTGTATAATATTTCTTTTCGCCGATCGCTACCTGCAGGACGCTCCGCTTTTCCGTTTCAAAACCGCCGCAAAGCAGTTCCACCGCTTCCGGAACCTGCTCTCCTTCAAATTCGGAGAGAAAGCCCAAAGTCCCCGCATTGATCCCCATGAGCCGGATCCCTCGGCGCCCCGCTTCAATCGCCGCTTTCAGGATCGTACCGTCACCGCCGAGAACAATGAGAACATCCACATCCCCGATCTGCTCGATCTTGTCGCAAATCTGCGGCTCAATCTCTTTTTCATTCAGACAGCGTAAAAGTTCTTCCCGGATAGGAATAAATTTCTTTGCCGACCGATTACAATAAACCCCGACTTTCATAGGAATATTATACAATATTTTATACATTTATGCAATCAATTTGAAAAAAATGATCACACAAAAAAATAAAAAATAGCAGGGCCTGAAGTGAACCCCAAAGTTTGGACAAAAAATTAAATTAAAATGTTTGGTAATGAGTTCGGTATTGCACCGGGCTCATTCCTTTTAATTTGAGAGAAATTCTCTTGTTGTTCCAGTAAAATATGTATTCATGCAACTTCTGTATGAATTCTTCTACGCTTGCAAAC
>CASFBD010000035.1 GCA_949292885.1 uncultured Bacillota bacterium
GCTGGACAGTCTTTTTCTCTGTCCCGAACACATCCGCACCAGCGAAGCGGCGGCACTGGCGGACAGGCTTGCCTCCCGCGCACAGGAACTGTACACCGTTTCGGCAAAGACGTACGAAAAACTTTCCGAACGCGGCCAGCCGGACGGGCTGTTGGCGCTGGCACAGCTGCCGCGGCACGACCTCAGTTCCTTTCGCCCCGCAAAAGACGCCGTCATCCTCATTCTGGACGGCGTGGAGATCCCCGGCAACATCGGCACGATGATGCGCATGGCAGACGGCGCAGGCGTAGACGCCGTTTTCCTGTGCAACCGAAAAGCGCGGCTGACGCACCCCAAGCTCATCAAAGGGAGTCAGGGCGCCATCCTTTCCGTGCCGTATTTTGAATTTGAAAGCGTGCTGGACTGCCGCAGTTGGCTGGACAAAAACGGATTTACCGTATACCTTGCAGACACGCGCGCAGAACTGTACTACTACGACGAGCCGTTCGGCACAAAGACGGCGCTTGTGATGGGCAGCGAACGATACGGGATTTCCCGCGAATGGTACGACAAAAGTTACAAAATGATCGCCATTCCCATGGAGGGCAGCTGCGATTCGCTCAACGTGGGCGTGGCGGCGACCGTGCTCGCCTACGAAGCGGTCAAGAAAAACAAATTTTTGCCCCGCGGCATTCGTCCGCAAAAGCAGTCCTGATCCAAAAAATTTACATACGTATAAAAAAACAGGGAACCTTTTTGAAAAGGTTCCCTGTTTTTTATCGTTTGGTTTTCATGGCGATCTCTGCCTTTGCCACGAGCTTTATCATCTCCGCCTTTTTTGCTTCTATTTCCTCACTCATTTTCACGATCTGCTCCCGAACTTTGCTCTTTTGCGTTCTTTCCCATTCTGCGGCCTCCTTTTTGTATTTTTTCCTGCACACGAAGAAGCGGATGATCAGAATGATCGGAACAAGAAACAACGGCGTAAAAAACAGAATAAGACTGAGTTTGGGAAAGGCGACGCGCTCTCCCACGTAGCGATCGGAAGGCAAAGCTCTCTGCATCTGATCCGCTTCTCTTTCCAACTGCCGGTACTGCCTTTCACACTCTCTGACCTCCTCGTACCAGGCGGCATCCTTATCCCGCGAAAAGGTGATCTTGTTAAACGTGGAATAATGATTTTCGGAACTGCCGTCCCCATATTTTGTCTGCCCGGTGAACTCCTGCATCCTCTGGTTGGAAATCACTTCCCATCCGAATCTCTCGTATTCGGCTATGGTTCTGTTGACAACGTTGTCGTCCGGATAAACCTGAACGGTGATCGTCTCTTTCGGCATATTTTCTCTCCTTTTTTCTATATAATATCACACCATTTGGTGTAATATCAAATAAATTTCACCATTTGGTGTAAATTATTCTTATCCGCAAACGGAAAAGGAGAGTTTTATATGTACATGGAAAAATTTTCGCAAAGGCTGAAAGAACTGATCGGGACAAAGAGCATCAGTTCCATAGCCCGGGAAATAGGGATCAATCAGCAGACGCTTTCTCGGTATCTTCTCTGCCAGCGGGAGATCGGTTTGGAAAATTTGTGCAAGATTGCAAATTATTTTGGAGAAGACCTCGATTTTCTGACGGGGAGAAAGGATTACTGACAAAAGCGGAGAGAGCCGTAAACGGCTCTCTCCGCTTTTGTGTTTTTATTCTTCCCCGTCCCAATAGGAAACGACGGGATTCGGTTCTTGGTTTTTCTCCTGCAAGGGCTCTTCTTCCGTTTCCTGCCCTGCCGCGTCGTTCTCCGAAAAAGAAAGGCGGGAAAGAAAGGCAAGCGCAAGATGAATGACAAGCACAGCGAAGCCGACGATCAGCATGACCGTGCCCGCCGTATCGCTGCGCTCTTCGTCCACGCAGAATACGATGCCGACGACGACAAGCACGACCGCCCCCACAAAAATCGTGCAGCATACAACCGCCAAAAGCACTTTCAGCCACTTTTGCAGTTGTTTTCCCTCGAATATATTTTCCAAAAAATCGAAATAGGAATAAAATATCAGTTCTAAAAGAAATTCCAGAAAAACTTCCAAAACGCCCCCCCCTTTTTCTGTTATGGACGCAAAGACGGTTTCTCCGTACCCGCTTTCCGAAAGATCAGAACTCGATGTGTTTGAAATCCTTGCGGGAGGAACGGCGGTACAAAATCACCTTTCTGCCGATGACCGCCACACACTCCGCACGCAGGGCAACGGCAAGCTCCGCCGCAAGCGAACGCGCATCCTCTTCCGCGTTTGTCAGCACATTGACTTTGATGAGTTCGCGCGCTTCCAATGCGTCCGAAACGGACTTGATCATATTGTCGTTGATGCCGCCCTTACCCAGCTGAAAAATGGGATCGAGGTTGGCGGCAATGCTCTTTAAATGACTCCTCTGTTTGCTTGTCATGCTTTACTCCTTATATGCAAATTCCACACCGCCCACCACGACGGTATCGTCTTCCTGCACGCCCTGCCGCTTGAGTTCGCGGATAACGCCTTTATCCTTCAACACCTTCTGGAAATACGCCATGGAATCGGGATCGGACAAAACGACGTTGCGTTCCAAAAGGTCCACCAGTCCGCCCGTGACGTACCACACGTCCTCTTCTTCGTCCTTTTCCACAAAAAACTCGTCCGAGGAAGGCGTTTCATATTCAAACTCGTCGGCGGGAACAGGCTGTGCGGGCGGAAGCGTATCCAGAATGTCGCAAACCGCTTTCAACAGCTTGTCCGTTCCCTCCCCTTTCACGGCGGTGATGGGATAGCAGTCGAGCGGACATTTTGCAATGAACTCTTCGAGATGTTCCTCCGCGCCGTACACGTCGCACTTGTTCAGCGCCACGATCTGCGGCAAAGCGGCGAGTTTTTCGCTGTACTCGGCGAGTTCCCCGTTGATCTTGCAGAAATCCTCATAAGGGTCGCGCCCTTCGGCGCCGGAAATATCCACCACGTGCACGAGCATCCGGGTGCGCTCGATATGTCTGAGGAAGTCATGTCCCAATCCCGCACCTTCCGCCGCGCCTTCGATGAGCCCAGGAATGTCCGCCGCCACAAACGACCTGTCGTAATAGCGAACGACGCCGAGGTTGGGAGAAAGCGTGGTGAAATGGTAGTTGGCAATTTTAGGCTTTGCCGCCGAAATTTTGGAAAGAAGGGTGCTTTTGCCCACGTTGGGGAAACCGATGATGCCTACATCCGCGATGACTTTGAGTTCGAGAATGAGGGTATGCACCTGCGTTTTCTGACCTTTTTGGGCAAAGTGCGGCGCATGGCGGCGCGCCGTGGTAAAGCGAACGTTTCCCTTGCCGCCGTTGCCGCCGCGGGCAAGCAGTTTTTTTTCGCCGTCCGTGTACACGTCGCACAGGATCTTACCTGTTTCCGCATCGCGGACAAGCGTGCCGAGAGGCACGGAAATGACCACGTCCTCCCCGCCCTTGCCGTAGCAGAAGTTGGTACCGCCGCGTTCGCCGTTTCCCGCGGTGAATTTGGCGCCGAAACGGAAATCAATGAGGTCGTTTTTGTCCTTGTCCCCCACGATGTACACGTCGCCGCCCTTTCCTCCGTCACCGCCGTCGGGGCCGCCGTTGGCAAAGCCCTTGAAGCTCTTGAAAGAGTTCATGCCGTCGCCGCCGTCCCCCGATTTGATTGTGATTTTGACTTTATCTGTAAATAACGATGCCATACAGACCTCAACTGTGTTTTTTTGCGAAATCGTCGCAGCAATCCGCAAGCGGGCAGGCGGCGCAATCGGGATTTTGCGAATGGCAGACTTTCCTGCCGTGCCAGATCAGCCAGTGATGCGCCTTGGACCAATCCGACTGCGGAATGGCAACCTTTAACTGTTCCTCCGTGCGCAAAGGGGTATTTGCGTGTGCCAGTCCCAGGCGGTTGCTCACGCGGAACACGTGCGTATCCACGGCGATGGCGTCTGCCTCGAACCACACGGAAGAGACGACGTTCGCCGTCTTCTGCCCCACCCCTGCCAGCGATTTGAGCTGTGCAAACTCTGAGGGGACCTTGCCGCCGAACTTGTCCACGATGTCGCGGGAGGCGGACAGAATATGCGCCGCCTTGCTGCGGTACAGGCCGCAGGAAAAAATATACCCTTCCAGTTCCTGTTGCGAAAGCTGCAGCATGGTTTCGGGGGTATTGTGCTCCTTAAAGAGCTCTTTGGTGACTTTATTGACGCGCTCGTCCGTGCACTGCGCGGATAGGATGACCGCCACGAGCAATTCATAGGCGGTGGAATAGACAAGCGCAGGGCGCGCGTCTGCGTACACCTGCGCGAGTATTTGCAGAGCTTGCTGCTTCTTTTGTTCGTCCATGCCGCTATTTTACCATAAAAACGCAGGGATTACAAGTTTTTTTGCGCAAAAATCAGAGCGGGCGGACATATGTTCTGCCGCCGCAGATGTCCAGGCGGAAAAATCCGACAAATGCGGAACAGCTCATCCCGGCGAGAGCGCGGCGCACACGGAAAAGATCCCCCTCGGAAAAGCGCAGGGAGATCCCGCACCCGACGTTTGCTTCGCGCGGGGTGGAAACCGCGGCGGCGCATATGCCCGCCGCTCGGATGCGCGAAAGACAGGACAGAGCCTGTGCGCGCGAACGGAAAACTGCGAGAATGTTCATATTTTTCTTCCTGTAAGGCCGCGCAATTTGGAGCGCACGCGGCATATATTACAGTATATGCCGCCCCCACGGAAAAGGTTTTGCGGCAAAGGAGGGAAAAGTGATCTACTTTGACAATGCCGCCACAGGCGGCAGAAAACCATATTCGGTACAGCGCGCCGTGCGCGCGGCGACGGAAGGGTGTTGCGGAAATCCGGGCAGAAGCGGGCACGCGCTCGCCTTAGCGCTCGCACAGGACGTGCTGCGCACACGTCAGCTTCTGGCACGCTTTTTCAATGCACCCGATCCCGAACGCGTGATCTTTACCCAAAACTGCTCACACGCGCTCAACCTTGCCATTCACGGGCTTTGTTCGCAAAAACGCGGGACGTCCCCAAAAATCCATGTCGTTTCCACCGTTGCCGAACACAACAGTGTGCTCCGTCCGTTGTTTGCGCTGGAGCGGCGGGGGGACATCTCCCTGACTCTTGTAAAACTTGTGCGCGGCAGGGTCCGCCCGCAGGACATCGCCGAAGCCGTACAGGAAAACACCGTGGCGGCGGTGTTCACCCTCGCATCCAACGTGACGGGCATGAGCATCGACCCGGCGGCAGTGCGCACCCTGCTCCCAAATGATGTACTGACGATCTGCGACGGTGCGCAGGCTTGCGGGCATCTTCCCGTCGATATGCACGCGGCAGGCATTGACGCCCTTGCCGTGGCGGGACACAAGGGAATGTGCGGTATTCAGGGGAGCGGCGCCCTGCTGCTTTCCGAACGATTTTCCCCGCCTCCCCTGCTGTACGGCGGCACGGGCAGCGAGAGCGCCAACCCCGATATGCCCCTCTTTTACCCCGACCGACTGGAAGCGGGAACTATTTCCTTCCCCGCGGCGGCGTCCCTTGCCGAAGGCGTTCTGCACCTCTTGCCGCGCAGGGAAAAAATTGCGGCGCATCTGAAAAACCTGACGGGCGTGCTTGTATGCGGACTGAAAGAAACGCCGGGGATCACCGTCTATTCGCAGCCCAACGCCTGCGGGATCGCGGCGTTTGCCTGCGACAACCTGCAATCGGAATTTTTTGCGCAGCGGCTTTCGGACGAATACGACATTGCCGTGCGCGGCGGACTGCACTGCGCGCCCAAAATGCACGAGGCGCTGGGGACGGAGGAAGGGCTGGTGCGCGCCTCCCTTTCCGAATACAACACCCGCGCGGAGGTCGACTTCTTTTTGCGGGCGGTGCGCGAAATTTCCGCCAGCGTGCGCTGAAACGCATATGTACGGCGGCGCAGACGGGCATTTTCCCCAACAAATGCGCCGCCGCGCATAAAAAAAGCCGCGCAGAAACTGCGCGGCAGGGCGGATCACATTTTTTTCAGCTTTTTGACGACCTGTTCGAGCTTTCTGCGCTTTGCCCCGTCCAGCATGGGCGAAACCGCGCGCACGAAATTGTCCAGTTCTGCATCCGTAAGCGTTCCCTCGCGCCGGCCGCGCTCCGCTTCGCGGTAAATGGCGCGGAGGACGTCCCCCTCACCCTTCCCCTCGAATGCGCGCGCCAGCGACTGCGCCATTGCGTCCGCGTCCTTGGGGAGTGCACCCTGCTGCTTTGCTTCTTTTACGAATTTGTTGAAATCTTCCATAGTCACCTCCGAAAAAGTTTACTATAACAATCTATGCCGCGGGGCAAAAAAATGCGCCCCGCAAAGGAGCGCTTATGCAACTTCTCATTCTTGCTCTGCTGCTTTTGTCCATGCAGAAAGAAAAGACCTCCCTGCAGGACCTGCAGCCCCTGTTCTCTTTCTTGCAGAGCGGGGAACTGAAATCCCTTGCCGAAAGCAAGCCCTTTTCCGACCTGCACCTCGGAGGTGCAGACGCAAAGGCGGTGTTTGCTCTGTTCGACGCACTGCGCGGCGCACTGTCCGACAATGCGGAAAAACAGGAACCTCCAAAAGCGCAGGAGAGTGCCTCTCCCCTGGACGGGATCGCGGACAAGGACATTCTTTCCGCACTGAACAGCTACCTTTCCTGAAACGTGCACCGACGCGCATCTGTTTACCGAGAAGGCATATTTTTGCCCGCGCACATCTGTCTTTCCGCGCACGCGTGCTGAAAAGGTTTGCAGAAGTCTTCTCAAAAAAAGCATTCAAAAAGGAACGGGAAAAACCCGTTGCTTTTGCGTTGAAAGGCGAAGCTCTTTGCGCACTGCCCTGCGTCACGCCGCAATGCGGCTTAAAATTTCCGTCAGTTCCGCGTCCGCATACTCGCCAAACGAAGCGGCGCGCACCGCAACGGCACCATCGTCCGTATCAACGCCCTTGCCGTGGATGCTGTTGCCCTTGGGCCAGTAGATCTGTGCGGAAGTCAGCTTGACTGCCTCACCCGTGGAGGTGTTGGAGTAACTCGTCTGCATGATCCCCTTCCCGTACGTTCTGGCAAAACCTTCGCCCGCCGTATCGGTAAGGAAAATATCCGAATAGGAAACGGTGCCGTAATCGATCATGGCGCCCATCAGCGCTTCGGATGCGGACGCCGTTTTCTGATTTGCCGCAACGTATACCTTTTTTCCGGACAAATACTCTTCATAACGGTTGGAGGACGCCGTATAGTTGACCTGCATCCCGCTCTTGTATTTTGCATACAGCACCACGGGGTTGGATGCCGGCGCGTCCTTCATCAGGTACTGCGCGATCTCGCACAGAATGTCCAGCCGCCCGCCGCCGTCGTTGCGCAGATCGAGCAGAAGCGTCTGTTTTCCGTCCTGCTTGAACTGGCGCAGGGCGTATTCAAACTCTTTCGCGGCGTTGCCGCTGAATTCTATCAGACGCAAAACGGCAGAATTGCCAGACACTTTCTCGTCCAGGGAAACGTACGCAGAAACGTCCGTCCACTCCTGCTCTTTTTCCAGATACGTCCATGCCTTGCCGTCCGCCGCATACAGGACATAGCTTTCCGTATATTGAGAATTGGTGACCGTCACCGTCGTGCTCTGCGCGGCGGAAAGCTCCGCCTCGCTTGTCACAGGGGACTGCGTAAAGCGCAGGCAGACAGTCTGCCCCTCGCCGTAAGCGGAAAGTTCCTCCATCATACTCTTATAGGTGAAAGTGGACACAAGTTCCTGCTCAGATTTTCCCACGCCCGTCAGATACAGCCCTGCTTCGACGGGGAACGCGGCGTCCTTCGACGCATAAAAAACGGGAGAACCGACGGAAATACGCGCGATCTTGTTGCTCCCCGAAAAGAACACCATGCCGAATCCGCCCATGATCCCCCGATTTTCGTTGACGGCACGGTCGTACTCTTCCGCAGTATAATACTGAGAATAGATGTCCAGAACGTTGTCCTCCACGCCCTGGATGGCGGCGTTCCAGAAATCCTCGTCCGAAACATCCTGGTAATAAGTGTTGTCGATCTGGTCTTTGAACCAGAGCAATGACCTCAGCCCGTCGTCGTAAAAGAGGGAGGCAGCGCCCACACCTGCAAAAAAGACGGCAACTATTACGGCAAGGCTGAGAATGCAGGAAAGGATAAGCCTGCCCGTTCTCTTTTTACTCGCCTGAGGCGGCTGAGCCTGCGGTGCGGAAGAAGCTCCTTCACCGAAAAATGGATCGTTTTGACGTTCCGACATAAATTCTCCTTTTTTATTTGAACGAATACCAGGGCGAGGGCATCAGTTCGCCCAGCAACACCGTTTTTAAGGGTTTTTCCTGCAACAAAAATTCCGCCTTCCCGTTTTCGGGCGAAAGCTGCAACAGAAACTCGCGGCAGGCGCCGCAGGGCGGAAGAGGGTTCCCCTCCGCGTCCACACACACAAAGCGGCGGACAGTGCGTTCCCCGTCCGTGACCATCGCCGCAGCGGCGCTGCGCTCCGCGCAGAATCCCAGTCCGCAGGCGAGATCAATGTTCACGCCCTTATAGTATTTCCCGTTTTTGCCTTCCAATACCGCCGCCACGACGCCCGAAGAATCGAACTTCCCCAGCGATACAGGGTGCAGCGTCGCACGGGCGAGTTCCAGCATTTGCGTATAGGTCATCTTTCCCCCTTTTGTCCCGAAAAAGACGGGACGTACCTGTTAAATTCGGGCAATACCCTCTTTTTTTGCCTGCTCGGCAACTGCCTTTGCCACGGCGGGAGCCACCCTTCTGTCAAACGCGGAAGGGATGATGTTGTCGCGTGCGAGGTCCTCCCCCACAAGTTCTGCCAGGGCGCGCGCCGCGGCGACCTTCATCCCCTCGGAGATGTCCTTTGCACGCACGTCCAACGCACCGCGGAACACGCCCGGGAACGCCAGGACGTTGTTGATCTGGTTGGGGAAATCACTCCTGCCCGTGCCCACGACAAAAGCACCGGCCTCCAATGCATCCTGCGGATAGATCTCCGGCTCGGGGTTTGCCATGGCAAACACGACGCTTTTTTCCGCCATGGAAGCCACCATCTCCTTGCTCAGCTGACCGGGCCTGGAAACGCCGATAAAGACGTCCGCACCGCGTACGGCGTCCGCGAGAGTGCCGCGCAGGTGCGCACGGTTGGTCACTTTGGCAATGCCGGCCTGCGCGTCCGTCAGCCACTCCTCCCCTTCGCACACAATGCCGAAACGATCGGTCAGAGTCACGTCCCGTGCGCCGCTTTCCAAAAGCAATTTACAAATGGCAATGCCCGCACTGCCTGCGCCGCAAATGACGATCTTCACCGTTTCAAGCTGTTTTCCGGCAAGTTTGAGCGCATTCAACAGCGCTGCCGTCACCACAATGGCGGTGCCGTGCTGGTCGTCGTGAAAAACGGGAATATCCAGTTTTTCTTTGAGTTTTTTCTCCACCGCAAAGCACTTGGGAGCGCAGATGTCTTCCAGATTGATACCGCCGAAGGTGGGAGCGATCATTTCCACCGCTTTGACGATGTCGTCCTCGTCCTGCCCCGAAAGCACGATGGGGACAGAATCGATCCCCGCAAATTCGCGGAACAGGATGGCCTTGCCTTCCATGACGGGAAGCCCCGCCAGCCCTCCGATGTTGCCCAGCCCCAGCACGGCGCTGCCGTCCGAAACGACGGCAACGGTGTTCCATTTTCTGGTGTACGTGTAGGCCGCGGAGGGATCTTTTGCGATCTCGCGGCAAGGCTGTGCAACACCCGGCGTGTAGGCGAGGGAAAGGGAATCCCTGTCCTTGACTTCCACCAGAGAGCGCACTTCGTATTTGCCGCGCAGGTCGGCGTGCAGTTTGAGAGATTTTTCGTAAACGTCCATATCGTATGCTCCTGCCCGCATATGCGGGCGAATTGATTTATACTGTTTTCGGCGCGCAAACGCGCCCGTATGCGCAAAAGCGCATATTTTACACAAGTTTGTTGAGAATAGTAATGATGCGGAAAGTGACCGCATCCGAAAATTTGCGAAGGTTCAGACCCGTGACGCGCTCGATCTTGTCCAGTCTGTACATCAGCGTGTTGCGGTGCATATACAGATTGCGCGACGTTTCGCTGACGTTGAGGGAATTTTCCAAAAACTCCTCGGCCGTGTTGACCATGTCCTCGTCCTTGAGAAGCTCACGCGCGTCCCCTTCCAGAAGTACGGACAGATATTCCGAAAGTTTGGCTTCCGAAACGTCTTCCAGCATACGGATGAGCATGAACTCGCGGTAGCTGTGCACGTTGCCTTTGGAATTGAAGGTGACGCTCATGCGCAGGGCGACGCTCGCCTGTTGGTAAGAAGCGGCAATGTCCTCGAAATGACGGAACGTTCCTCCCACTCCGACACGGCAGCGGATACCCAGCTCTTCCAGCAGGGAGCGGGAAAGAAATTCCGCAAAGTCCACAGAAGACTGGTATTCGGAATCCGCTTCCACAAACTTGATAAAAGCACAGTCCTTACCCGAAACGCTGACGGCGCAGTCGGATTCGTTTTCTATATACTGCGAAAAGAGGGCGATGACGTCGGAAGTTTTGCCTTCCGCAGAAACGGCAAGCACAAAACAGGGAAGATCGGGTACGGAATACTTGACGCGGTATTTCTGCACATCCGCGGGAGCACATTCACCCAGCAGGATGCGGCGTACAAATTCGCCCTTGGGCAGGTTGACGGCGCGCGACGAGGAATTTTCGATAAGGTCGGCAAGCAAAAACGCATAATTTTTCTGCACCCGCGTAGCGCCTTCCAGACCGAACAGGTACTGTTCACTGCGGAACACCGCCTTGAAATAAGTGTGCCCGTTCTGCTGCAGGATCCCTTCAAAATCGGGAGAGATCCCCTCCCCCGCAGGCGTGGATACGGGAGCGCCCGAGGCGGTGTACACGTCGAGATCCAGACCCGTATTTTCATTGATGGAACGAAGAGTTTTTTTAAGTTCGCTGTTCATGATTCCCTCCCGCGGACAAAAAACGCCGTACGTTGTATATCATTATAGCGCAAAACCGCACAAATATCAATCTCTTTTTGAAAACTGAGCGCTTTCGCGGAAATTTTTACGCCGTTTACACATTCTATACGGGAAGGTTCACCCGCTTTTTTGTTTGTGTAAAAATATCTTTTTTATTTTATACTTGACACTTTCATCTATATATAGTAAAATTGTAGGCGTAACAATGCCGCCTCGGGCGGCTTCCGCTCTGCGGAATGTTTACAAAAAATGTTTCAACGGGGTAAATTCTTATGACATCCATGGAAATGCCGGAAAATGTTCCCGCAAAAAAGAAAGGGAAAGTTTTGCAAACGATCCTTTCTCTTTTGATCTTTGCGGGGTTTGTCGTGCTCCTGTTTGTACCCAAACTGGCAGGATACGGAACCAGTCTGTTCCAGCAGCTGCTGGACTTGTTCAAGGGAAACTTTGCCGGATATAACCTTGCTAAAATTTCTCTGTATGCAGTGATCGGTATGTACGCCGTCCTGCTTATCTGCACTGTGGCGGGATTTTTTGTACACAGGCGGGGCGCTGCGGCGTTCAACTTTATCAAAACACTCGTCGCTATCGCTGTCATGGCGTTCTTTGCCTATGCCTTTCTTTCCGATCCTGCCCAGACAGAACCGTTCTTTGATCGGCTGAAAGATCTCTTCTATGATGAGAAAACCTATTTCGCCATCAACGCAGTCAGCCTTTCGCTTGCCGTGGGCGTGCTTGCCATGATCGTTTTGAGCATCGCCACCTTTAAAGGCAAAGGCGTGGTCAAACTTGTCTATCTCCTTTTGGCGGCCGGATTCTTTGCCCTCGCCACGTTCAAATTTGCAGAAGAGTTTACCCTCTTCGACCTGTTCGGCGATTTTGCTCTGAACGAAGGAACGGTAGGAACCATCACCCGCTATGCCCTGACCGTATTCGGCTATGCGATGATCGTTAACCTTGTGCTGGCACTGATCACGATGGCTCTGCCCTATTCCGGCGCCATCGACCTGGTCCGCTCGGCGCTTCTGTTCCTCATCGGCATTGCAACGCTCATTCTCGTAGGCGTTTACGGCGGATTTGCCAACCTGTTCTCCTCGCTGGGCACGGTGATCGCCGCAGGCCTTGCGCTTGTTCAGCTGGTCTACACCGTAATCGTTCTCGTCGTCGGTCATAAGAGGCGCGCGCTCCGCGAAGCAGAAGAAGAGGCGCTTGCGGAAGCAGCGGAAAAAGCGGCAGAAAAAGCCGCGGTTGAAGCAAAACTTCCCGAAGAAGAACCCGCACAGCCCGAAGAAATTCCCGCACCCGAAGCAGAAGAAGAGCCCGTCCGCGAAAGCAATCCCGACGCGGACAAAGCAAACGCTGCGTTTGAGGAAGCGGCAAACTTTACCTATGAAGAAGTGCCCGAAGAACCCGTCCAGACGGAAAGCGCCTACGACAGCGCTATCCGCGACGAGGCGGAACCCGCCCCCGAAGCAGAAGAACCCGCCTTCGACTTCAACCAGGCGAAATACGACGGTAAATTCAACCGCCAGTACGCAGACTTTGTTGCACAGGAAGAAGAACGGGCAAAACAACAGCAACAGCAGACTTACTACGGCGGCGCTCAACAGCCTTACTTCGGCGCGCAGCAGCCCCAGCAGCCCTACTACGGAGCACAGCAGAACGCTCCCGGCGGCTATTACACAGCGGGATTTGTTCCCGATCCGTTTATCAGCAGCCTGACGCCCGCTGAGCGCGACGAGTTCGACCGTCTGTTCATCTCCCGCATTTACGGGGACAACAAGCGTCTGCCTGCTTACCGTATCGGCGGTGACAACCGCGAATTCTTCTCCAAGATCTTCGTGTTTATGGGAAGATACCGCAACGTCATTTCCGACGGATTGCTGGAAAAGATCTATTCTTACAGCAATTCCATCCGCTGAGAAATCGCCGTCCTGCAAAGACAGGACGGCTTTTTTCTTTGCTTATCCCTGTATTACCGCTCCCGCGTATTTCCATTGCCCGCCCTTTCCCGCCGCCACGTCCTTGCGTGGCGGCCTTTTTGTATGCGTCCGCACGCAAGCGTACTTTTTCTCTGCCCTCCCAAGCCCTATATGCGCCCCCGCACATCTGTTTTTTGAAAAAAAATACCTCAAAAACGCTTGACAATCAATACTATGTAATGTATAGTATTGTGCATAAAAGAGTATAGATAAGGAGGCGGCATGGATACACAACTGAAAAAAGGATTGCTGGACGTATGCGTGCTGTCCGTATTGCGGGAAGGCGAATCGTACGGCTACAAGATCATATCTGACATTGCACCGTACATCGAAATTTCCGAATCCACTCTCTATCCCATCTTAAAGAGACTGGAAAGTGTGGGAGCGGTGACAACACAGAGCCGCGCTTTCAACGGCAGACTGCGAAAGTATTACCGCATCACGAAGAAAGGTTTGGAAAAAATAGACGAATTTATTGAAGACGTGAGGGAATTTGAGCGCATCTACCGATTTATTTCCGGAGGAGAAAGAAAATGACAAAAAAACAATGGTTCAAACGGCTGAAACGCGCCCTTTCCGCCCTGCCGCGCGAAGAGAAGGGCGCGGCTGTGCAATATTACGACGAGCTTTACGAAGACAAACGGGAAAACGGCGAATCGGAAACGGATATTCTGTCAGGATTCGGACTTCCCGAGAGCGTGGCGGCGGACATTCTGAGCGAAAAGGAGCGTCCTGTCCCCGTTTCGGGTGCAGGCGGTACGGTAGCGCGTTGGGTGGGAGGCATTTTTCTGTTTATCTGCATCGGGATCCCCGTACTTGCCCTTCTGTTTTCCCTTGCGGCGGCTGCAGCAGTGCTTTGTGCAAGCGGAGCCGCAGTGTTCCTTGCCGGTGCGGCAGATTCCGTGTGGGGCTTTTTCGTGCTGTCAAAGGGTACGCAGATCGCAGCAGTGGCACATATCGGGATCGGGCTTGCGGCGGCGGGCGCCGGGCTTTTGATGATCCCCTGCTTTGCCTTTTGCACAAAGGGTTTATTCATTCTTTGCAAAAAATCGCTTGTTTTGACAGGCAGGATGCTGGCGGGAAAAAGGAGAACGTAACATGAAACTTTGTACAAAGATCTGCCTCTGGCTGGGAGGATTGCTGTTGGCGGCGGGAACCATTCTGTTTGTGTGCGGGATGTCGGCAAAAAACTGGGATTTCAAAACGCTTGCCACGATCGGGTACGAACAAAAAGAATACATTTCCGAAAGCGAAATTACGGACGTTGTACTGGATTTTGACGTCAGCCGTATCCGCATTGTCTGTGATACAGACGCAAAACAACTCACCTGTACTTATCCCGTCGCAAAAGAGCTGGTCAGCGGAAAAACGGCACAGGTGTCCGTCTCGGAAAAGAATGGCGTGCTGACCATTGCCCAAACGAAGCCGGGATTTTCCCCCTTTCAATGGAACCTCGATTCGCCCGAACTGGTCCTTACACTGCCGCAGAGTACAAACTCCCTGTCCGTCAGCGCTGACGTGGGCGACATCGAACTGAACGGTCTTACAGCGGAAGGACGCATTCTTCTGAAAACGGACGTGGGCGGGATCGTGTGCAAAAACGTGACCGCGGCGGAGATCGAACTGCACACGAATGTTGGCAGCATTACGGCGGAAAACTGTACCGCAAGCGGCGCATTGACCTTAAACGGAGACGTGTGCGACGTAGCTATGAAAAATCTGTCTGCAGAACAGCTGTCCGTAAAAACAAACCTCGGTGATATAACACTGCAAGGGACGCTCCGCGCCGTACTGGCGGAATTTTCCGCCGACTCGGGGAACATTGACCTTGCCGACGGCACGACGGACGCGGAAAACCTTGTCATCTCCACAGCACTGGGCAACATAAACGCCCTGCTTTCGGGCAGGCGGGAGGACTACACTGCCGATGTTGTCTGTTCCATGGGCGAATGCAACCTAACCTCTTCGACGGGCGGAACGCGCTCGCTGACAGTACGCGCCGATTGCGGCAACGTGCATATCTCCTTTACCGAATGATCTCCCCTGCACCGCGGCACATATGCATGCGGAGCCGTTTTTCCAAAAAAAGAGCGGGCGGCGCTTTTGCGCCGCCCGCTTTTATTTTAAGGTGAATTATACTATTAAGTGCAACAGTAGAAGAAAAAAAAGAGTTCATACAAATCTGTGGTAAAATAGAGTTGCGAAACTAATTTACACCAAGGAGAT
>CASFBD010000036.1 GCA_949292885.1 uncultured Bacillota bacterium
GGATTTTCCGCATAACGTACCGCAATTTTGCGGCAAACAGAGCCGATCTGGCGCTCCAGATTGCGCACGCCTGCCTCCATCGTATAGCCTTCGATGATGGCGACGATCGCCGCATCCGTTACTTCCAGAAGGTTTTCGTTCAAGCCGTTTTCTTTTGCCTTTTTGGGAACGAGATAACGCTTGGCGATCTCCTTTTTCTCGTCCAGAGTATAGCCGTTGAGTTCGATGAGTTCCATCCTGTCCAGCAAGGGAGTGGGGATGGTATCCACCGTGTTTGCTGTTGTGATAAACAAGACCTTGGAAAGGTCGTACGGCACTTCCAGGAATCTGTCGCGGAAGGTGGAATTCTGCTCGGGATCGAGCACTTCGAGGAGTGCGCTGGCGGGATCGCCGCGCATATCCGAAGAAACTTTATCGATCTCGTCCAGCAGGAACACGGGGTTGATGCTCCCCACCTGCTTCATGGCATAGATAATGCGGCCGGGAATGGCGCCGACGTAGGTGCGGCGATGTCCGCGGATCTCCGCCTCATCCTTTACCCCGCCCAAACTCATGCGCACAAACTTTCTGCCCAACGCACGGGCGACAGACTTGGCAATAGAAGTTTTACCTACGCCCGGAGGCCCGACAAAGCAGAGAATGGGTGCATTCATGCTCTTGGTCAGCTGCAGCACGGCGAGGTATTCCGTGATACGCGTCTTTACTTTTTCCAGCCCGTAATGATCCTCGTCGAGGATCTTTTTGGCCTCGACAAGGCTCTCCGTGTCCTTGGTCTCTTCCGACCAGGGCAGATCGATCAGCCAGTCCAGATAAGTGCGGATGATGTTATATTCCGGCGAGGACGGCGGCATTTTGTCCGTACGGGCAAGCTCTTTAAGCGCCTTTTCCTCTATTTCCGCGGGCATTTTCTTTTCTTTGATCTGGCGCGTGATGGTGTCGCGCTCCTCCTCGTCATCGCCCAGTTCGGTATGAATGGCTTTCAGCTGTTCGCGCAGGAAGTACTCTTTCTGGTTTTTGTCGATGCTTTGGCGAACGGCAGCGCTGATCTTCTTTTCCAGTTTGGCGATCTCACGCTCGTCATTGAGGCAATGTTCAAACAGTTTGAGCCGCTCCACAACGTTGTTCTCTTCGAGGATCTTCTGCTTGACGTCCTCTTTGATGTGCAAATACAACAGCGCGTTGCCGATATACGTATCCGCATCCGAAATGTTTTCCAGCGCCGATGCGGCTTCGCGCGGAAAGCGCGGATCTGTGAGCTGAATGTCCCGCATCATATCCTGTGCGGTGCGGAAATACGCCTCTTCCAGCACGGGATCGCCGTGCACAGGTTTGACTTCCGCAACATTTGCATAAAAACAGCTCTCTTCTTCATACACCTCTTCCGCCTTGGCGCAGAACAGCCCCTCCACCGTAACGCGAAGGTTGCCCGTAGAGAGTTTGGCGATCTGTTTGATACGGACAACCGTACCCACCGCACAAACGTCGTCTGGAGTGATCTCGTCCTTTGCAGCATCCTTCTGCATACTGACAAACAGAGTCATCTCACGGGAGGAGGCGTGCGAAATGGCGGTAAGCGATTTCAGACGCCCCGCGTCGAACACCGCTTCCGTAGCAGGAAAAATGACTTTACCCCGCAATGCTACCAGCGGGTAATTGAAGATTTTTTTAGTTTTAGGCATGTTTTTCCTTTGCGGCGGCATTGCCGCCCATTCTTTCAGTCTATATCAGTATAACACAAAACGCGCACATTTACAAGCCAATTTTCTTTTTTCACGACTGCACGCGTACGTTTTCTCCATTTTTTCATTTTTTTGCCATTCAAGGAAAAAATTCCGCCGCATTGCGTTTTGCAATGCGGCGGAATAAACTCAGTTTTTATTCTTGATGTATTCGTCGATGGCTTCTGCAGCTGTCTTTCCCGCACCCATCGCGAGGATGACCGTTGCTGCACCCGTGACGGCATCGCCGCCCGCATACACGCCCTCGCGCGAGGTCAGACCGTGCTCATCCGCAATGATACCGCCCCATTTCTGTGTTTCCAGTCCCTTTGTCGTGTTTTTGATAAGCGGGTTGGGCGACGTACCGATCGCCATGATAACACAGTCGCACTCCAACGTAAACTCGCTGCCTGCTTTCTCTACAGGACGGCGGCGTCCGGAAGCATCCGGCTCGCCCAATTCCATCTCCACGCAGGTCATGCCTGCCACGCTGCCGTTTTCCCCTTCGAGAATGGCAGTGGGATTGGTAAGGAATTTAAAGACGATCCCCTCTTCCTTGGCGTGTTCCACTTCCTCCGCACGGGCGGGGAGTTCGTTTTCCGAACGACGGTAGACAATATACACTTCCTTAGCGCCCAGACGTTTTGCACAGCGCGCCGCGTCCATGGCGACGTTCCCGCCGCCCACAACGGCAACTTTTTCCGCGTGCAGGACGGGGGTCCTGGAATTTTCTTTATATGCCTTCATCAGGTTGACGCGCGTAAGGAACTCGTTGGCGGAATACACGCTCTTCAGATTTTCGCCCGGGATATTCATAAACCGGGGAAGTCCCGCGCCGCTCCCGACAAACACCGCTTCAAAACCGTATTCACCCATCAGTTCGTCAATGGAAAGAACGCGGCCGATGACCATGTTTGTTTCCACTTTCACACCCAGCGCTTTGAGGTTGTCGATCTCCTTTTGCACGATGCTCTTGGGCAGACGGAATTCGGGGATACCGTACACCAGAACGCCCCCCGCAAGGTGCAATGCTTCAAAAACGGTAACGTCGTATCCGCGCTTTGCAAGATCGCCCGCACAGGTAAGCCCCGCAGGGCCGCTGCCGACTACTGCCACTTTATGACCGTTCGGCGCCGCTTTGACGGGAAGATCGCAGCTGTTTGCGTTATGCCAGTCGGCAACAAAGCGTTCCAGTCTTCCGATAGCGACAGGCTCCCCCTTGATACCGCGCACGCATTTCTGTTCGCACTGCGTTTCCTGCGGGCATACCCTGCCGCAAACGGCAGGCAGACTGCTCGTCTTTTGGATGATCTGATATGCTTCCTCAAACTCCCCGGCCGCTACCTTAGCAATAAAATCGGGGATATGAATGCGCACGGGACAGCCGCCGATGCAAGGTTTGTTTTTGCAGTTTAAGCAACGCTTAGCCTCGTCTATCGCCGTTTCCGCGGAATAGCCGAGCGCAACCTCTTCAAAGTTTTTATTGCGCACATCGGGCGCCTGCGAAGGCATTTCGTGCTTTTTCAGACTCATGTTAGGCATTTTACTTTACCTCCTTGCGGAAGAGATTGCAGGCTTCCTCCCTCTCGCGCTTTTCAAAGTCCTTATAAGTGGAAGCGCGTTTGAGGATCTCGTCGTAATCTACCTGGTGACCGTCGAAGTCGGGGCCGTCCACGCAGGCGAATTTTGTCTTGCCCGCAACCGTAAGGCGGCAGCAACCGCACATTCCCGTACCGTCGATCATGATGGGGTTCATGCTGACCGTGGTCTTGATATTATACTGTTTTGTAAGCAGGGAGACAAACTTCATCATCACGACCGGACCGATCGCGATTACTTCGTCATATTCGTTTCCGGCTTCGATGAGCGATTTCAGCGCATCCGTGACCAATCCCTTTTCGCCTGCCGTGCCGTCGTCGGACATCAGCTTGCAAACGTCGGAAACCTGGCGGAACTCCTCTTCCAGAATGACGAGGTCTTTACAACGAAATCCGATGACCGAATGCACCTGTGCGCCCAATTCGTGTAATTTTTTTGCTACGGGATAGGCAATGGCACAACCGACGCCACCGCCGACCACTGCCACCTTTTTGAGCCCTTCCACGTGTGAGGGTTCGCCCAACGGCCCCACAAAATCCTGAATACATTCTCCTTCCGAAAGATGATTGAGGCGCTCTGTTGTACCGCCCACGATCTGAAAAATGATCGTAACCGTTCCCTTTTCCCTGTCATAATCCGCGACCGTCAGGGGAATGCGCTCCCCTTCCTCATCCACGCGCAGGATAATGAACTGCCCGGGTTCCGCCTTTCTGGCTACAAACGGAGCTTCTATTTCCATAAGTGTGACTGTGGGGTTCAGCTCCCTCTTTTTTACGATTTTATACATGACCAATCCGTCCTTTTTTCTTTGTGCTTTGCTTTACATATCGTCATTATATAGTATAAACGACCGCGCGGCAATTTTCAAGCATTTTACGCCGCAAAACGCAAATAGCGCTATCAAAAAAACTTATAGCCTGCCTTTTTTTCTTTCTTGGGAGTGGTTTTGCACAACTTATTGCCTTATTCTGAAAAAATGCAAAAAAAAGACTTCGGAAAACCGAAGTCTTTTTTATCACAATTTTACAATTACTTAACGATCTTGGAAACAACGCCCGAGCCGACCGTTCTGCCGCCTTCACGGATAGCGAAACGCAGACCTTCTTCAACAGCGACAGGCTTGATGAGGGAAACGTCGATCTTGACGTTATCGCCAGGCATAACCATTTCAACGCCTTCCGGCAGTTTGATGGAACCCGTAACGTCCGTCGTGCGGATGAAGAACTGAGGACGATAGTTGTTGAAGAACGGGGTATGACGGCCGCCTTCTTCCTTCGTCAGAACGTACACCTGAGCTTCAAACTCGGTGTGGGGATGAATGGAACCGGGTTTCGCGATAACCTGGCCTTTTTCGATGTCCTTACGGTCGATACCACGGAGCAGAGCACCGACGTTGTCGCCGGCCATAGCTTCGTCGAGCATCTTGCGGAACATTTCAAGTCCCGTGATGACCGTCGAACGGGGTTTCTCGATGAGACCGACGATTTCAGCAGCATCGCCGACTTTCGCCACACCACGCTCAACACGGCCGGTAGCAACCGTACCACGGCCGGAGATCGTGAACACGTCTTCGACAGGGAGCAGGAAGGGCTTGTCGTCCTCACGCTGAGGATCGGGAATGTAAGCGTCGATGGCATTCATCAACTCGAGAATGCACTGGCATTCGGGAGCAGCGAGGATCTCCGCATCGGAAGCGCCGGAAGTAGCCTTTTCGAGAGCTTTGAGCGCGGAACCCTTGATGATGGGGGTCTTGTCGCCGGGGAAGCCGTACTTGGTGAGCAGATCACGGATTTCTTCTTCAACGAGCTCGAGAAGTTCGGGATCGTCGACCTGATCGGTCTTGTTCATGAACACAACGATGTAAGGCACGCCGACCTGACGAGCGAGCAGGATGTGCTCACGGGTCTGGGGCATGGGACCGTCGGTCGAAGCAACGACGAGGATAGCACCGTCCATCTGCGCAGCGCCCGTGATCATGTTCTTGACATAGTCAGCGTGGCCCGGGCAGTCAACGTGTGCATAGTGACGCTTGTCCGTCTGATATTCGACGTGCGCGGTGTTGATCGTGATACCACGAGCTTTCTCTTCCGGCGCTTTGTCGATTTCGTCGTATTTCATCTTTGCAGCCTGACCTTTGGCAGCCATAACCATCGTGATAGCTGCGGTCAGAGTCGTTTTGCCGTGGTCAACGTGGCCGATCGTGCCGACGTTAACGTGGGGTTTGCTTCTGTCGAATTTAGCCTTAGCCATTTTCGTTCCTCCAAAAATTTTTATTCTTAAAATGATAACTTGTGCACCGAGGAATCCCGGCTCTCGCAGCTATCTATCATTTTACATAAGATAACGTGCTATACAAGCAAGTATAATTATATCGTAAATTACAAAGATAATCAATCTTTTTGCGCAAATTTTTGAAAAAATTTTCAAAAACCTGCGCATTTGTCAGATTACTCCATTTTTCTGCCGCGCTCGCCGATGATTTTTTCGGAGATGGAGCGGGGAACTTCGGAATAATGCGAGAACTGCATCGTGAACTGGCCGCGGCCCTGTGTGCGCGAACGCAGATCCGTCGCATACCCGAACATTTCGGACAGAGGAATGATCGCGTCGATGACTTTGACGCCGTTGCGGTCTTCCGTGCCCGTGATCGTGCCGCGGCGGGAAGAAACGTTGCCCATCAGATCGCCGAAGTAATCTTCGGGGGTAACGATCTCCACTTTCATCATGGGCTCGAGCAGGACAGGATTTGCTTTCTTCATACCTTCCTTAAAGCCCATGGAACCGGCGATCTTGAACGCCATTTCCGAAGAGTCGACTTCGTGATAGCTTCCGTCGTAAACAACGACGCGGAAGTCCACCACTTCGTAGCCGGCAAGGAAACCGTTCTTGGCTGCTTCCTGAATACCTTTGTCGATGGCAGGGATATATTCCTTGGGAATAGAGCCGCCCACCGTTTCGTCGACGAACTCGTATCCTTCGCCCGGTTCACGGGGTTCAAGACGCAGTTTGCAGTGACCGTACTGACCTTTACCACCAGACTGACGCACGTACTTACCTTCCGCATCCACCGCTTTGCGGATGGTTTCGCGGTAAGCAACCTGCGGTTTGCCGACGTTTGCTTCCACTTTAAATTCGCGCAGCAGACGGTCGACGATGATCTCCAGGTGCAGCTCGCCCATACCGGCGATGATGGTCTGGCCCGTTTCGTTATCCGTATAAGTCTTGAACGTAGGGTCCTCTTCCGCCAACTTGATGAGTGCCATCGTCATCTTTTCCTGACCTGCTTTGGTCTTGGGTTCGATGGCGACTTTGATAACGGGTTCGGGGAATTCCATCTGTTCAAGGACGATGGGGTTCTTTTCGTCGCAGAGCGTGTCGCCCGTGGTGGTCTCTTTCAGACCGACGATAGCGCAAATGTCGCCCGAATAAATGACAGGGATCTCTTCGCGGTGATTTGCGTGCATCTGCAGAAGGCGGCCGATACGCTCTTTCTTCTGTTTCGTGCTGTTATAAACGTAGGAACCTGCTTCCAGAACGCCCGAATAAGCGCGGAAGAAAGCGAGTTTTCCGACAAACGGGTCTGCTGCGATCTTGAATGCAAGGCCCGCAAACGGTTCCTCGTCCGAAGTTTTTCTTTCCTCTTCCTTGCCCGTGTTAGGGTTGATGCCCTTGACATGGTCGACGTCCAAAGGAGAAGGCAGATAGTCGACGATCGCATCCAGCAGGAACTGAACGCCCTTGTTGCGGTAAGAAGATCCGCACAGAACGGGCGTGATCGCCATGGAAATGGTCGCTTTGCGCAGGCCCTTTTTGAGGTCTTCCAAAGACAGGTCGCCGTCCTCAAAGAATTTCTCCATGAGTTCGTCGTCCTGTTCCGCGACAGCTTCTACGAGTTCGGCGCGGTATTTCTTTGCGTCCTCCATCAAATCGGCGGGAATTTCCGTTTTCTCAAACTCTTTGCCGAGGTCATCTTTGTAAATTTCCGCATTCATGTTGACCAGGTCGACGATCCCTTTGAAGGTGTCTTCCTTGCCGATGGGGAGCTGGATGCGGATAGCGCGCGTGCCGAGGCGCTCGCGCATCATCTTGACGGCGTTGTCGAAGTTAGCGCCGTTGATGTCCATTTTGTTGACATATGCGATACGCGGAACTTTGTATTTGTCCGCCTGACGCCAGACGGTTTCCGACTGCGGTTCTACGCCGCCCTTCGCGCAGAAGGTTGCGACCGCGCCGTCGAGAACGCGCAGAGAGCGCTCCACTTCGACCGTGAAGTCGACGTGGCCCGGCGTATCGATGATGTTGATCCTGTGGCCTTTCCAGGTGCAGGTAGTAGCGGCGGAAGTAATGGTAATGCCGCGTTCCTGTTCCTGAACCATCCAGTCCATGGTAGCGGCGCCTTCGTGCGTTTCGCCGAGCTTGTGCGTCTTGCCCGTGTAGAACAGGATGCGCTCGGTCGTGGTGGTTTTACCCGCGTCGATGTGCGCCATGATACCGATATTTCTTGTAACGTCAAGACCGAATTGTCTGGGCATATACTACTCCTTCCGTTAAAATCTGAAATGCGCGAACGCTTTGTTCGCTTCCGCCATACGATGCGTATCTTCCTTTTTCTTGACGGAACCGCCCGCGTTGTTGTACGCGTCCATCAGCTCCGCTGCAAGTTTTTTGGACATTTCACGCTCGCTGCGCTTTCTCGTGTTGATGACGATCCAGCGGATGGCGAGGGTCTGGCGCCTTTCGGGACGGATCTCGATAGGAACCTGGTAGTTGGCACCGCCGACGCGGCGAGCCTTGACTTCGAGTACAGGCATAACGTTTGCCATCGCCTGGTTGAAGATTTCCAGAGGCTCTTTGCCGAGCTTTTCACGCATCATGTCGAATGCGTCGTAAACGATTTTCTGTGCCGTAGCCTTGTTTCCGTCCAGCATGATCTGGTTGATGAGCTTTGCAACAACCTTGCTGCCGTATACGGGATCGGGCAGTACGTCTCTCTTAGGTACATTGCCTCTTCTGGGCATGATGTTGTCCTCCTTAAATTGATTGTTCCGCAGACGCTCCCCGATTGGGAACGCCCGCGAAGGTGTGTAAGGGTGAATACCCTTCAGTACAGCTATCGCTTGCTCCTTTTTTTATAAGAAGGAGTAGCGAACCTTCTGCCTTGCGGCATACTGCCTACTTTTGATCGGGGTATCTTTTAAGATAAATGACCGACAAGTAGGATTTTGCGGCTTTTTCCGCTGTAGTTTTGTGCAGAGAATTACTTAGGACGCTTTGCGCCGTACTTGGAACGGGCCTGTCTTCTCTTGGCAACGCCGGCGGTATCCAGAGCGCCGCGGATGACATGGTAACGCACACCAGGGAGATCGCGCACACGGCCGCCGCGAATGAGGACGGAGCTGTGCTCGTTGAGGTTGTGACCTTCGCCGGGAATGTAAACGGTACCTTCCTGTTTGTTCGTCAAGCGCACCCTTGCGATTTTACGCAGAGCCGAGTTAGGCTTTTTAGGGGACGTAGTGGAAACGGAAAGGCATACGCCTCTCTTCTGCGGGCAAGCACTCATGATAGGAGTTTTGCTCTTTTCCGCACGCTGTTCCCTGCCGTGCTTGATGAGCTGGTTGATTGTAGGCATTTTTTACCTCCTTGTAAGAATGGAAATTTATCTTAAAATTGCCCTTACGCAATTTAAGAAAGCTAAAATTTTATTCACGAAATTTCTTTCGAGCTGACGAAAGAAATCTTTGTGATTCAGACAAACGATTGTTGTCCGTGCAGACGAGATCCGGCGCTGTTTTTCCGCTTTATGGGTGAAAAAACAGAAAACACCTGCGACAAAAGGGCGCGCAAAAAGATATACGCCCACAGTCGCAAGTGTTATTTTAGCATCTTAACAATTTTTTGTCAACCGTTTGAATGCGATTATTTCTTTAATCTATTAAATATATGACAAAATACGGATTTTGTGTCAGTTTCCTTTTTTCGCACCGAAAATATCCGTTCCCGCGCCCGCTTCCATGATCTTTTTATACGTTTCGTCCTCGGAAAAGTCGCGCTGGGCGGTGTATTCGCCGCCCAAAGCCTCGATGGCGAATTTCAGTTCCTGGAAGGTGACAAAATCGATGTCCTCCCTCTCGATGTGCTCCTGCAGGGCGGGAAGAGCGCGATCGTCCCCGTACGCCGCGAGATAGCCCGCATAAAGCGGCACCTCCTCCTCTTCTCCCGTGCGGAAGGCGGAAAGCAACGTTTCAAACACGCGGTCGTCTTTCTGTCTGCACCGGGAAAGGATCTCCAGCGCATACGGTTTGTTTTCCGTTCTGACCAGCGGCAAAACGCGCTCCTTCACCTCGTCCGCGCTCTCTTTGAGCAGATCGGCAAGCGCATCCTTGATGTGTTCGTCGTACTCTTCCTGACCCAGCATTTCCGCATATCGGGGAAGAGCACGAGGAGCGGTCCCTATCAGGTTGAGCGCATAATGCACGAGTTCCTCATCCGTTTCTTCGAGAAGCGCCAGAAGAGCGTCGGTGGCACCCCTTTTTTCCAACTCTCCGCAAAGGATATCGGGAACGGAAACGTCCTGCAAAATGTACTCTTTGAGCGTTTCCACAAGTTCCGTTTCCGTCATTTTTTCAAAATACTGACGGGGCGTCATGCCGATGGAACTCATATAAGTGTCCCCGAATTTTTCGTACGCTTTGGCAATGGCGTCCTCCCATTCCTCTTCCGTGCGTTCGCCGGCGTGCTTTTCCAGCATCTCCGCCACTTTCGTATTGAACTTCTCGTCAAAATCAATGAGTTTCATCTCCGTCCTCCTCTTCGGGTTTGGGATCCTTTCCCTCTTCTTCCGTTGTCTGACCGTCCGCCGCGGCGGCTTCCGCCTGCAGAGCGAACACGCTGCGCACCGTGCCGAGGATCTCTGCAACCGTCTGCGGATCCGCGTTCATGGATTGCAGAACGCGCTTTGTTTCCTTTCCGTCACTACCGCCCACAGCGGTGAAGAAAATAACGCAGGCAAGGCTTTCAGTATCCTTGACCGCCTCAAGATTTCCAGCCTCTTCCAATGCGCCGTACACGGCCTGCGCCGCAAGGCGGAAACGCTCCGCATCGGCATCCCCGAGCAGTGTGAACCGCGCAAAGCAGAGTGCGTAGGCGTCCACAAATTTTGCGTGTTTTTCCCTGCCCACTTCCAGCCTGTCAAAGGCACATTTCCTGTAAATATTGGCGATGACCGCCCCGAATTCCAGCCCCTTGTTCTTTCGGCAGAGGCGGCGCACCGTTTCCACTTTGAGCAAGTCGTTGACTTCCGGATCCAGCAAAATTTCACTGACGAACCATTCCTGCCCCGCGCGCAGGGCAACGCTGACCGCCAGCATCTGCAACTCAAATTCCCTGCCGTCCGACTCGTCGAAGCACCATTCGAGCAGTTCGCAGGCGTCGTCCGCCTCAAAATAAGCGCGCGCCTCGGCGGAACGCATTTTATCCAATTCTTTGAGCAGGGCGATGCGCTTGTCGCGCTCTTCCTGCGGAATGTGACAGAAAAAACTGGTTTCGGGCGGGACGCCCCCCTCTTCCGCGTAGCGGCGCACCTGCCTGAAATAGTAGCGCACCACCGCCGCGTTGGGGCGGATGTCCAGAAGTTTCCCGAACGAGGCGAGGCATTCCTTCACCTTGCCGCAGCGAAACGCCGCAACGCCCTTGAAATACAGCATTGTCCTGTCATAACCGACGATCTTTTCCAGTTTGCAGAATTTTTCGTACGCCGCTTCGTACAATCCGTTTTCGCAGCAGACCGTGGCGATCTTGTACAGCTCGTCCGGTTCCTCCGCGGGGAGGGTGGAAAGTTTGAGCGCGATGCGCGTGCTTTCCTCTTTTCTGTCCAGTTCGGAAAGCACCGCCGCATAAGTAGAAAGCGTCTGCACGTTGTCCGGTTTTTCTTTGAGTGCGGCGAGGCAGCACTCTTCTGCCTTATCCGTTTTTCCGGAAAGCAGATAGCTGACAGCGAGATAATTGCACGCTTCCGCATAGTAAGAAGAACCGGGGTGTACCTTTAAAAATTCTTTTTCCGCCCCCTCCTGATCTCCTTTGCGGAGCAAGCGCAACCCAGCATCCAGCTCCTGCGAATAATCGGCGCGTTCGGGCGGCCACGTAACGCGGATCTGCGGCGCGCTATGCGCCGCCGCGGCGTGCTCGAACAGTTCGCCCATCTCCATATTGTTTTCGGGCGTAACATATTTGTCCGCCAACATTTTTTTATAATAGTAAGAGGCAAGCCCCTCGTTCCCCAAATTGTAAAAACAGGCGGAAAGCCCCTCGTAGCCGTCCACTACTTCCTCTTCCGCACATACATCCAGATACTGAAACCAGGCAGCGGCGGAAAGCTCAAACAGCTCCATCTCCTCGTACGTATCGGCGAGAGCAGCGTATTCGTCCGCCGCAGGCCCGTATAGGTCGAGCGACTTGTGGATCAGCCGCAGGGCACCCAGATGATCCCCTTCGTCCAGCTTTGCGTCCGCAAGATCGAGCAGCCTGTCCGCACTCAAATCGAACCGTATCGTTTTTTGTTCCATGTAAGACCTCTCATTTGCTCCTGCCCCGCCGGACGATCTCTTCCACGTCCTGCGGAGTGAAGGTGTAATCGGAATTGCAGTAATGACAATGCACTTCTATCCTGCCCTGTTCGGCGATCGTGTCGCGCAGTTCCTTTTCGCCCAATGCGGCGAGCACCCCCTCTATATAATTTCTGCTGCAATTACACTTATATTCAGGGAAAAGAGTGTAAAATTGTACCTCTCCGAAATACTCGCTGAGGAGCTGTTCGGGCGTCTTTTCCTGCAGAATGGAACTGACAGCGCCGAATTTTGCGATGTTTTCCTCCACAAAACGGATACTCTCCTCGCTTGCGCCCGGCATGGGCTGTAAAAACACGCCGCCCGCACCCAGGCACGTCCCGTCCGTACCGATCTTTACCCCCACTGCAAGCGCGGTGGGAAGCTGTTCGCTGTACGCGAAATAAGCGGCAAAATCTTCCCCGATCTCCCCGCTCACCAACGGCGTCGTACCCACAAACGGAACATTCTGCCCGTCGTCGCGCACCACCGTAAGAGTACCGTTTTTGCCGACACAGCCGCCCACGTCCAGTTTTCCCAGCGCATTGGGAGCAAGCTCCGCCTGCGGGTTTTCGATGTACCCGCGCATATGTAAAGACTTGTCGCCGCTGACATAAATACTGCCGCCGACGCCGTCCCCTTTCACGGAAACGGACAGCGCGCCGCTCTCCTCTTTAAGCGAGGAGCAAAGATATGCCGCCGCCGTCAGCGTTCTGCCCAGCGCCGCCGCCGAAAGGGCGGAAAGTCCGTGGATACGGATCGCCTCATTGACCAGCCCCGTTGTGTCCGCTACAGCGAACGAAACTTCCCCGTCGCACATCAGTCCGCGCAGGATCTTGTCTTTTCTTTCTGTCATATTACCTCTCCGATCGTCCGAAAAACAGGAATACGTACCCGCAATTTAAAGACGAGTACACAAAAAATTCAAGCGCGTTTTATCCGCAGCGTCCCCGAACGCCCCTTCCTGTGCGCGTACACAGAAACCTGCGTTTTCCGCCGCTTGAAATAAAAAATCCCTCTCGTGAATATACTGAGTATGGTGCTCGTCGCCGCGGGTAAACCGCCCGTCCGCACCCCTGACAAAGAGGGTGATGTCCATTTCCACTCTGTCCGCCGCGCACTCGTTAAACCAGAGATACGCCACGTCTTCTCTGTCCTCGCAGAACGTATTGTTCCCGATGATCTCCCGCAATTTATACGGGGAAGACACATCAAACAAAAAGGCGCCGCCCTTTTTCAGGCACCCTGCCGTCCGCGAAAAAAATGCGGGCACATCCTGCGGAGGAATATAGTTAAGGCAATCGTTGACGCACAGTGCAAAGTCCGCCCTGCCGCCGACGACGCGAAGTTTGCGCGCATCGCAGAGAACGTACCTTACTCTCCCGCCCGCGCCCAGCTGTTCCGCTTTTTGCAGCATTCGTTCGCTGGAATCGTAGCCCGTCATGTCAAACCCTAACGCGGCAAAGGCACGCGTGAACGCGCCGCTTCCGCAGCCGATGTCCAGTCCCCTGCCGCCCGTTACGCCCAGAAAACGCAGGCGGTCATATAAGTACTGCGACCATTTTTCATAGTCGCAGTCTGCATTGAGATATTCAAACCAGTCGGCAAGCGACGAATAAGCGTCCGTCATTCGGCGCTCCCGTCCTTACCCGCACTCTTTTTATCCTTTTTGCCCTTCTTGTCCTTTTTGTCCTCCTCTTCGGCAGGCTTTTCAAACTGGGCATTGTAAGTGACGTATTTTTCGTCGTTTTTATGCTCTTCCGCGTATTTTTCCGTATCCTCGACAATGCGTTCCTTGGATTCGCGCAGTTTTTTCAGGTCGTCGCGGGAGAAAGATTCGGGGAGCTCGTACACTTTCAGTTCGTCCGTGATGGGCTTGATGGGACGGGAAGAGAGGTCGGATTTGACGCTCATTGCCGCCTGCAGATTTGCCTCGTACTCCTGCACCGCCTTGCTCTGCGAACCGCCCTTTCCGACTTTGGCGTAAATACCGCGGTTGACTTTGCCGCCCTCGCGCTTGGACTCGAAGAATTTATCGAATGCCCACTGCGAATAGTCCAGCCAGACAAGCAGCATATACGATATGCCGAACAAGATCATAAAGATAATGCCCAACATCTGGAAAAAGGAGCCCAGAAGAATGAGAATGACGGGGATCGCCATCAGAACGACAAAGAAGATGTTCTGGAAGATGAGCCCGAAGGTCATCAGGAAAGAGTTTTTGAGCAACTGAAAAAATTTAAGTTTATAGCTGCCGCCCATGGAAAGCATCCAAAGGTACATCATGGTGACAATGGCGATGGCAACGTAGGAGATCGCCATGGAAATGGTCATCCACACCTCGTTGCCCGTACTGGACGCAATGATGTACTCGGAAAACTTGATGGACATGGTAAACGCATACAGGCACACGGCATAGAACAGAGTGGATTGCAGAACCACCACAATGTTGATCTTGATGCCGCGCCAGAAATCGTTGGCGACAAAGATGCCTTCCGTCCAGACCATGTTGCGGATGACGTACATTCCGCCCGAAATGCCCACTGCCGCGATAAGTGCGGCAACGATCATCAGCGCGCCGAAAGTACCTGCCCCGGAAAGATTGATCTGCTCGGGCGCCCCCATCATATTGGGATAGGCGGGAAATCCGATGAGCAGGCTGTTGGAAAAGGGATACATCATGCCCGTCGTGGTCGTCCAGATATACATGATAAAGCCAACCGCGATAAGCGGAATAAAGAATATAAGCATGAGCAGGTTGACGATGATCAGTTTGGAAAACCTGCCTTTGAAAATATCCCAGAAAAGCGCCCAACGGTTGGAAGGAAGAGTGCTTCTTGCGTACTCCTCGTCCCGCTCCTTACCTTCAAGCATACGGGCAATAAAGCCTTTCTTTTCGCCTTGCTGTGCCATTTTTACCTCCGTTCGATGCACTCTGCCGAAAATTGCAGATGTTCCTGTTTATTGTACTACAAATGCAGAAATATTTCAATTAAATTTCCCGCTTATATCAAAATTTTTATAAATGAGAACCGTCTTTTGCGCACACAAGAAAAATTGCCGCGCAAAATTCTTTGACATTTGCTTTCGGATATGCTACAATGTCGTTGCGAAATAGAGGAGCGGGTGAGCAAAAGTACTTCCGCCGCACAAGAA
>CASFBD010000037.1 GCA_949292885.1 uncultured Bacillota bacterium
CGAGCGGAATGAGTTTGTACATTGCCTGTTTCTGCTCTTCGGTAAGAGCATCCGTCATCGCCGTCTTGATAAATCCGGGCGCCACCGCATTGGCAGTGATATTGCGCGAGCCGAATTCCTTGGCGACCGTCTTGGTCAGACCGATAATTCCCGCTTTGGATGCGGCATAGTTAGCCTGCCCTGCGTTGCCCATCATGCCGACCACCGAACTGATGGAAACGATCCTTCCGTAACGCTTTCTCATCATGTAAGGCGTAACGTGCTTGACCATGTTAAAGCAGCCTTTAAGATTGATGGACAGGACCCTGTCCCAATCCGCCTCTTCCATGCGCATGATCAGTTTATCCGCCGTAATGCCGGCGTTGTTGACAAGAATATCGATCTTTCCGAAATCCTTGACGATCTGATCGACAGTCGCCTTGGTCGCGGAAAAATCGGAAACGTCACACTTATAGTAACGCGCAGTTACGCCCGCCGCCGCAAGTGCATCCAGCGTTTCCTGCGCCGCCGCCTGTTCGCTGTAATCCACGACGGCAATGTCCGTATTATCTGCGGCAAGGGTAAGTGCGATCTGCGCACCGATCCCTCTGCCCGCGCCCGTGATGAGCGCCACTCTGTTTTCTGCCATATCTGTCCTTTTCAACAACAAAAATTATGTTTTTGTTTAAAAACAAACGAAAAACCGCTTTCCGTCTCAACCTCGAGCGACAAGGCCGGTAAGAACCTTTCCGGGACCGACCTCTACAAATTCTTCCACGCCACGCTGTTTCATTGCCGCCACCGTAGCAGTAAAACGCACGGGCGAGCACATCTGCAATGCGAGCGTGCGCGCAAAATCCCCTTCGTACGGCTTTGCCGTAAGATTGGCATAAACGTCCAGGCGAGGCGCATTCATTTTGAGAGAGCGCAAAAACTCTTCAAATGCCGCCGCTTCGGGCGAAAGCTCGGGGCAATGGAACATTCCGGAAACGCGCAGTTTCATGGCGCGCCCGCCGGCAGCCTTGACTTTGGCGGTAAAATCCGCCTCCGCCTCTGCTTTACAGGCGACCACCGTCTGCTTGCTCCCGTTGTAGTTGGCGGGGTGAGTATTTTCCCCGTCGCACAGCGCTTCCACCGCGTCGGGCGCAAGCCCGATGACCGCGATCATGCAACCTGCAACGCGCTGTGTATAGGCTTCCATCAGCTCTGCACGCTTGCAGATGGTGCGGAACGCATCCTCTTCGGACAACACGCCCGCAAAGCACAGCGCAGGGACTTCCCCCACGGAAAAACCGCAGGCACAGTCCGGCGTACCGATCTCCTCTTCCTTTGCATACGCATAGGCAAGGTCTGCCAGAAACATGGTTGGCTGTGTAAGCAACGTCCTGTTCAGCTCTTCCTGCGTCCCGCAGAGCATTTTCTCCACGGTGCCGGGGCGAATGCTCTCCGCCAAGTCAAACAGTTTTTTTACTTTGGGAAGGTCTTTGACGTCCGCGGCCATGCCGGGCACCTGCGCGCCCTGCCCCGCAAATAGGAAGGCTACACGTTCCATTTGACGCCCTCCATCATTTTTTCCGCCTGCGTCATGATCTCTTCGATCATCTCCGCGGCGGGCTGTTCCTTGTTCACCATGCCCGCGATCTGCCCCGCAAGGAAGCATCCTTCCGACGCGTTACCGTCTTTGGCGGCCTTGCGCAGAGAACCCACGCCAAACTCTTCCAGTTTTTCGTCAGGATAGTTGGAATCCGCTTCCAACTTGGCATACTGGTTTGTGTAAGCCGTTTTGATGGCGCGAACAGGATGTCCCAGCCTGCGGCCGGTGACCATTGTGGAAATGTCCTTTGCAGCAAGGACTTTCTTTTTATACTCCGCACTGACGGTGCATTCCGTTGCCACAAGGAAACGGGTGCCCATCTGCACGCCGCAAGCGCCCAGTGCGAACGCCGCGACCATGCCCCTGCCGTCCGCAATGCCGCCCGCCGCCACGACGGGAATGCTGACCGCATCCACCACCTGCGGAACAAGCGCCATGGTGGTAAGATCGCCGACGTGACCGCCGCTTTCGCCGCCTTCCGCGACGACCGCGTCCACGCCTGCGCGCTCTACCATCTTGGCAAGCGCCGTGGAAGCAACGACGGGAATGATCTTGATGCCCGCCTCCTTCCACATTTTGACAAAGCGGGAAGGGTTGCCCGCGCCCGTCGTGACAACGGGAACTTTTTCTTCCGCTACCATCTGTGCCACTTCCTCGACGTGCGGGCTCATCAGCATAATGTTCACGCCGAACGGTTTATCCGTCATCGTGCGGCATTTTCTGATCTCTTCGCGCACCCAGTCCGCGTTTGCATTCATCGCGGAAATAATGCCCAATCCGCCCGCATTGGAGACAGCACTCGCCAGGGAAGCATCGGCGATCCACGCCATGCCCCCCTGCATGATGGGATAGCGGATCCCTAAAAGTTTTGTAAGTTTTGTCTGCATTTTACTTGTTTGCAACTGCCTCGTCGATCTTTTCGATCAGTTCGCCGACGGTGGAAAGCTGCATATTTTCGCCGAGGGAAATGTCGTATGCCTCTTCGATCTGCATAACGATGTCCACTTTATCGAGGGAATCAAATTCCAATTCTTCAAAAGTGGTTTCGGGCGTGACGTCCAGATCTTCACCCTTGCATTCGCTGAGGATTTCCTTCAATTTTTCCAACGTTGTCATAATAAAATTCTCCTTTATAATAAATTATTTTTTATTGTGATCAGTCTTTTTTCCACTCGACAATGACGGCGCCGCTCGTAAGTCCTCCGCCGAAAGCGACGAAAAGCAGTTTTTCGCCCTTGCGGAAAGTACCTTTCTTGGCATATTCGTCCAAAAGCACCATCACAGACGTAGCCGACATATTGCCGCAATCGGCAATGTTGAGCAAAACCTTGCTCTTGTCGATCTTGAACTTTTTCAAACTGGCGTCAATGATGCGAACGTTTGCCTGGTGCGGCAGATACCAGTCGATCTGTGCAGGCGTAAGATTTGCCCGCTCGCACACTTCCTCTATATTCCTGCCCATGGCATTGACGGCAAATTTATAAACTTCGCCCCCATCCATGTGCATGGCAAGCTTTTCCTGTTCGTACACGTTGTACGGACTGTTCAGCCCCTCGAAATTGGGCATACGGATAACTTTGGAATCCGGATTGGTGGACAGAACGCCCGCAAGCCTTCCTTCCCCCGCGCGCACGACCATGGCGCCCGTACCGTCACCGAACAGGACGCAGGTAGAGCGATCCGTCCAGTCGACGAGTTTGCTCATCGCCTCTGCAGAAACGATGAGAACAGTCTTTGCTTTGCCGGAGGCAATGAAAGAATCCGCCACCTCCATGCAGTACAGCACACCCACGCAAGCTGCGTTCAGATCGAACGACGGCGCATGAGAGCCGATCGCCTCACCCACAATACAGGCAAGGGATGGTGTGTACGTATCCCCGCGCATGGTAGCGCAAAGGATAAGATCGACGTCCGCTCCCGTAACGCCCGCGTCCGCCAGCGCAATCTGCGCGGAACGGATGGCAAGCTCGTCCAGCTTTTCGTGCGTGAGCACATGGCGGCGGCGGATGCCCGTACGGGTATAGATCCACTCGTCCGAAGTATCTAAAAATTGTGCAAGGTCGTCGTTTGTGACTACCTTTTCAGGAAGGGCACTGCCCGTTCCCGCTATATAAAAAGACATACGTTTTGTCTGCCTCCCGATGTTGGAAAGGGCATTCCTTTCCCTACACTACATTATAGTAAATTTAAGCTTTTAAGTCAAGTCTTATTTCCATAAAAGCACAAAACCCCGCCAAAACGCGGCTTGTTGTTCAGTAAAATGACAAAAAAACGCGCCTACCGCAAAAAACGAAGGCGCGCCTGAAACAAATGAACAATTTATGATTTTTTCGGTACTATGGCAAAAGAAAACTCCGCACTGGTACACAGCTTTCCGTTTGCTTCCAACTTACCTTTGGCAAAGCAGAAGATCCCCCTTCTCGCCGTCAGAGAGACGGTCATCACCGCCGTGTCCCCCGGCAGAAGCGGGTTTTTGAACTTGACGTTGTTCAGCCCCGTATACATGGGCAGACAATCGTGTACGTCAGGGATGAGCGCCACAGCCGTCTGTGCGATCATTTCGCACTGAATGACACCCGGAACGATAGGATTGCCGGGGAAATGCCCCTGCAAAAAGAACTCGTCCCCTTTGACTTTATATTTTGCCACTGCCTCCCCCTGCTCGTTGATCTCGACCTCTTCGATCAGAAGCATGGGTTCGCGATGGGGAAGCAGTTTTTTGATCTCTTCTTTATTCATGGATCTCTCCTCAGGAAACGATACCGTCGCTCTCCCTGTCCTCCGCAAAAAGCGGACCGTTGATGACAGGCAGAACAACAGGCGCAGCCATGGCGGACGTTGTCAGTGTAGTAACCGCCGCGCGCAGATAGGGATACAACAGAGCCGTTCCCTCCACGACGACGGAGCGGCGCTCCTCATCCGTCTTTGCTTCCGATTCAAATACGCCCGTATATGTCACGATCAGGTCAAACGGCTTGGGAGAATCTTCCGTCTTTTCGATCTTCACCGTCAGCGTGATAAAGCAAAGTTTATCGTTTTCCACAACGCGGCGCACCTTGCGCGAAAAGGTAGGTTTCAGTTCCATTTTTCCGCCGTTCTGCGGGCGCACGGCGTTGAGTTTGAAACTCATTTCGTCCGCGCGAAGTCCTTTGAGAGAAAAATCCACTTTCTGCATGATCCGTAACTCCGTAAAATAGTGTTTGTGCGAAGGCGTTCCGCCGCACCATAGGCAATGCAGGATACCGTATTCGCCCTATATCCATTTTTAATATTATACTTTTAAATGACGGATTTGTCAATATTTCTTTGAAAAAAGTTGAAAATTCTTACGCTTTTGCCCGGAAAACACGCTGAAAAAGTCCCTTACAAACGATCTCCTCTTTGCAGGAACTGATCATGTAACCGTCTTCAAAGAACACCCCCTGTGCGTTTTTAAAACGCAACCGGAGAATTGCCTCACCTCGCCCGAATACAAAGCAACATTTCAACTTTTTGTCTTCAAAAGCTCAAAAAACCTATCCTGCCCCGATGTTTTTCCAAAAAAAACACTTTTGATCTTGCATCCACTGTGCGGATTTGATATAAAAAAGCCGCACCCTCTGCGGGTGCGGAAAAAATCAGTAATCGATGCGTACCGTTTCGAGAATATCTGCGTTGCCCACCGTTCTGCCGCCGCCGAGCACCGCCGCCATCATCGGCTCCTCAGCAAGGTTGACGTCCATCTGCAACTTTCCCGCAAGGTAATCGTCCAGTCCGATGAGGTTGGCGCCGCCGCCCGAAAGATAGATACCCGTATGCCAGACCGATGCGGAAACTTCCGCAGGAAGTTTGGCAAGCACGAGGTTGGTGTACTCGACGATCTTATCGGCAAACACTTTGGCACACTCGTAAATGTCTGACGAAGAGACCGCCACCGAACGCGGCCTGCCCGACGAAATATCCCTGCCGTTGACGATAGCCTTTTCGTCGTCGGCCTCGTATAAGCTCGCTGCCGTCACCTTGAGCTTTTCACTGGTGAGCAACCCGATTTTCAGATTAAAAGAATCGGCAACTTTGTCGATGATATGGCTGTCAATGTTTCCGCCGCCGATATTCAGACTTACGCCCGCTATAATCCCGTCCAGCGAAAACGCGGCAATGTTGGTATTGCCCCCGCCGATGTCCACGACAAACACGGGAGAGCTTTCATTGAGAGTGAGGTTTTGACCGAACGCGGACAAAAAAGGCGTTTCGACAAAATGCACCGTGCCGATGTTGCACGCCTCGGCAAGGCGGTAATATTTGTCCAGCAAGGCGTCCTGCGCACCGCAGGGAACATTGAACACCACTTCCGCACGCCGTGCCTGCGATTTGCCGACCTCTATTTTTTGCAGGAAATAGCGGAGCATGGTGGCTGCCATCTCCTCGTTTACAATATCCGCCTCAAACACGGGAAAAACGATGGTGGTAAACTCCGCCGTCTTGCCGATCAGCTGTTTTGCCTCTTCGCCGATCGCCTTCACCGTCTTTGTGCCGGACGCCACGGCAAGACAGCTTGCCTCCGCAAGCACGATCCCGCTGCCGATTTTATAGATCTTTGTGACCGATGACCCCAGGTCGATTGCAAGTCTGATCATTTCAATACCCCGATTAAGCGCAGCTGGCTGCGCAATTCTTCCGTAGGAAGCCCGATGATGTTGTCGTAACTGCCGCTGTAACCGGCAACCAGGCGCTCGTCGTCCTGAATGCCGTAACTGCCAGCCTTATCCAGAGGCGAACCGCCCGCAACATATTCGTCAATAAAACTTTCGGAAAGTTCGTGAAAAAGAACGTCCGAACGGCACGCGCCGCTGCGGCGGACATTCTGCCCGAGGATGCACCAGCCCGTGTACACGCTGTGGCTCCTGCCCGACAGCGCACGCAGTGTATTCTTCGCATCCGAAGCATCTGCAGGTTTCCCAAGCACTCTGCCCTCGAACCAGACTACGGTATCTGCCCCAAGCACGAGCGCTTCCGGATGAGAAGCGAACACTTCCTCTGCCTTGTGCTCCGCCAGAGTACGCACGATCTCTTCCGGAGGGAGAGTAAGATCCGCGCATTCCTCGCCCCGCGCGGGCAAAATATCAAACTCGGGCAGGAGTTTTTTCAACAATTCTTTTCTGCGCGGACTGGCGCTTGCAAGTATGATTTTCATGAGAAAGGAGAGAATAGCCGCAAATAAATTTGCGGCTACGTTCTTTACAGAATTTCAAGATTTTTGCGGAAAGATTTGCGGAACTCCGCGTTCGCGGTCATGGCGTCGCGGATCTCCAGGGACGCATCCCCTTCCACTTCCGTTTTCATGATGACAGAATCGCCCAGCACATCGCAGTTGATACCCTTGACAGTGCCGCTGCAGCTGCGG
This sequence comes from uncultured Bacillota bacterium, assembly GCA_949292885.1. Classification (GTDB taxonomy): domain Bacteria; phylum Bacillota; class Clostridia; order Christensenellales; family Borkfalkiaceae; genus Borkfalkia. The sequence goes on from CASFBD010000037.1 coordinate 6,957, forward strand.
TCGAGGCTTTCCGCAATGCGGAGCATCACGCCCAGCTTTTTGACAGCCTCCAGATCCTCTTCCAACACGATGTCCTTATATTTCGCCCAATCGGCGGGAGAGATGTCCTCTTTTTTATGACAACCCGCAACAAACGCCGCAAGAACGATCTCGCGATGAGTGATGCCGAACAGCGTCGCATTGAGGATCATATAGCAGCTGTGTTTCTGATGGTTGTAGAATTTGATGCGGTTGCCGCAATCGTGCAGTGTTGCCGCCACTTTAAGTACTTTCAGATACTGGCGCGAGAACTTGTGCAGAACGCGCAGCTGTTTGAACAGCTGAACGGAAAGGTTGACCACGTGTTCCACATGGCCCTCGTCGCACTCATAATATTTTACAAGGCTGCTCAGGCTGTACCCGAGAATATCCGAAATGGGTTTTTCCTGCGTGATAGGCATTGCCTGATTGAACATAATGCCTTCGCGCAATCCCGACCCGCCGATAGTGAACGTTTCAAACTTCATGAAATGCGTAAAGGATTTCACGACAGCGAGAGCCGCGGGAAGAATATCCGCCCTGCCCGAAGAAAGCCCCTTGATCTTGCGCTTTTTATCCAGATCGAGCACCTTGATGGTGTCGTAAACGTACTCGAAATCTTCTACGGGAAGAACGTAATTATGCACCGTATCCAGCGGATACTTGCGCACCATCTTGCTGATCTTGAAGATGTTACGGAAAGAACCGCCCACACCGATCATCTGCACGTCCGGATCCACTTCTTTCAGCCATTCGATGCCCGTAAGCTGTTCCGTAAAGAACTCTTCCACCTTTTCCGCCTGCTGTTCGGGAGAAAGTCCGTCGTCCTTAAACAGATCGGTCAGCGTGACCGCGCCGAACGGAAGAGTCACATAATTTAACATATTGCGGCGATTGTAGTAGACGATCTTGGTGCTTCCGCCGCCGATCTCGAGGATCAGCCCCTTGGGAATATCCATCGAGTTGATGACGCCGCGATAGACGAGCGTTGCTTCCTCTTCCTCGCTGAGCACCTTGACTTTAATGCCGCAGGTCGCCTGGATCTCGTCCAGAAAACTGCGCTGATTTTTGGCGCGCCGAACCGCCGCCGTCGCAACGGCGATGATCCTGTCTACCTTGCTTGCATCCGCAAGCTTTTTAAACATTTTTAAAGTGCGGATGGTTTCCGCCACGCGCTGGGGCTTCAGAAACCCGTCGCGCTCCATATCCTGCCCAAGACGAACGCTCTCTTTCAGCTCGTCCACGACCATATAATGCCCGTCACCAAACAATTCGACGATGACAAGCCTTGCCGAATTTGAACCCAGATCAATAATTCCAATTTTTTCCAATGTGCCACCTCTGATGCAAAATATACAGCTGAACCCGCGGGGCTCTCCCGCCCGAACTGTGAAAATCTAAACTGAACCGAATATATTATACCATTGAAAAGTGCTTTTGTATAGTATCTTTTTGCGTTTTTGTGCAGTTTTTTTGAAAAAAATATTCATAATTTTCAATTTGAAACTATGTGACAATCTTTTTGTCAATTATTAACTTTTTTTCAAAAAATATACTCAAAGAACTCACATTTTCAGGAAAAAAGGATTGTACAAAATGCACAATCCTTTTCCTTTCACAATTATGTTCTTTTAAATAGATACGCGCGTGAATCATTTCAGCAGACGGACAGTAAGTTCTTCAAACGTCTTTACGATACCGACGGCGCCCGCCTTTTCAAATTCACCCTCTTCCGCAAAACCGGAATCCAGCCCGATGCAGGGAATTCCGCACGCCTTTGCGCCCAGCACGTCGTACTTTCTGTCCCCCACCATAACCGTCTCTTCCGCGCGGGCGCCGAGCGACGCAAGCGCTTCCGCCACGATCTCCGCTTTTCCCGAGCGGTCGTCCGAACGGGCGCCGCACACGGCGTCGAACAGGTCGTAAAAATCGTAGCGCTTTAAGATCTCCTCAGCAAAGTAATGAGGTTTGGATGTTGCCACCGCAAGCCGGATCCCCGCCGCCCGCAATGCCTGCAGGCATTCCTTTGCGCCCGGCATGGGTGAACATTCAAACACACCCTCTGCCCTGTACAATGCGCGGTAATCCGTCTTGACCTTTTCCGCTTCCGCGCCGTCCATGCCGTAAAATTCCTGCAATGCGGGGATAACGGGCGGCCCGATGAAGCGTTTCAGCCACTCGTCCGTATGCGCATCGTAACCGTTCTTTTCCAGAGCGGCGCGCATACAGCGCAAAATTCCCGGAGAAGTATCGAACAGCGTCCCGTCAAAATCAAACAAAACAGCAGAAAATTGCATTCAATGCTCCTTGATACATTTGCGCGGACACTTTTCCACGCATTTTAAACACCCTACGCATTTGGAATAGTCGATCTCGGGCAACCCGTCCTTCATGACAATGGCGCCTTCGGGACAGGTCTTTGCGCACAGCCCGCACCCGATGCAACCATGCTTGCAAAGCTCCATGACATCCTTGCCTTTGCCGTGATTGGAACAGGCAATGTATACCTTTGCAGACTTCGGAATGCGCGAGATCAGGTTCTTGGGACAATCGCGGATGCACGCGCCGCAGGAAACGCACTTTTCCTTATCGACCACGGAATACCCCTCGTCCCCCACGGAGATCGCCCCGTAAGGACAGGCATTGGCACACGTCTTTTTGCCGATACAGCCCACAGGGCACGCCTTGACGCCGCCCGCGATCAGTTCGCAGGAAGCGCAGTCGCCGTAGCCCTGATAATCGTACTTGTTGTAGCAGGCATCACCGCCGTTGCAATGCACGACGGCAACCGTTTCCTCCCCGATGTCGCCCCCGCCGAGGATCTCCGCGATCTTCTGCTTGTTGGCGGAAGGCGTGGCGCGGCAATCGGAAAGTTTTGCCTCCCCTTTGACAAGCGCCTCCGCAAACTGCGCGCAGCCCGCTTTGCCGCATCCTCCGCAGTTGGACTTTGCAAGGAGAGATTCCACGCGGTCGATGCGCTCGTCGCGCCTGACCGCAAATACATTGGAACAGATGACGAGAATGATCCCGAACACCACCGCAATGGCGAGCATGATCCCGCCCGCCAAAAGAATCTGTAAAACAGGTTGCATCTCTTTCTCTCCTTACGCGAGGATACCGGAAAATCCCGCAAAAGCCATCGCCATGATCGCCGCCGAAACCAGCGTAATGGGGAAGCCCTTGAAACACTGCGGGATGTCCGCTTTGTCCGTTTTCAGCCGCACGCCCGCCAACAGGCAGATGGCGAGGAGAAAACCCACGCCCGTCGCCACTGATACGGCAAACGCCTGTAAAAACGGATAGCCGTTGAACACCACCGTGCTGTTTGCCGTTCCGAGAATGGCGCAGTTTGTGGTGATGAGAGGCAGATACACACCCAATGCGCTGTACAGCGTGGGAGAAAAACGTTTTAAGATCATTTCCAGCATTTGCACGAGGCTGGCAATGACGAGGATAAACGCCATGGTATAGAGATAATCGATCCCCAGCGGCAAAAGTACGAGGTTGTACACCAGCCACGTGAATACCGAAGAGACCGCCATGACAAAGATGACGGCAAACCCCATTCCCGCCGCACTGGACATCTTTTTGGAAACGCCGAGGAAGGGGCAGATGCCCTGGTACTGCGCAAGGACAATGTTCTGCGAAATGACCGCCGCGAACATCAGAGAAATGACGGTAGCCATTATTTCACCTCCTCAAGCTGATCGGCAAGAGGCAGGACGGATTCCCGTATGCGCTCCTTGCGCTCGTTGACTTTCTGAATAACAAAGTTGAAAAGAGCCATCATGCACCCGAACGTGATAAACCCGAACGCACTGGCGCCCGCCCCCTGCATGACAGGGAAACCGGGGATGGAAATTCCCGCAAACGAACCGCCGGCAAAAAACTCGCGCACGATCCCGATGAGACTGAGAGCACACGTAAAGCCGAGCCCCATGGAAACGCCGTCCAGCATACTGTACAACGGCTTATTGCAGGAAGCAAAGCTTTCCGCACGCGCAAGAATAATACAGTTAACAACGATCAGCGCGATAAATGCCTGCATGGTGGCATACAGTTCGGGCAGGAACTTGCGCATCACCATCTGAACGATGATGACAAACGTGGAAATAATGACGATATAACAGGGAATGCGCACCTTATCGGGAATAACTCCGCGCAAGAGGCTTACAAACAGGTTGGAAAAGATGAGCACGAACGTCGTCGCCACACCCATGGCAAACGCCTGGAAAAGAGAGGTCGTCATGGCGATGGTGGGACAGGTACCCAGCACCAACACAAAGGTGGGGTTGTTTCTGATCAGCCCGCCCAGAAGCGTTTCCCTGAACTTGCGTTTATCCATTGTTCTCCCCTCCCACGTGTTCTTTATAATATTCGACGGCGGCATTGACGGCGTTGAGAACGCCCTTGGATGAGCCCGTCGCCCCGGAAACGGTGTCCGTGGACAGCGCGTTGAGCGAAGCGACTTCTTTGCCTTCAAAAGATTCCAGAAGTTTGGCATCCTTTACCCTATCAATATACGTCTGACTGCTGTCCACTTCTCCGTAGCCGACTTTGGAAATGACTCCATCCGAAATGTACAGGTAGACCTGCACCGCGCCGCCTTGAAAACCCTTTCCTTCAGCAAGAAACGCGTGTACACTTCCGTCGTCGGAAAGAGCATAGTAAATAACGCTTCCGTCGCCGATGGTCTCGCCGTCGGCGTCTTTCATCTCGCTGAACGTCGCGCCCGTATCCTGCGCGAACCTGTCGTATGCGCTCTGAAGCGGATCGACATAGGTGATCAGATTGAAAAGCCCCAACAAAAGCCCACTGCACAAAGCGATCGCAGAAAGAACGAGGATACATTGCAGCATGGAGCGAAATTTTGCCTTATCCATTTCAGTCCCTCCCCATTTCTCTCTGAATATAGTCGAAGCATTCCACCAACATATCCCGCAGCGCCGTATTGGTCACCGTCGCGGAAAATTCCGAATCGGTGGAAAGATCGGAAAGCGTCGCCACTTCATGTCTTGTCTTTCCGATAAACAGAGAAAGCTCCGCCAGATAGCCGTACTGGTTTTCTTTCACCGCGACAATGTCGCTGATCGTCATGGTCTGTTCGTCCACGGTAACCGTGTACTCCCTCTCCTGCGGCCATCCGCCGATATTGAAGGTTCCGCCGATCTCCACGACATAGGAACTTCCTTCCTTTTTCGCATCGAGGATGTATTCGTACGTAGCCGGGCGCAGGCAGACAACAAGCGAACCTGCCGCAATGACGAGCGCAAGCACAAGGCACAATGCGCGCATCGTCCATTTCATCGCCTGCGGCTTGGGTTTACCCGCCTTTGTGAGCTGACCGAAACGCACGGGCAGAATATATTTATCCATAACAGGCACGAGCAGATTCATAAACAGAATTGCAAGCGACGTCCCTTCCGGATAGGAACCGAAACAGCGGATGACGCCCGTGATCAGTCCCAACCCGATCGCATACAGAATACGGTTGTATTTCCACTTCGGGGAAGTAGCGTAATCAGTTGCCATAAACACGGCACCGAACATCAGTCCGCCCGAAAGCAACTGCAAAACCATCTCTTCCGCGCTCCGGTAATAAAGCAGGAAAAACGCTGCCGCCGTAAGCAGAAAGACGGCGGGGATGCGCCAGTCGATCACCTTGCGCGCGCACAGGTACACGCCGCCCGCAAGCACGGCAACTTTGCAAGTTTCTCCGATACAGCCGCCCACAAAGCCGAACAAAAGCTGCAAAGCGTATCCGCCGAATCCGCTGACGCCCCAGAAGCTCCCCTGCAATGCGGCAATACCGCCGCCGAGGTAGGTAGGCGCAGTGACGACGTCCGTAGAAAGAATATTGCCGCCTATGTCCGCGCCGATGTACTGTCCCATTGCCGAAGAATAGGCAAGGAGCAGGAAAACGCGCGCCGTCGCCGCGGGGTTGGCAAAGTTCTTGCCCAAACCGCCGAACAGCATTTTGACGATGATGATTGCAAAAACGCCCCCGATGACCGCAAGATACCAAGGCGCACGGGGCGGAAGGTTCAGCCCCAGGATCACGCCTGTGACGAGTGCGGACAAATCAAAGGTAAAAGGCTTTTTCCGGATGAGATTGTACAGCTGTTCGCTCACAAAACAGGTCAACGTAGTCAAAAAAACGAGCAAAAACGCATACAAACCGAAAAAGACAACGCCGCAGACAAGGCAGGGAAGAAGTGCAATGAGCACGTCAAGCATCACGCGGCGGGTGTCTGAGTTATCCAGCTTGTGCGGCGATGCCGCAACTTTGTAATTAGAGATCTCCGCCATGCTAAATTTTCCTCTCCGCTATGATTTTTTTCGCAAGGCGCACGCTCTGCGTGAGAAAACGCTTTGCAGGACAGACATACGAACAACAACCGCACCCGATGCAGGAGGATGCCCCATATCGTTTTGCTTCCTCATAATCTTTTCTGAACAGCGCGTCTTCGATAAAGGTGGGCGAAAGGCCCATCGGACAGGCCTGCACACACCTGCCGCACCCTATGCAGACGGATGCGATTTTATCCTCGCATTCTGTGCTGTCCAGGAACAAAAGACTGGACGTCGTCTTGCCGGTGCAGACTTTAAGCGAAAACACAGCCTCCCCCATCATCGGACCGCCGCTGACGATGCGCGCACAGTTCTCGTCCGCACCGTAATACGCGGCGATCTCGCGCAGAGGCGTTCCGTTTTTCACCCACAGGTTGGAAGGCGTTTTGACACATTTTCCGCTGACCGTCATTACTCTTTCGTAACACGGCAGGCCTTTTTCCACCGCGCGGGCAATGCTCAGAACAGTGTGCACGTTGGAAACCACCACGCCCGCGGCGATGGGCAACCCGCCTTCGGGAACCACCCGTCGCGTACAGCTGTAGATCAGTTGTTTTTCCGCGCCCTGCGGATAGCGGGTACGCAACGCACATACGCTGACGTCACCTCCTTTGCACAGAGATGTGAGAAGGGAGATCGCTTCCGGCTTGTTCTTTTCAATACCGATCACGGCGCGTTTTGCGCCGCACGCAAGCATACAGTAACGCACGCCGCGCAAAAATTCTTCCGCGTATTCGAGCAGAATACGGTAGTCGCAGGTGATGTACGGCTCACATTCCGCCGCGTTCACCACAAAGACATCCGCTTTTCCGTCAACATTAAACTTGACGTGCGTGGGAAATCCCGCGCCGCCCATTCCGACGATCCCCGCTTCCTCTATACGGGCAAGAATACTTTCCGCTGTTGGTACAGTAAGAGGTTCCAGCGTCACGCTCTCATCGGTAAAGTCGTTTTCGATGAGAATGTGATCGCGCTTCTTTCCGGAGGCAGTGATGTGCCCCACAACGCCTTTGACAATGCCCGCAACGGGGGAGAATACGTTTGCGGAAATTCCGTCCGCTTTCTGTGCGACCAGTTGTCCGCGCAGAACTCGTTCCCCTGCCGACACCACGGGGCGCGCGGGTTTTCCGATGTGCTGCGAAAGCGGCAGCCAAACCTGCCAAAAGCAATGCAAAAAAAGCTGATGAAACAGCCGCCGAAAAAAAAGCAGCCAAAAAGTCTGCTGCGGCAGATTCCATGGACGCAGAAACCGAAGCAAAGCCCAAGTTTGCAGGCAAACTGGACGAAAAAACTATCGCTACGCTCCCTGCCGCATCCATCATTTTAGCCAATGAAAAACTGCGCGATTTGATCATAAAAGGCAAGAAGAAAGGCAAGCTGGATTCCTCCGAATTGTCTGAGGTGCTGGACGATATGGATCTGGAAGGCGACCAGATGGACAACATCTATGATACACTGGAACTTTTGGGTATTGATACCAGCGGCGATGACTATCTTCCTGAA
>CASFBD010000038.1 GCA_949292885.1 uncultured Bacillota bacterium
ATATCTTGAACTCCGCGCTATACTTTTTGTTGATTCTTTTCTTCCTTGACATAAAAAATATGCACCTCCAAAAGTGTCCAACTTTTGGGGTGCATATCAGAACAGGCGGGCTGTCTTTATATTGTGCCGTGCGGCACAAAAAGATGGAGGGAGGTTTTGGTCAGGCAAGCGTACGGAAATCGCCCCAGGCAAGTTTGTACGAAGAGGTGGTCATCTTTTCGCTTCCTCGGGTGATCTCAAAGGAAACAGTATCGCCCGGACGCAGGGTGAGGATGAGATCTGCAACGTCGTACAGACGGTCAAGAGGGTTGCTTACGCCGTTTATCACAAAAGCGGTCAGTCGGTCGTTTTGCTGCAACCCTATTTCAGAGGCGATGGAGCCGGAACTGATCTGATCGACTACGATCTCCTCGGTGATCTTCCCGTAGCCCAGGGCTGCGTCGTACGTATAGCGCGAATTCTGCGCGACGGGAGAAACGCCGATGGACACGTTGTAAGCGCCCGTGGTTTCCTCTTTGCCGTCCAGGTAGAAGTAGAGGATGTTGTCCGCCGTTCCCTTGGCGATCTCCAGCGGGATGGCGTAGTTGATGTTTTCGTCCGTCGAATCGCCCGCGTTGGTGATGCCGATGAGTTTGCCCTGCAAGTTGAACAGTCCGCCGCCCGAGTTTCCGCCGTAGATGGCGGTGTCGATGCGCAGGGAGCGGTAAGAGCGTACCGTGCTGTCGATCTGCAAAGAGATCTCTTCGCTGTCCACACTGACGATGCCCTGCGTCACGCTGATGCCCTCGTTTTCGGGGTTGCCGATGGCGATGGCGGTTTCGCCCACGTGGTATTCTTCCGCAAATTCGGCGGGCTGAGCGTTCGGATTGACGGCAAGCACGTCTTCTGTGTCTGCCCGTACAACGGCAATGTCTTTGGTCACGGAGCCGCCCACATACTCGCATTCGATGGCGTAATCTCCGTAGTCATAGGTAGTGTATCCTTCCGAATCTTTGTGGGAGGAAAATTCATCGGTCTGATTTTCGCTGCCGTATAAAAAGCATACGATCCTGCGCGCCGTCTTTCCGCCGTTGCTGGAAGAATTTGCCTTGTTGCTGTACACTACATGGTAATTGGTGATGATGTAGGTGTTTTCATCATCCATCTGATACACAACGCCCGAACCGGTGTATTGTGCGGTGTTCACGCCCGAAGGACGCCCGAAAATGTCCGACACCGTTTCAATAAACTCGGTATACAATTTTACCGAAGATTGCAAAGCCTGCCCGATGACGGCAGAATTGTCCGCGCTGAGCACGAGATATTTCTGCAAAAATTCGTCGTAGGAGAGGTCTTCCCCGTACAGTTCCTTGTATTTGGAGTACAGTTCGTCGGCGGTCACGTCCTGTCCGTTCTGCACGGTCAGCGTCTGGGTGGTGCCATCCGAGTAGTAGATGGTGTAGACAGACTGTTTGTCGTTCGAGTCGGTCAGCAGGATGGAAGTGACGCTCGGCGTCTGCGAACACCCCGTCATGGCAAGGGCAAAGACAAGCAGGAGAGAAAGTATGATCGCCGCAAAGATATTGGATTTTTTCATATTACAGCCTCCGCTGTTAAATTCGTTTCTATTATACCACTCTGTGTGGAATTTATAGGAAAAAGCGGGTGAATTTTTTATGAAAAAGCGGTGAATGCGCGCATTTATGTAAAACGATTGTAAAACGGACGGTTTTGTGGTATACTTTTTTCAAATCGGATCGGGAGGCGGCTATGTTTTTACCCGTTGCCCCGCAGGAACTGGGCGGGCAGGCAGACATCGTATATGTGATCGGGGAGGCGTATGTGGACCATCCCTCTTTCGGGCACGCCATCGTTTCGCGCCTGCTCGAGAGGGAAGGCCTGCGCGTTGCCATGCTTCCCCAACCGCAGAACGACGCGGACTATCTGCGTTTCGGTGCGCCGAAAATGGGATTTTTTGTATCCGGCGGCGTGGTGGACAGCATGGTCAACAACTATACGGTGGCAAAGAAACGCCGCACGCGCGACGTGTACAGCGAGGGCGGCGTGCCGGGAAAGCGCCCCGACAGGTGCGTGGACGTGTATTGCAGGAACTTAAAAAGACTGTTCCCCGACGTTCCCGTGCTCATCGGCGGGATCGAGGCGTCCCTGCGCCGCTTTGCGCATTACGATTACTGGGCAGACAAGGTCTTGCCGGGCATTCTGCTCTCTTCGGGTGCGGATCTGCTGGTGTACGGGATGGGCGAGCGCCCGATCTCGGAGATCGCCCGCGCCCTGAAAAAGGGCATCCCTCTGGGCAAGATCCGCGACGTGCGCGGCACCTGCTATCTTGCAAAATTTGAAGAGCTTTCCAAAAAACTCCGCGCGCAGATCGAGTGCGGCGAAGCCGCGTTCTGCCCGTCGTTTGAGGAGGTTTCGTCCGATAAACGCGCCTACGTGCGCGCTTTTTGCGAACAGGCAAAGAACAACGATCCCTTTTCTTCGCGCATTCTTCTGCAAAAACACGGCGACAGATTCGTCGTGCAGAACAGGATGCAGTTCCCCCTTTCCGAAAAGGAACTGGACGAGGTGTACGCTCTTCCGTACGAGAGGACGTATCATCCCATGTACAAAAAGGGTGTTCCCGCCATTGAAGAGGTTAAATTTTCCCTTACGTCCGTGCGCGGCTGTTTCGGCAACTGCAATTACTGCGCCATCACGTACCATCAGGGCAGGATCGTGCAGAAACGCAGCAAGGAGAGCCTTGTTGCCGAAGCAAAACAGCTGATTTCGGACAAGGACTTCAAGGGTTACATCCACGACGTGGGCGGCCCCACGGCAAACTTCCGCGATCCTGCCTGCAAAAAACAGACAGAGAGGGGAGTCTGCACGCAGAAAAACTGCATCGGCTGGAAAAAATGTCCCAATCTGGAGGTCTCTCACGACGAATACATAGACCTCTTGCGCACCCTGCGCCAACTGGAAGGAGTGAAAAAGGTCTTTATCCGCTCGGGGATCCGTTTTGATTATGTGATGTATGACAAGTCGGACAGGTTCCTGCGCGAACTCGCAGGCTACCATGTCAGCGGACAGCTGAAAGTCGCGCCCGAACACGTTTCCGATGCCGTCCTGCAAAAGATGAACAAGCCCCCGTTTTCGGTGTATCTGGAATTTAAAAAGAGGTTCGACGCCGTCAACGAAAAGCTGAAAAAGAAACAGTATCTCGTGCCTTATCTCATTTCTTCGCACCCAGGCTGCACGCTGAAAGATGCGATCGCGCTGGCGGAATATCTGAAATCCATCGGGTATATGCCCGAGCAGGTGCAGGATTTTTACCCCACGCCCTCTACAAAGTCCACTTGCATGTACTATACGGGGCTGGATCCCGACACCATGCAGCCCGTGTACGTGCCGAAGAGCCCGCACGAAAAGAAAATGCAGCGCGCGCTCATGCAATACCGCAAAAAGGAAAATTATCAGATCGTGCGGGAGGCGCTCGTCGAGGCGGGAAGGGAGGACCTGATCGGCCCGGGCGAGCATTGCCTCATTCCTTTCTCGGCGGAAGAACAGGCGGTGCGCCGGGCGGCAAACGCACCGCAAAAGCGGGAAAAAGACGGGGAGAGGGGGAAACGTTTCCGCGGAAATTTGAAAAAACAGGGAGAGACACAGCCGCGCGGCGCGCGGCAAACAAAGGGGAAAGTTTCTCCCCGCAGAGGAAAATAAGCGCGGGGCGTTCTTCCCGCGGCAGACAAAGGGAAAAAATATGGAGATCTTTACAAATTTTTTGTGTCAGATATTTCTCTCGGTGGGGATCGTGGCGCTGTTTGCGCTCATCATCGCACTTTGCCGGAGGGCATTCTGTCGTCTGGCGGGGGCAAACGGGGTGAGGGTGCTGCTCGTCACGGGCATCGTCGGCGTCCCCGTTCACGAACTCAGCCACGCGCTGATGTGCATTGTGTTCGGGCACAGGATCGATGAGATCTGTCTGTACGATCCCTGTTCGCGGGACGGCACGCTTGGGTATGTGCGGCACTCGTACAACCCGAAAAACGTGTATCACCAGATCGGAAACTTTTTTATCGGCATTGCTCCCGTCCTGTGCGGCGGAGGCATTCTCGTCTTATTGCTGTATCTGCTCCTGCCCGCCGCGGCAAAAAGCGTGTTTGCGGCGATCGGGGCGTTTGTGTCTTCCCCGATGAGCGCGACCGATCCCGCCCTGTATGCGGGATATTTTTCTCTGTTCGGGAACGTGCTTTCCGCGCTGTTTCGCGCGGAAAACCTTATAAACTGGCGGTGGTGGGTGTTTCTGATCGTTGCGATCACGCTGTCGTCGCACATGGAACTGAGCGGCGCGGACATTCGCGGGGGCTTTAAGGGTTTCCTGTTCCTGGCGGGCCTGCTTCTCATTGCGGACGCAGTGTTGTACTTTGTATCGGAGGCGGCGTTGGCGGCGGTTACGTCGGCGGTCATCTCGGCGTCGGCGCTGATCGTCGGGTTCCTGGCGGTGGCGGTGATTTTTTCCGCGGTGCTGGTGCTCATCGCGCTGCTCTGCGCCGGTATCGCAAAACTTGTGCGGCGGGCGGGATAGACAAAAAAGCCCCGGGGGCGGGAAATGTTTCCCGCCCCCGGGGCTTTTGCGCGTCAAAGCGTTTTATTGCGCCGCTTTGCACTCCACAAGACAGATCTTTTCTGCGGTTTTGAGAGAGTATTTGTCTTTTGCCGCATACGGCAGGAAGAAATAATCACCCTTGGAAATGCGGCGCTGATAACCGTCGCCGTACAGTGTGCCTTCTCCTTCGGTCACGATGAAAAGGGAGGGCGCAGAGGTGAGGAGAGTTTCCGCTTGGGTCAGTGTATGGCGGAAAACGCGGAAACAGGGGGTATCTTCTGTCCCGATCAGCTGTTCGTACAGGTGTCCGTTTTCATCTTGCAGCGTACGGGGCGATTTTCTGGCGGCGTCGGCAACTTCTTTACCGTACTTATTATAATCAAAACAGTCGAGCGCAACGTCTTTGCCCAGGCCGAGATACATTTCATAGTCGTTGAGCTGATAGTCGTCGCACCAGTATTCGGGCTGGATGGTAAGGTCTGTGGGCTCCTGAACTTCCAAAATCAGGCATCCCGCGCCGATGGCGTGTACGGTTTTGGCGGGGATGAGATATACGTCCCCGGGCTTTACATCCACGCGGTTGAGGTAAGGGACCATGGCATCTTTGTTTGTCATGCTCTCTTCTACCAGGCGGGAAAAAGTCTGTTTGTCCGTTTTGTCTTTGAAGCCGAAATAGATGCAGGCATCCGGACGCGTCTGCAAAATCAGCCACATTTCCGTTTTGCCGTATTTGCTGTGGAAATATTTTTCGGAAAACTGCCTGTCCGGGTGCGCCTGGATGGGCAGGCGGATGGCGCTGTCCAGAAGTTTGACGAGAATATCGAATTTGGGGATATCGCCCAGCAAGGCTTTCTTGTTGCGTGCCAGAAGGTCGGCAAAGGTGAGGTGCGTGTTTTCCAGCAGGGAAAGGCCTTCCGTTTCGCTCTCCTGTTCGCGGTTGAGTGCGCGTACCTGGCTTGCCACCCATTCTTCGGGGCGGTTTCCGTCCTCGGCGGGATCCCCGAAAAAGTCGTGGAAAAGTTTTCCGCCGCGATATACGCGGAATACGCGGTTTCGTTCAAAAAAGAGGGGACGTGTACAAAGTTTTGTTTCGTCTGTCATAAAAAAATTCCTCACTTGTAACGTATTTTGCTGCGGATGTCCGATTCGGAAACGTTTTCCAGCGCCGCATATGCGGCAAGGGCGCAGCCGAAAACGGCCTCTTCTTCATACAGCGGGATGCGCAGCGGCATATCGAATTTCTGAGAGAAAATGTCCGCAAGCAGTTTGTTTTTGCGTACCCCGTTTCCGGATCCAACAAGTTTTGTGGGCTTGTTTTTTAAAAGTTTGCAGAAGTTTGAATAGAAGTTGTACAACTCGCCGCAGATCCCTTCCAGCACGGACAGGGTCAGGCTCTGGGGCGTAAAGTTGTCCTGCTCGATGTCTGTAAAGCGGGCGCGCAGGGCAGGGTCTTCGCGCGATCCGCAGAAATAGGGATCGCAGTGCATGGCTTTCCCGCTGTTTTTTGCGCTTTCCGCCCCGCGGTTCATGATCTCGTACGCATCTGCGGGCAGTCGGGCGCCGAACATTTCAAGTGTCTGCGCAAAAAAGTTTTTCAGCAGGGAATAGGAGTAGCCGCCCGCGAGGGCGCACCCCGTCATCAGGTATTTGCCGTTGAGGAAGGGCCTGTATTCGATGCCTGCCGCGGGCAGGTACTCGTCGCAGACGACGGAAACCTGGCTCCCCGTGCCGACGTTGACAAGCACGCCCCCTTCGCAGAGGGAACCGAGCACGCTCGCCTGGTTGTCCCCCAGCGGAACGCAGACGGGAACGGAGCTCTCTGTTTCGCCGAGGATGCGGCAATCTGCCGCAAGCGAAGGCAGAAGACGAGTGTCCAGCTCCGCTTTTTCAAGGGCGTCGGCGTCGAATTGCAGGCGTTTCAGATCGAACAGCCCGAAACTCGCCGCGTCCGAAAGGTGCATGACGGGCGAGGTCTTGTTGCACAGTTTCATGGCAACGTAGTCGTGGATCGTGCACACTTTTTCCGCATTCTGCGGCTGCAATCCGTTTTGTTTGTTGTAAAAGAGAGTGGTCAGACCGTACCCGCTCGCCATGGGGTAGCCCGTGCGCAGAGAAAGCTCCTGCGCATAGCTCGTTTGTCCGCGGAACGGCTGTTTGCCGCGCTCGTCCTGCCAGGTATAGAGCGGGGAGACGGGCTCGCCGTTTGCGTCCAGGTACAGCACGCCGTGCATTTGTCCGGTCAGTCCGACGGCGCAGGCGTCGGGGAAATCTTTTAAAAAGTTTTGCAGAATGTCCCTGCACAGCTGCAAAATGCGTGCAGGATTTTGGCAGCGCGCAAAGGGGAGTTCCGTATGCAGGGAGCTGTCGTTGGCGAGGGTGACGGATTTTAAAAGTTCGCCCCGTTCGGGATCGGCCACCACGCCGCAGACGGACGTGGTGCCGATGTCGATTCCGATAATTTTCATAAAAAACTCCGGTCAGCAGGTCGTCGAACCGAGATCGAGACGCTTGATGATGTCCTGCTGGATCTCGGGCGAAAGGTCGAGGAAGTTGACGAATGTGCCGTGAATGCGCATGATATAAACACCGCTCGGCGCGTATTTTTTGGGGTTGGCAAGCACTTTGCGCAGCATATCGGGCGTGGTGATGTTGAAATAGACGTAGAAAGGAGCAATTTTTCCCTCTTCGCACCCGAAGAAGAGCGGGTTGAAGATCTTGGATTTGAATTCCATGCCTTTTTCTTCATAGGTCTTGCTGCGGAAGTAATTGGGGTTGAGTCCGAGGTGGGAAGCGTATCCGCCGTTGAACTGTTCAAAGGGCAGTTTTAAGGTGGAAAGCAGGCGGAATCCCAAACCGTTCGTCGCTTCGCCGAACAGGGGATCTACGCCGTAGCCCAGCATCTCGCGGGAATGCCTTCCGTCGGGGGTTGCGCCCACCCAGTATCCGTACAGCAGGTGCGTCGTGGGGCTGCTCCAATCGGGGCGGAAGGGGTTGCCCAGGTAATTTTTCTGCGAGGCGACCAGTTGGGACGCTTTTGTGGCGATTTCAACCGCTTCTGCGTCGGGTACGTCCAGATTGTTGCCGTATTTCGGGCAGGAAAGCAGATAATCGCGCAGTTCGGCGTCCTCTTTGAAATCGGTGCGGAGTGCGGCAAGCAGCCTTTCGCAATCCTGCGGGCGGTCGCGGAGCAGACAGTCGATGGCGGTAAAGGAATCCGCCACGACGGCAAGCCCGTGGATAAGGCATCCGCTTCCGTTGTATTTGGTGCCTTGTTTATGGAAATCGCGCGTGTCGATCCCGCTCTCGATCCCGTCCATAAAGCAGGAAAGGAAGGGGACAGGCAGTTTGGAAACGGCTTCGGAAGCGCCGTTCGCCGCCTTTGCCATGCGTTCGGTAAAGTAGCGCAGGTTGTCGTAGAACAGGGGGCGGATGTTGCGCAAAACTTCTTCTATGCCGCCCTTTACGCCCATTTCCTCATACGTTCTGCCGATCTGTTTTCCCGTGATCAGCGATTTGCCGTCGTTGAGCGTCAGTTCCAGCACCTTTGCCATGTTCAGCCAGCTGTTGGTGGTGTTGCCGTTGTCTTTGCCCATGATCAGCGGTTCCTGGCATCCCGCGATCGAGTAGTTTTCCAGATCTTCGGGATCCCTTCCCGCGCGCAGCAGGGTGGGGAAAACGCTGTCGTCGTTGAAAATAGAGGGGGTAAGGCAGCCGGGTGTAAAGAAGAATCGTCCCATCTCTTCGTACATTTTGTCCGGAGTGTTTTTATGCAGTTTCACGGACAGAATGGGCTGGGGCAGGTTCATGTCATAATAGGCATCGAGCAGGGCGTAGGAGGAAGGGTTGGTCAGGTCTTTTCCCTCGTTGGATTTTCCGCTGACGATCAGGTTCTGCGAAATTGCCCAGCTCCTGTCGCCCACGTTGTAGAACACGAGCATATGCTTGAACAGCCCGGCAGCCATGGCGCGGTCTGTGTTTCCCATGGCGCGGTAAGGTTCAAAAATGCGGTCGGCGTTTCCCACCGAAAATGCGAACGGGTTGGGCGCCTGTTCCATGCACATCATCTGCCACAGCAGCAGGAAACTCTGAATGGCTTCGTACAGGTTTTCCGCGCCGTACGCGGGAACTTTTTCAAGCGTTGTTATCAGAAGTTCAAGTTCCTCTTTTCTCTGTGCGCCCGCTGTTTTTTGTTGCTCACGGGCAAGATCGGCATAGCGTTTTGCAAGCACGAGCGTGCTTTCCAGCGTCCGTTTCATTGCCGTATAGGCAGCGGTTTTCTCTTTGTCCTTGCAGGCGGAAAGTTTGTTTTCGATCTCTCCGATCAGGTACAAAAGTCCGTGCCTGAGGGCGGGTTTGAAGTCGGGGATGAGGTGCCCCGTCACCTGTTCGATGAAGTACGCCACCTCTTCGGTGTCGTTTTCCGCCTCTTCATATACCCTTTTCAGGGTCTTTACATACTCTGTTTCCGCGCTTGCCTGCTGTACCGCGCGGATGCGCTCTTCGGGGAACTCTTCGTTCGGCTCGATGTCGCCGTACACTGCGGTAGGGTCGCAGTACCCGTTAAAGGTGCTTACGCGGAAATTCGGGTTGATCAGCGCATAGCTTTTGGCAAAGGCATCCCTCTGCGTTCCCGCAAAAACGGCATTTTCGTCCAGGGACAGGGGGAGCTGTTCGCAGACTCTTGCCAGCGCTTCCGCCTTGCGCACAATGTTGGGCTGTTCGGGGTGTTCCTGCTCGTATTTTGTGCTGATCTCGCGGATGAGGAACCAGCCGTCCAGGCGTTTGATCGCCCGCTCGTCGGCAAACAGTTTTTTTGCTTTGTCGTGTAAAAGTTCCGGTGTGTAAACTTTTTCAAAACCCATGGTTTTCCTCCTTGTAACGGAAAAATGATTATTGTGTTCAGGTGCGGACCACGTTCAGGCCCTTTTCCCGATAGATCCTTTCATAGGTCTGCACGATCTCCTGCGTGACAAACCCGTTTTTCACGGTGTATTCCCTGCCGCAGTGTTCCCATTTTTCCTTTCCGTATTCGTGATAGGATAAAAATTCAAAACGCGCGCGGGAAGTGTCGTGTTGAAGATAAAATTCGCAGAAATGTTCCGCGTCTTCGGCGGTGTCGTTTATGCCGTGCACAAGCACGGTGCGGATGATCACGTTTTTGTGCTGCGCAAACGCCTTTGCCAGGTTTTCCTTTACGATCTCGTTGCCTGTCCCTGTAATTTGCCTGTGCTTTTCCCCGTCCCAGTGCTTGAAATCCATGATCAGCTGGTCGATGAGCGGAAAAAGTTCCGCAAGGCGCGGATGCGTTGCGTTGCATTCCATCGCCGTGTGGATCTTTGCCTGTTTCAGCGCGGAAAGCGCCTGGCGCAGTCCTTCAAATTGCAGGGTGGGCTCTCCTCCCGTAAACGTCACGCCGCCTCCGTCAAAAAACATGACTTTGCACGACGCCGCTTCTCTTGCGATCTCTTCCGCCGTGTAGTGCATCAGGGGTTTTTTGGAGGAGCACAGGGGATTTTCCGCATACATTCCCTCCGGATTGGAACACCAAGGACAGCGCATATTGCACCCTTGCAGATGATAGACCAGTCTGTTTCCCTGTCCGTCCTGCGAATAATTGAATCCTTTCTGAAAAATTTTCAGTTCCATCCGTTTTTTCTGCCTCTTGCAATAAATTAAATTGTTTAACAAATTATTACGGTTATAGTATACAACAAAAAAATCAATTTGTAAATCCATTTGACAAAAAAAGTTGTTTTATTGACAAAAAATTTTTTTTGCTATATAATATATGGAAAAAGAAAGGGAGACGGGCAATGAAACGGACATTAAACGCGTCGGAAATGAAGGTACGCAACAGGGCGGGGATCCTCCAGCTGATCCGGCAGGGGGGATATTCGCGGGCGGAGATCTCTCGTCTTACGGGACTGACGCGTGCGGCGGTGACGGTGATCATAGACGCCTGTCTGTCCCGCGGAATGATCGCAGAGGGGGAAAAGAACAGTTCGGCAGTGGGCAGGAAGTCGGTCGGGCTGCGCCTGAACGGCGGATACGGCTGGATGGCCGGGGTGAATATTTCGAGGCGGGCATACACGGTGGGCATCGTGGATTTTGCCGGAAAGATCTGCCGCGAATATCGCAGGGAAATTACGGCAAACGACGCGCCGGAAAAGGTGCTGGGCGAGATCTGCGCCAAAACGGACGAACTTCGTGCGGGAATGCCGGGCAGGTTTTTGGGAATCGGCATCACAATGCCCGGGCCGCTGGACAGGGAGCGCGGGATCCTGCTGCACGTTCCGAATATGGAATCCTGGGAGAATTTCCCCGTCAAAAAGTATTTTGAAGACAGATTCGGCTGCCCCGTGCGGCTGGACAACAATTCAAACGCCGCGGCGAAAGCGGAAGAAGTGTACAACCCGGACGTGCAGGGCAAGAGCTTTTTGGAACTGACGGTGGATTCCGGGCTGGGCAGCGGGCTTATCCTGCATATGGACAACCGTTCGGTCAGTTTCGATTGCGAACTGGGGCATACCTGTGTGGATGCGCAGGGGGAGAGGTGCGGCTGCGGCAGCATCGGCTGTGCGGAGATGTACGCATCTGCGCGCGCCATTGTCCGCTATGCGCAGACGCTGGACGCGTCGCTTTGCAGCTGGAAAGAGATCGCGGACGGGTATCTGTCCGGGCAGGAAGCGTGCAAAAAAGCGGTGGAGCGGGAGATTCTCTATCTGAGCAGGGTTCTGGTCAACGCGGCAAACTGTTTCGACATCGAGGCTGTCGTGTTTGCAGGGGACATCGCTTACAGGTTTGACGAAATTCTCGCAAAGCCGCTGGAAGAGCGGACGCAGCGGGAATCCATCAAGAGAAAGGCGCTGCGTATGCTCACGTCGCAGACGGGGAACACGGCGGTGGCGTCTGCCGCGAACCTGATCGCGGATGCTTGCCTGTACATGGCGGAAGAGAATTGATCTGCGTCAGTCCCGCGCTTTTTAAAAGCGCGGGACTTTATTTTGACGCTTGCAGTGACCCAAGCGGGATTTCACGTTTGCGCGTCGATTTTTTTGTCCCTGCTGCGGGCGGCGGAATTTGGATTTGCGGAGAGAACGCGCCTTTTTCGGGCAAATGAGTTGACGGAAAGCAAAAAAACGGGTACAATAAACGGGAAAAAAGCAAGGCGGACAAAAGCATGAAATTTATTGAATTTACCGTACATACCACCACGGAAGGGAGCGAACTCATCGCGGACATCTTCTGGAACTACACCAACTACGGCGTCACCGTGTGCGACGTCAACGACATCATCGCTTTGCAGAACGATAAGCGCACCTTCTGGGATTATATGGACGACGATCTCACGCAAAACAGGAGCGACGTGCTTGTCAAATGTTTTCTGCCCACCGACATCGCGGACGAAAACATCCGCTCCATTCTCGCGGATTTCGAGCTGCTCAAAGAGCGCAGCGCGGGCTTTGTTTCCCTCGGCACGCTGGAAACTTCCCGCCGCGAGATCGAGGGGGACGACTGGATCGACGTGTGGAAAAAGCACTTCCGCCCCCTGCACATCGGAAAGCGCGTGGTGGTCTGCCCCGAATGGATCGCCTACGAGCCGAAAGAGGGGGAAGTCATCGTCACTCTGGATTCCAACATGGCGTTCGGCACGGGCGAGCACGAAACGACGTCCATGTGTCTGGAACTTTTGCAGGAATACCTCAAAGAAGGGGACACGGTGGTGGACGTCGGGTGCGGCAGCGGCATTTTGGGCATTGCGGCGCTCAAGCTGGGCGCAAAGTTTGCGTACATGACGGACATCGACTACGTCGCGGTCAAGAGCGCCACGCACAACTGCGAGCGCAACGGTGTGGCGGAGCGGGCAAAGGTAGACCTTTCCGACCTTCTGGAAAACGCGGACGTGTGCGGCGAGGTGATGACGGCAAACATCACGGCGGACATTCTCTGCCGCCTGTGCGACAGCATCCCCAAAAACCTGAAAGAGGGAGGAACGCTGATTTTGAGCGGCATCATCGCGCCCAAGCTGGAACAGGTGATCTCCGCGTACGAGGCGGTGGGTTTGACAAAGATCAGGCAGCTGCACAAGGGCGAATGGTTTGCTCTGGTGTTCAGAAAATAAGGGTACGTATTTAAAAAATGGCAACGATACGCAGATTTTTTGTAGAAAATATCGGCAGAGAAGCGGTGCTTTGCGGCGACGAATATTCGCACGCCAAAAACGTTTTGCGCCTGCAGGAGGGGGACGAGGTCGTCCTTTTGGACGGAAGCGGAACGGAATACGATGCGATCGTCTCCAAAGTGAGCAAGGGGGAAATGCTGTGTACGGTGACGGGACGGCGCCCTTCGGACAAGGAATGCCGCACGCGGGTGCGCCTGCTGATCGGTGCGCTGAAAGGGGACAAGACCGAACTGGTCGTGCAGAAGGCGACGGAGCTCGGCGTTGCGGAAATTGCGGTGTTCTCCTCGCGGTACTGTTCGGCGTATTTTAACGAAAACAAGCTGGAACGGCTGCAAAAGGTCGCGCGGGAGGCGGCAAAACAATGCCTGCGCGCCACCGTTCCTTCGGTGGAGTACTTTGAAAAATTCGAGGACGCGCTCGCGTCCTGCAAGGAGTTTGAAAACAAGCTGTTTGCCTGCGAATTTGCGCAAAAATCGGACGCCGATCTGCATTCCCTTCGCGGATCCTGTGCGCTGGTCGTGGGCAGCGAAGGCGGCTTTTCGCCCGAGGAATTTGAAAGGGCGCAGGGCATGGGATTTGCGGGCGTCACGCTGGGCAGGCGCATCCTGCGCGCGGAAACGGCCGCCATCGTCTTTTGCGGCGCGGTGATGTTTTCTCTGGGGGAGTGGGAAGCATGAAAGCGGTCGTCTTTACGCTGGGCTGTAAGGTGAACGACTGCGAAAGCGGTTCGCTTATCCGCGGCTTGCAGGAGCGGGGCTGGGAAGTTTCCGACGAGCTCGTTCCTGCCGATCTGTATATCTTAAACACCTGCGCGGTGACGGGGGAGGCGGAAAAAAAGAGCCGTCAGGCGATTGCGCGCGTGCGCGCCGTCGCGCCTCAGGCGCGCATCATCGTCTGCGGTTGTGCCGCAGAGCGCACCCCCGAACTTTTTCTCAAAAAACAGAATGTCCGGCTCGTTACGGGCGCGCGGCAAAAGAGCAAGATCCTCGCTCTTCTGGACGAGGAGGGTGTCCGCTTGGACGAAGAGGACAAACGCTACGACGAAATGCTCCCGCCCGTGTCCTTAAAGACGAGGGCGTTCATAAAAATTCAGGACGGGTGCAACAATTTCTGTTCCTATTGCATCATTCCTTACCTGCGCGGCAGGAGCCGTTCGCGCACGGTGGAAAGCGCGGCGGCGGAAATTCTGTCCGCGGCGGCGGAGGAAGTCGTCATCACGGGTATCGACATCTCTTCTTTCCGCGACGGGGAAAAAGATCTTGCCGATCTCCTGCTCGCGGTAAAGGACGCGCCCTGCCGCCTGCGGCTGGGTTCGCTGGAAGTCGGCGTCGTCACCTCTCGCCTGCTGGACGCGGCAAAGTCCGTTCGCGATTTTGCGCCCCATTTCCACCTCTCTTTGCAGAGCGGTTCGGACGGGGTGCTGAAAAAGATGAACAGGCACTACACCGCGGAGGAATACCTGCAAAAGGTACAGCTCATCCGTTCGTATTTCCCCGATGCCGCCATCACTACGGACGTCATTACGGGCTTCCCCACAGAAACGGAGGAGCAGTTCAGGGAAACGTGCGATTTTGTAAAAAAAGTCGGATTTTCGCAGATGCACTGCTTTTCTTACAGCCGCCGCACGGGCACGAACGCGGCAAAACTTGCCGAGCTCCCCGCGGAAATAAAAAAGCGCCGCCTGCACGAAATGCTCGCCATTGCGGGGCAGCTGCGCGCAGACTACGAAACAAAGTTTTTGGGCAAAGTTCTCGAACTGGTGCCCGAAGAGAAAAAGGGGGAGTACACCACGGGGTATTCCCAGAACTATATCCGCCTGTATGTGCGCGGCGAGGTCTTGAAAAAGACGCACGTCGTCGCCGTTGAGACGATGGAAGACGGTCTGCTTGCCGTACAAGAAGCAAAAGGAGCTAACTATTGAAAAGTCAAGCAAAAAAGAGAAAGAATTATAAAAATTTTTGGAGAAAAAAAGAGCACGACGAAAAAGCGGGGTAAGCCGC
>CASFBD010000039.1 GCA_949292885.1 uncultured Bacillota bacterium
GAATTTCTCTCAAACTAAAAGGAATGAGCCCGGTGCAATACCGAACTCATTCCCAAACAATTTAATTAAATTTTTGTCCAAATTTTGGGGTTCACTTCACAATTCGCGCCGCCCTGTTTTTTACTGTTTTTTGCGCAGGAAGGTTGTTCCGCATTTTTTGCATTTTCCGAACAGGGAGATGCTCTTTCGCCCGCCGCAGACAGGGCAAAAGATCAGATTTTTGCGGATGTTGAAATTGTGGGGCAGAACAACGGTGTCTATTTTGTCGTACCCTTTCAGCAACGTGAAATAGAGAAAGAAAGCGGAATTTTTCGCATACTCGTCCGGAATTTCTATCCTCCCCTGCACCAGTTTCCCTTCCAGATACAGGTTTTTAAGAGGCGGAACGGCCAGGGACGCATCGTAGGCAAAACTTTCCGTGTCAAAATCTTCCTCGTCAAAATTGTGCTCTTTGCCGAATGCGTCGTATTCACTTCTTCTGTAATCTTCCTGGTTGGAACAGCATTCATAAAAGATGTCTGCCAGCCTCTCGCTGTCCTCTTTCTCCTCAGTGTCATAGTATGAATCGCGGCAAAGTACGATCAGTTCGTTCAAAGAACCACCGTAGCGAATGTCTGTCAGTTTCGGACAGTTGCAAAAGGCGGCGCAGGAAATATCTTTCAGTGTTTTGGGCAGAGTGACTTTGTGCAGGGCGGAACAGTTGTAAAACGCAAACATCCCGATGACAGATGCGCCCTCTTCCAGGGTGACTTCCGCAAGATGGGTACAGTTGCAGAACGCGCCGTCGCCTACCTCCTGCACGGAAGAGGGGAGGGTGAGTACCGTCAGGGCGTTGCAGGAAGAAAAAGCAAAGTTTCCTATGGATCGCAGTCCCGCGGGGAGGGCGATGTGGGTAAGACTGTCACAGTGGTAAAAGGCCTTGCTGCCGATTTTCCGAAGCGAGGCGGGCAGGGTGACGGATGAAAGATATTTGTTGTTTGCAAAGACGTTTGCTCCGATCTCCAGGACGTTGTCAGGGATGACCACGTCCACGGATTCGCCCTTGTATTGGGTGAGAATGCCGCTTCGGATAACAAAATCTTTTTCGGCGTATATGTTGACCACGTCCGCGTGAATGTTGTTTACGATGTTGTAATTCTGAACGGCTTTTTCTACGATGAAAGCGGAACCGCAAAAGGGGCAGACGGCGGCTTCTTTGGCGGCGTCTACCTGCAACGTTCCTCCGCAGTTGGTGCATTTTGCGTTGACGAGCGGCATGATTTTTCCTCCTTTGTGCCGATGATCGGTCGCTCATTATTATAATGCACTTTTAAAAAGATTGCAATATTTTTTCAAAAAATGCAAAAATGAAATTTCTTTGCAAAACAAAAAAGAGGGGTAAAAGGAAAAAAGAAACCGAGGGAACGCCCTTGCGGGCGTTCCCTCGGTTTGTCATAAAAATAAGGGTACGTATTGCCGTTTATGATGCAAAATAGATGATCGAAACGTTGGCGGAAGCCGTCTTGTCCGTCAGTTTTACGATAAGATAATATGTCCCGTAGCCTTTGGAGAATGAGATGGAAAAGTTCTCGCCCGAGCCGCCCCCGTCGGCAGAGGAGATCAGGTTGGAAGAATAGCGGTAGAGTTCTCCGTAGGTGTCGGCGTCCCCCGTCGATTTTACGGTATATTTCTTGTTGAGTGCAAGGGGCTCAAACCGCAGGAATACCTCTTCTCCCGCGCCGATCGAGATCTCGCGGCTCACTCCTTCTTCCAGCTCGAATGCCGTGTCATAGCTCTTTCCGTCCTGCATCCGTTCCGTTTCAAAGCGGGCATACAGGGTTGTCGCGGTTCCCAAATAGGGGAAAGAAACGGGTTCTCCCGTAAATTCCGCGTCCTCGTACCAGCCCCGGAAATATTTTCCGCTCAGCGTGCTTTCGGGTACGGAGGTGAGGAAATATTCCGTTACAGGCGCTACGGCTGTGCCTTCCGTTACAAAGGTGAACTCCGCGCGGGATCTTCCCGGAAAAAGCACCGCTTTCCATATATTTCACTTCGGGCAGGAAAATATCAAACGGTTGAGTCCAATAAAAGGAGAAGGCTTCTTCTCCGATCTGCGTAAGGCGGCAGTTTTCCTCGAATTGCAGGCTGTACAGTCCGGAGGAAGCTCCGCGGCAGATGATGCGCGTCTGTGCGGGGATCGTCACGTGGTTTTGGGTGTAGTCAATGCCGCGAAGTACCAGATACGGGTTTGTACGGCTGCCGAGAAAACTCATGCCGTCCTTTTGCGTATATTGCAGAGAGGAGCCGGGCAGGGAATTTTCTCCCAGCCATTCCAGCGAGTCGGATAAAAAGAGCGTGCGCAGGTTTTCCATATTTCTCAGCGCATTGTCGCCGATTCCCGTCACGGTATAGACTGTCGCGCCGTCCGTTACCGTTTCGGGGATCTCCAAAGAGGTGAGGGAAGTGTCCGAAAGGAATGCCAGGGCCGCTTCGCCGTTTTTGCCGATCTTATACGTCGCGTTTCCCTGCGTCAACAGCGTTTCTCCCTCGTATAAGACGGTGCAGGTTCCGTTCCAACCCTCTTTCCAGCCTTCCGCGGGAGAGGTTCTGTTCGTGCGGATGACGGCGTTGCATTCTCCGAATGCGTTCCCGCCGATGATCTCCAGGTCTGACGGCAGGCTGACTTCTGTCAGTCCCGTGCCATAAAAGGCGCTGTTTCCGATCTCTGTCAGGCTTTGCGGGAGAGAAACGCTCTTCAAATCGGGGCAAGAGCCGAAGGCATAAAATCCGATGGTCTGTACGCCCTCTTCCAAAATCACTTCTTCCAGGCCGAAACAGGAAGAAAAACTGTTTTCGCCGACGGAACGGTAGCTTCCCGGAATGATCAGCTTGCGGATTTTGTTGTCGTTCCTGAAGGCGTCGGGGGCGATCTCTGTCACGGGCTTCCCTTCGTAGGAGGAGGGCAGGGTGACGGTCTCTGTCTGCGGATAGAAGTGAGTATTCATCAGCTCGTAGTGGTCTATCCTGTATTCCGTGCCGTCATTGATGGGCTCAAACGACCAGGAGGGCACAAAAGCAGGTTCGATGACTGTATCCGCAAGGAAGAAGACGGTAAAGGTCAGGTCGTAACTGAATGCAAATATGTTGCCGGAATGCCCGAACACGTTGTATCCGCGGAAACATTTTCCTTCCACGGGCGTTATGGCGGGCAGGGTAATGGTTTCCCCGTAATATGTATGGATGGGAGCAAGATATTCCCCGTCGTATTCAAAGGAAATGGTGACGGGAACGGGCGAAAACTTGGCGTACAGGGTCAGATCCGTCATGACGGGCTCGGAGAAGTCGTATTTTCGGGAATAGGAACTGTCTGTGTACCAGCCTTCAAGAAAATACCCTTCATCGATATAGATATCCGGTTCCTGAGCAAGATCTCCTTCTCTTACGGATTGCTGCGTTTCCGATCCGGACGGATCGATGAAAGACACTTGAAAATAATCCTTGAATTTGTATTCTGTATACAGGCGGAGATCCTGCGTGACGGGCGTGGAAAAATCCCATTCTGTACCGTCGTCCGTTGCCCAGTACAGGAAAATATAATCCTCTGTGTCGGAGGCGGAAAGATACGGCGCGCATTCGCCTTTCTCGAGGGTCCGTTCCTGTCTGACACCGTCCATCGTAAAGGAATAAACGACGGTGACGGGATCTTCGGACGGGCTTTCGTCCCCGTCTCCTTCTTCCTCTTCGTGCGGCGGTTCGTTTTCTCCCGTCTCCCGGCGCGGCGGGCGCCGGCACCCGCCGAAGGCAAAAATCACAGCTGCCAGTGCCGAGATGAGTAAAATAATAAGCAGAAGCCTGCGTTTCACACTTTCTCTCCCTTTTTTCGTTTATGGGTACAGTATATACCATAAACGGCTTTTTTTCAATAGTTTACGGTAAAAATATCTTTTTTGTGAAAGGGGAGAACGGTTTTCCTCGCGAAGATAGGCTGTGGGCCGAACGGTAAGGTGAGTAAAGAGAAGAGGGTGCTGCGAATAAAAAATTTTGCGGCTTTCCCTCGCGCGCGACAATATTATATATAGACGGACAGAGAAAATGCGGAAGAGGGGACGGAGGGTATAAAAATACGGAAAAAGGGAGATTGCATGAGGGCGGCGGAAAGAGAAAAGAAAGGTTTTTTCAAAAAGAGAAAACACCTTTCATTTTCGGCAAAAACAGCCAAAAAAAGGCAATTTTCTGCGGAAAAAATTCAAAAAACAGAGAAAAATTGTTTGACTTATCTTGTGTCCTGTGGTATAGTATATAAGCTGTGTAATAGGGTTGAGGCGTAAAGTTACTTAATCGCTTCGGGTTGCAAGGATAAACAACAGCACAATTGCGCCCAAAGCGAAGATAATTTATGCCGACAAATGTGGGGACTCGATCCCTGCGACTAACCGAAGTACAGCCATTCCATATTTCATATAGAATGGCATTTATTTTTCTCAGAGACTTCGACACACACGGCTCAGTTGACGTAAAGTTAGTATAAAAAACGGAGGAATCAAGTCAAAATGGCAGGACAGAAAATCAGGATCAAACTCGCCGCATACGATCACGAACTCGTAGACCTCGCGGCGCAGCGCATTGTGGACGCTATGCAGAAATCGGGCGCAAAGATCGGCGGCCCCATCCCTCTGCCTACGGAAAAGGAGATCGTTACCATCCTTCGCTCGCCCCATAAATATAAGGACAGCCGCGAGCAGTTCGAGATCCGCACGCACAAGAGGATCATCGACATCTACAGCCCCAATGCAAAACTTCTGGACAGCGTTCATCTGCCCGCAGGCGTGGACATCAAGATCAAGCTGTAACCTTATTTGAGTAAGGGAAGAAAAAAGTCAAGTAATACTTTGTTTCGTCAAGGTATTCGCAATAAAATTTTTAAGGAGTGAACTTTATCAATGAATAAAGCAATCATCGGCCGCAAAGTCGGCATGACGCAGATCTTTACTCCGGAAGGGAAAGTGATCCCTGTCACGGTAGTGGAAGCGGGTCCCTGCCCCGTGGTGCAGATCAAGACGGTGGAAAAAGACGGCTATGCCGCTCTCAAACTGGGTTTTGACGAAACGAGCGAAAAGCGCGTCAACAAACCCGAACTCGGACAGTTCAAGAAGGCAGGCGTCAAGCCTCAGAAAGTTCTCAAAGAGTTCCGTCTTTCCGATCTTTCCGCTTACGAAGTGGGCAAAGAAGTGAAGGCAGATACGTTTAAGGAAGGCGACAAAGTGGACGTCGCGGGCGTATCCAAGGGCCACGGCTTCTCCGGCGTCATCAAGAGATGGAACCAGCGCCGCCTGAAAGAAACGCACGGCGTCGGCCCCGTACACAGAGAGGTCGGTTCCATGGGTGCAAACTCCACGCCGAGCAGAGTTTTCAAACAGAAGCATATGCCCGGACAGTACGGTCACGAAAGAGTTACCGTGCAGAACCTTGAAATCGTCAAGGTGGACGCGGCGAGGAACGCGCTCCTCATCAAGGGCGCCATCCCCGGTCCTAAGGGCAGCATCGTCACCGTGTGTGACAGCGTGAAGTCCAAATAAGGAGAGTAAGAGATATGCCTATCGTTAAAATCTATAAAATGGACGGATCGGAAGCGGGTCAGATGACTCTTTCCGACAAGATCTTCGGCGCGGAGTACAACGAACCCCTGATCCATCAGGCAGTGGTTGCGCGCCTTTGCAACGAAAGACAGGGCACCAAGAGCACGCTTACCCGCACGGAAGTCCGTGGGGGCGGGGTCAAGCCCTGGAGACAGAAAGGGACCGGCCGTGCCCGTCAGGGATCCATCCGCGCACCGCAGTGGATCAAGGGCGGCGTCGTGTTCGCTCCCAAGAGCAGGGATTTCTCCAAGAAGATGAACGTCGTCGCAAAGCGCGGCGCACTCTTCTCCGCACTCTCCAAGAAAGTTGCGGACGCGGAACTCGTCGTCGTGGACAAGTTGGAAGTTTCCGCTCCCAAGACCAAGGAAATGGTCAAATTCGTCAAGGCGCTCAACCTCGATAAGCGCACCGTGCTTGTCATGGACAGTGACGACGCCAACGTCATCCTCGCCAGCAGGAACATTCCTACGCTGAGCACCCTCCCCGTCGATCAGATCAATACCTACGACGTGGTCGCCAATGCGAAAGTGGTCCTCACCAAGGCTGCGGCAGAAAAAATCATGGAGGTCTACGGAGCATAATGAAAGCGCAGGACATCATTATTAAGCCCATCCTCACCGAGAAAGGTTACGATGGGATCGCAACCAAGAAATACACCTTCAAGGTTGCCAAGAGCGCAAACAAGACGCAGATCAAAATGGCGGTCGAAGAACTCTTCGGCGTCAAGGTGGAGAGCGTCAACACGTGCAACGTGCGCGGCAAGATGAAGAGAATGGGCAGAAACGAAGGGCTCACCTCCTCTTATAAAAAGGCCGTCGTTCAGCTCACTGCGGACAGCAAGGCGATTGAGTACTTCAATTCCCTGTCCTGATCCAGATAAACCGGAGGAAAGCAGAAAATGGCTATTAAGAGATATAAACCTACGTCCGCCGCGCGCCGTTTCATGACGGTGCACACCTACGAGGAGATCACGGAGACCAAACCGGAGAGAAGCCTCGTCGAGGACATGAGAAAGTCCGGCGGCAGAAATAACCAGGGCAAGATCACCGTCCGTCACATCGGCGGCGGAAACCGCAGGAAATACCGTATCATCGACTTCAAGCGCAATAAGGACGATATTCCCGCAACGGTCAAGAGCATCCAGTACGATCCCAACCGCAGCGCGAACATCGCATTGCTGCAGTATGCGGACGGCGAAAAGAGATATATCCTCGCTCCTATCGGGCTGAACGTGGGCGACACCGTTCTGTCGGGTGAAAACGCGGACATCAAAGCGGGCAACAGCCTGCCGTTCACGGCCATCCCCGTCGGTACGATGGTGCACAACATCGAGCTCAAACCCGGCAAGGGCGGTCAGGTGGCAAGGGCTGCCGGCATCTGCGCTCAGCTGATGGCAAAGGAAGGCGCGTTTGCAACGCTGAAAATGCCCAGCGGCGAGATGAGGCTTGTCCCCGTCGTGTGCCGTGCGACCATCGGTCAGGTCGGCAACGTCGAGCACGAGATCGTCAACGTCGGTAAAGCGGGCAAGACCCGCCACATGGGTATCAAACCCACCGTTCGCGGCGCGGTCATGAACCCTTGCGACCACCCTCACGGCGGCGGCGAGGGCAAGAGCCCTGTCGGTCATGCCGGTCCTCTTACGCCTTGGGGCAAACCTGCTCTCGGGTATAAGACGAGAAAGAAGAAGAATGTTACCAGCAAGTTCATTCTTAAGCGCATCAATTAAGGGAGGATCATCCAAATGAGCAGAAGCGTAAAGAAAGGGCCTTACGTTGAAGCCAGACTTCTCAAAAGAGTCGAAGAGCTCAACGCGGCAAACGATAAAAAAGTTCTCAAAACCTGGTCGAGAGCGAGCACGATCTTCCCCCAGATGGTAGGCCACACGATCGCCGTTCACGACGGAAGAAAGCACGTTCCCGTGTACATCACCGAGGATATGGTCGGCTGCAAGCTCGGCGAGTTTGCTCCCACCAGGACCTTTAAAGGTCATTCCGGCGGCAAGACGACGGCGAAGAAGTAAGAGGAGGCGCAATACAAAATGGCTAAAAATACGCGTGAAAAGACGAAAAAGATCGCGGAAAACAAGGACAAACGTCCTTACGCGACCGCAAGGCATATCCGCATGAGCCCTTACAAAGTGCGCAGGGCGCTTGCGCTCATCCGCGGCAAGAGCGTGAACGAAGCGGCGGCGATCCTCGAATACGCCAACATCGTTTCGGCTGAACCCGTCAAAAAGGTGCTGCTTTCCGCTGCGGCGAATGCAGAGCACAACTTCCACATGGACAGGGGCGACCTCGTCGTCTCCGAAGCCTTTGCGGACCAGGGTCCCACGCTCAAGCGCATGAACCCCGTTTCCAAGGGCAGGGCGCATTCCATTCTCAAAAGAACCAGCCACATCACAGTCATTCTTGACGTACAGAGTAAGTAAGGAGAATTCGTCATGGGACAGAAAGTTAATCCACACGGTCTTAGAGTCGGCGTCATCAAGGGCTGGGACACCCAGTGGTATGCCGATAAAAAGGATTTCGGGAAAAACCTCAAAGAGGACTACGAGATCCGTAAATTCATCAAAAACAAATACTATGCCGCTGCGATCAGCAAGATCCTCATCGAGCGCGCGGCAAACAGAATCGTGGTCACCGTCTGCACGGGCAAGCCGGGCGTTCTGATCGGCAAAGCGGGCGCAGAGATCGAAGTGATCAAGAAAGACCTTGCAAAGCTCACCAACGGCAAGGCAGTGGTCATCAACGTGACGGAAGTGCGCAAGCCGGACGGCGACGCACAGCTCGTTGCGGAGGGTGTTGCCCAGCAGCTCGAAAAGCGTATGTCTTTCCGCCGCGCAATGAAGCAGGCGATCGGCAAGGCGATGCGTTCGGGCGTCAAGGGCGTCAAGATGATGGTTTCCGGCCGTCTGGACGGCGCGGAGATCGCCCGCTGCGAACAGTATCACGAGGGTTCCATTCCTCTGCAGACGCTGCGCGCGGACATCGATTACGGTTTTGCGGAAGCACACACCACCTTCGGTATGATCGGCGTAAAAGTCTGGATCTACAAGGGCGAAGTGCTCAGGGCAAAGGCGCAGGAAGGAGGGAACAGATAATATGTTAATCCCTAAGAGAGTCAAGAGAAGAAAGCAGCACCGCGGCAGCCTGAAGGGTCAGGCGCACAAGGGCAATAAAGTCGCATACGGCGAATACGGCCTGGTGGCCGTGGACGCGGCGCGCATCACCTCCCGTCAGATCGAGGCAGCGCGTATCGCAATGACGCGTTTCATCAAGCGCGGCGGTCAGGTCTGGATCGACATTTTCCCGCACAAACCTATCACGCGTCACCCCGCAGAATCCCGTATGGGTTCCGGTAAAGGTGCGGTGGAATACTGGGTAGCCCTCGTCAAACCGGGCAGAGTCCTGTTTGAAATGGCGGGCGTTCCCGAGGACGTGGCACGCGAAGCAATGCGCCTCGCCGGTCACAAGCTGCCCATCAAGACCAAATTCATGGTCAAGGGTCAGGCAAACCCCGTAACGGGCGACGAAGAAGTCGAAAAAATTACAGAAGGCGGTGAAGGTTAATGAAAGGGAAAGAACTTCACAACATGACAGACGAGGAGCTGAAGAATAAGCTCAGCGAGCTGAAAACGCAGCTTTTCAACCTCCGTTTCCGTCATGCGTCGGGCCAGCTCGACAATCCGATGACGATAGCGTCCTGCAAGAAGGACATCGCGCGCGTTAACACCGTGATCCGCGAGAGAGAGATCAAGGCGAGAGGTTAATCAATCATGGAAAGAAATTTAAGAAAAGAAAGAGTCGGGCTTGTCGTTTCCGACAAAATGGATAAGACTGTTGTCGTCGCCATCGTCGACAAGAGCAAACACCCTCTCTACAAAAAGACCATCACCAGGACCAAGAAGATCAAAGCACACGACGAAGCCAACGAATGCGTCGTCGGCGACAAAGTCCGCATCGTCGAGACGAGAAAACTCTCCAAGGACAAGAACTGGAGAGTCGCCGAGATCGTCGAAAAGGCGAAGTAATATTATAAGGAGAGAAAGAGCCATATGATACAACCACAGACAAGGCTTAAAGCGGCGGACAACTCCGGTGCAAAAGAGCTCATGTGCATCAGGGTTCTGGGCGGTTCGTTCAGAAAGAGCGGCAACATCGGCGACGTGGTCATCGCGAGCGTCAAAACCGCAACTCCCGGCGGCGCCGTCAAGAAAGGCGAAGTCGTAAAGGCAGTCATCGTCAGAACCAGCAAGGGCATCCGCAGGGCGGACGGCACGTACATCCGCTTCGACGACAACGCCGCAGTCATCATAGATAACCAGAAGCAGCCCAGAGGGACCCGTATTTTTGGGCCCATCGCGAGAGAACTGAGAGATAAGGACTATATGCGTATTATCTCCCTGGCTCCCGAAGTGCTGTAAGGAGGAGCGAGCAATGAACGTTAAATTGAACGATACGGTCGTCGTGCTCACGGGTAAGGACGCAGGCAAGACGGGCAAAGTGGTTTCCACTTCTCCCAAAGCCGGCCGCGTTACCGTGCAGGGCGTCAACCTCCAGAAAAAGCATCAGAAAGCGAGAAAGGCCAACGCCGTTTCCCAGATCATCGAACGTGAGGGCGCCATCGACGCCTCCAACGTCATGGTCATCTGCGACGCTTGCGGCAAGGCTACCCGCGTGAAGCACTCGTTCGTCGAACAGGACGGCAAAATGAAGAAAGTCCGCGTCTGCAAGTGCGGCGCCGTTCTCGACAAGGCTTATAAGAAGCAGAGCAAAGCTGCCGCGGCTGCGGAAGAAGCTCCCAAGAAGAGAACGAGAAAACGTACCGCCAAGAAAGAAGAGGCGGCCGAAGAGAAGAAGGACTGAGGCGAGGTAACACCAAATGGCAGAAAAAGAAAAGAACAGAGTCCGGGCGGCTTACGAAACGGAAGTCGTTCCCTACCTCGTCAAGAAGTTCGGCTATAAGAACATCAACGAGGTTCCCAAACTCGTAAAAATCGTCATCAATTCCGGTCTGGGCGACATCAAGGACAACGCGAAGAGCGTTCAGATCGCGCACGACGAGCTGAAAGCGATCGCGGGTCAGAAGCCCGTGCTCACCAAGGCGAAGAAATCCGTCGCAAACTTCAAAGTTCGCGAAGGCATGACCGTCGGCGTGAAAGTCACCCTCAGAAAGGACAGAATGTACGAATTCTACGATAAGTTCGTGTCCATCGCGCTCCCCAGAATGCGCGACTTCCGCGGCGTACCCGCAGATTCCTTTGACGGCAGGGGCAACTATGCTCTGGGCGTCAAGGAACAGCTGATCTTCCCCGAGATCTCTTACGATCAGGTGGAAAAGATCCGCGGGTTCGACATCTGCTTTGTCACCACGGCAAAGACGGACGAAGAAGCGAGAGAGCTTCTTGCGGCAATGGGTATGCCCTTCAAGAAATAAGGAGAAACGGACTTATGGCAAAGAAATCCATGATCAATAAACAGCAGAGAACGCCCAAATTCAGCACGCGGGCTTACACGCGCTGCAGCATCTGCGGCCGTCCGCACGCTGTACTTCGCAAATACGGTATCTGCCGTATTTGCTTCCGCAACCTCGCGTACAAGGGGCAGATCCCCGGCGTGAAAAAGGCGAGCTGGTAAGGAGGCACATCATGACAGATCCTATCGCAGATATGCTTACA
Organism: uncultured Bacillota bacterium; assembly: GCA_949292885.1. Classification (GTDB taxonomy): domain Bacteria; phylum Bacillota; class Clostridia; order Christensenellales; family Borkfalkiaceae; genus Borkfalkia. Next base: position 11,293 of record CASFBD010000039.1, read on the forward strand.
AGAATCAGGAACGCAATCACCGCCAAGCATGAAAAGGTGGAAGTTCCTGCATCCAATATGAAAAAATCGATCGCAAACATCCTGCTTTCGGAAGGCTATGTCAAAAACGTCGAGTTTGTGGACGACGGCCTGTCGGGCAAGATCACGATCGAACTCAAATACGCCGAGGGCGGCAAGTCGGTCATTTCCGGACTGAAAAGGGTTTCCAAACCCGGTCTGAGAAGCTATTCCGGCGCGGAAAAGATGCCCAAGGTTCTCGGAGGGCTGGGTACGGCCATCGTGTCCACGTCCAAAGGCATTATGACGGACAAACAGGCAAAAGCTGCCAACGTGGGCGGCGAAGTGCTCTGTTTCGTCTGGTAAGGAGGCACACGCAATGGCAATATCCAGAATCGGAAAAATGCCTGTCGCGCTTCCCGCAGGCGTCACGGTCGAAGTCAAGGACGGCAAGATGATCGTGAAAGGGCCCAAGGGCACGCTGGAACAGGACATCGACGCAAGGATCTCCCTTACGGTGGAAAACGGGCACGCGGTGCTCACCCCCGCAACCGAGTCTTCGGACGTTAAGGCAAAGCACGGGTTGTACAGGGCGCTCCTGCACAACATGGTGACGGGCGTCACCGCCGGCTACACGAAGAGCCTCATCATCAACGGCGTCGGTTATAAAGTGGCAAAACAGGGCAACAAGATCGTGCTCAACATCGGATTCTCCCATCCCATCGAGTTTTCGGAAGTGGAGGGGATCAAGCTGGACTGCCCCACGCAGACGGAGATCTCTGTCAGCGGGATCGACAAAGTGAAAGTGGGACAGATCGCGGCGAATATCCGCGCGCTGCGCGAACCCGAACCTTACCACGGCTACGGCATCCGCTACAAGGATGAAGTGATCGAGCGTAAGGAAGGCAAGACCGCGGGCAAATAAAGGAGCGTAAGATATGATTTCTAAATTTGATAAAAACGCGGACAGGGTGCAGCGTCATGCTCGCGTCCGCAAAAAGGTATCCGGCACAGCCGAAACGCCCCGCTTCAACGTTTACAGGAGCCTGAATCACATTTATGTGCAGGTGATCGACGACGTGAAGGGCGTCACCCTCGTCTCCGCTTCCACGATGGAAAAGGCGATCAAGGAAAAGGTTTCCGGACTGACCAAGACGGAAGCAGCCAAGGTCGTCGGCGCGGAAGCTGCCAAAAAGGCGCTTGCGGCGGGCATCGAAACGGTCGTCTTTGACCGCGGCGGTTACATCTACACCGGCCGTGTCAAGGGCGTTGCAGACGGCGCGAGAGAAGCCGGGCTCAAATTCTGAGGGAGGAGAGATCAATGGCAAGAGAAGAGAGAAGACCTCAAAGAAGACAGGAAGAAAACGACGGGTTCATCAAAAAGCTGATCCAGGTCAACCGCGTCACCAAGGTCGTCAAGGGCGGCCGCAATATGCGCTTTGCGGCGCTGGTCGTTGTCGGCGACGGCAAGGGCAGAGTAGGCGCAGGTTCGGGTAAGGCAAACGAAGTTCCCGAAGCCATCGAAAAGGCAACCGCACAGGCGAAGAGGAACCTGATCAACGTTCCCATGGTCGGCGCCAGCATCCCTCACGAAGTGGACGGAAAGTTCGGCAGGGGTCACGTTCATATGCTCCCCGCTCCCGAAGGTACCGGCGTGATCGCGGGCGGCCCCGTCCGTGCCATCATGGAATGCGCGGGCATCAAGGATATCCGCACCAAATCTCACGGCACCAGCAACCCGATCAACTGCGTCAAAGCTACGATCGCGGGGCTTGCGGATCTGAAAACCGCGGAACAGGTCGCGGCGCTTCGCGGCAAGACCGTGGAAGAGATTCTCGGCTGAGGAGGAAGTTATGGCACAGATCAAAGTAACGCTTGTAAAGAGCACCATCGGCAGCACGCAGACGCAGAAAGACACGGTCGCCGCACTGGGACTGAAGAAGATCCGTTCCTTCCGCGTGCATGAAGATACCCCCGCCATTCAGGGGCAGATCAAAAAAGTATCTCACCTTGTAAAGGTCGAGACGCTGTAAGGAGCTTTGCAATTATGAGAATTGATACGATACAACCGGCAATCGGATCGAACACGCCCGCCAAGCGTCTTGGCAGGGGCATCGGATCCGGCCTGGGAAAAACGAGCGGCAAGGGCCACAAGGGCCAGTGGGCGCGTTCGGGCGGCGGCGTTCGTCCCGGATTTGAAGGCGGCCAGACCCCGATCCACAGAAGGCTCCCCAAACGCGGCTTCAACAACAAATTCCGCAAGGAATACGTCATCGTCAACCTTTCCGAATTGGCGAATTGCGCGGCAGGCACGGTCGTCGATTATGAATTTGTCATGGCGAACAAACTTGCCAAACAGGTCAAGGAAAACTGTGGCCTGAAAGTGCTGGGCAGCGGCGAACTCAACGTTGCGCTCACCGTCAAGGCAGCCAAGTTCTCCGCGTCTGCGAAGGAAGCGATCGAAAAGGCCGGCGGCACGGCGGAAACCCTCTGATTTCCGCTCGCCCCGAGGGCCGCGGAGACCGACTTCATTTTTAGGAGAGCAAGATGTTCGAAACTTTAAAGAACGCATTTAAAGTCAAAGAGATCCGGAAGAAATTGTTGATCACATTGCTTCTGCTGCTCGTGTACAGGATCGGCTGCTACATTCCCGTGCCCGGCCTGGACGGAGCGCAGTTTGAATCGGTGATCGAAGGCAACAACTTCCTCAATCTCATGAACGCCGTCACGGGCGGCGCGCTTGCAAACGGCACGCTGTTCGCGCTCGGTATCGGACCGTACATCAACGCGTCCATTATCATCCAGCTGCTCAGCGTTGGTATTCCCGCGCTCGAACGGCTTTCCAAACAGGGTGAAGAAGGCAAGAAAAAAATTGCGGCGATCACCCGGTTCCTCACGCTTGCGCTCGCTATCGTGCAGGCGATCGGCATCATCATCAACTTCGCGCAGGACAGCGCCATCAGCTCGCAGATCATCAATCTGTTCGGCAATCAGAAATGGGCCGTGTACATTTACATGGTCATCGTGTATTCGGCAGGCGCCATGCTCACCATGTGGCTGGGCGAACGCATTACCGAATACGGTGTGGGCAACGGTATCTCGATGATCATCTTCATCGGTATCATCTCCACCGCGGGCCTCACGCTCATCATTTCTCCCATCGAGGATACGATTGCTAACGGTTTTGACATCGGCACGCTGATCTCTATCATCGTGTTCTGCGTCATCGCAGTGGTCATTTTCGCGCTCATCGTTGCTGTCGACCTTGCAGAGCG